>CAYZID010000245.1:0-9284 GCA_964478315.1 uncultured Myxococcales bacterium | reverse complement strand
GACGACGACGTGGGCCCCGACGGGGCTGAGACCGACGCCGCGGCCGACGGCACGGCCGACGGCACGGCCGACGGCGCGAACGACAGCACGAACGACGGCGCGAACGACAGCGCAGACGACGCGCCCTCCCCCACGGCGGACGGCCTGGCGGCGCGCGCGGCGGCGCTGGACGCGCGCGAACGAGCCCTCCGCGCCCGCGAGGCGCGGGTCGCCGCCCGAGAGCGGGCCCTGCGCGAGCGGGAGAAGGCCCCGGGGATGACGGCGGCGCCGCCCACACCCACGCCCACGCCCCCGGTGGCCGCGGCCCCTCCACCGCCTGCCCCGGCGGCGCCCGTGGCGGTAGCCCCCATCGCGGGGCCCGCACGCGGACGCGTGGCGGCCATCTTGAAGAAGATGAAGCCCCGGGACGCCGCCAAGGTGGTGACGCTGTGGCCGGACGACGTGGCCCTGGACGTGCTGTGGCGCCTCAAGCCGCGCATCGCGGCGCCCATCTTGGGGGCCATGAAGCCCCAAGACGCGAGCCGCCTCACGGCCAAGATGGCGCGCGGGTTCGGCAAGCCCCTGGGCCTCACCGGGGCGGCCGGCGGGGGCGGGGCCAAGGGGAGCGCAACGGGAGGTGGCTTGTGAGCATCGTCAAGGGCACGAAGTCCGCCGTGGGCGTGCGCCCGCCGCCCTGGGAGGCCCGGGCCGAGCGGGCCGCGCGGGGCGAGCGCGACCCGCGCTGGGAGTTCGACGCCGACCGCGAGGCGGCCGCGCGCCAGGCGCGGGCGCGGAGCGAGCCCAAGCCCCGGGCCGGGCAGCCCGAGGCGCCCACGGAGGTGCGGGCGGGCGTGGGGGCCCAGGCGCGCGGGGTGGGGCGCGAGGAAGGCGGCGGCGCGGGCGAGCCAGCGGGCGCGAGCCACGGGGCGCGGGGGGCGACGGCCAAGGCTCAAGGGCCCGGCGGCGTTGCGAACCAGGACGCGGGCCGGGGGGCAGCTCCGGGCGTGGCCCGTGAGGCGACCGCGGAGGACGCGGGTGGCGTGGGGCTGGCGCTGGCCGTGGCGGCGGCCGTGCGCGGAGGGAGCGCGCCCGCACGCGGTGGGGGCGGCGCGAGCGGCCCAGCGTGGGCCGCGGTGGATGGCGTCGCCGTGGGAGCCGGGCGGGCGCGGGGCGCGCGGGCGGCCATGAAGGCGGTGCAGGCGGCGCCCGGGGCACGCTTCGCGGAGGTGCTGGAGGCGCTGGAGGGGCGCGACGTGGGGCCGCGACAGCGCACCCTGCGGTTCACGGACACGGCGGCCGGGGCGCTGACCGTGCAGGTGGCCGTGGCGGGGACGGACCTGCTGGTGCGTGTGCGGGCCCACGACCCCGCGCGCCGGGGCGCCGTGGCGCGCACGCTGGCCCAGGCGCGGCGCGTCTTGGAGGACGCCGGCCTGGTCGAAGGGCGCGTGGACGTGCGCCAAGAGTCCGGGGAGAGCGACCCGGTAGGCGAGGACGGGGCGAGCAGGCGGAACGAGTCGACCCAGTGGAACGAAGCGACGGAGCGGAGCGGCGCGGAGCCGCCGCGGGAGGGACAGCGATGAGCCAGGTCAGCGATCCATCGAGCGCCGTGCAGGCGCCCTTCACCCTGCCCAAGAGCGGCGAGAGCTTGCAGTCGCAGGGGCTGGGCAAGCAGGACTTCCTGAAGCTCCTGGTGACGCAGCTCCAGCACCAGGATCCCATGGACCCCACGGATCCCGCCCAGTTCGTGTCCCAGCTCGCGGAGTTCACGAGCCTGGAGCAGCTCGTGAACATCCGCGACGGGCTGGACATGCTGTCCGTGGCCCAGGCGTCGGGCACCAGCGCCCAGCTCGTGAGCTTCGTGGGGCGGGAGGTGGAGCTGCGCGACGACCACGTGACGCTGGACGCGGAAGCGTCTCCCGTGGACCTGCGCTTCACCCTGGACAGCAAGGCCGCCGACGTGGAGGTCGTCGTGAAGGACGGCGACGGGCAGGTGGTGCGCCACATCGCCGCGGGGGCCATGGGGGATGGCGCGCAGACGGTGACCTTCGACGGGCGGGACGACAACGGCAACCCGCTGCCGGCGGGGGACTACACGTTCGAGGTCGTCGCGAAGGATGGAGATGGCGGCGCGGTGGGCGCGTCGACGCGCTCCACGGGGGTGGTCGCCTCGGTGACCTTCGAGGACGGATACCCGGAGCTCGTGCTAGAGGACGGCCGCAAGGTGGCGCTGGGGCAGGTCACCGCCGTGCACGGCCAGGGGACCGGGAGCGACGGCGAGTTGACGGGCGCCACGGCGGACGGCGACGGGGACGACGGCGCGAACGGCGAGGCGGCGCGCTAACGGCGCCACAAGGAGTGGAGTCATGGGGATCTTCTCATCGATGTACATCGCCCGCTCGGGGATGCAGGCCCACGAGACGGCCATCAGCGTCATAGGCGACAACCTGGCGAACGTGAACACCGTGGGGTTCAAGCGGAGCCGCGGGGTCTTCGCGGACGTCTTCTACCGCACGCTGGTGGGCGGCGCGCCGGTGTCACAGATGGGCCTGGGGACGCGCCTGGCGGCCATCCAGCGCATGCAGGAACAGGGCTCGCTCATGAACACGGAGGTCGTCACGGACCTGGCCGTGGCGGGCGCGGGCCACTTCATCCTCCGGGGTGAGGGGCCACTGGGAGACGCGCTCTACTACACCCGGAACGGGCAGATGCAGCTCGACCGCGACGGCTACCTGGTGGGGGCCACGGGCCTCCAACTCCAGGGCTTCATGGCGGACGCCAACGGGACACTCTCCCCCACGCTGACGTCCCTGCCCATCGGGACGGCCACCAGCCCTCCCAACGCCACGGAGGCGGTGGCGGTGGGCGTGAACCTGGACGCGGGGACACCGGTGAACCCCAACGCGTGGGACCCCCAGGACCCGGCCAACACGGCGCAGTTCTCCACGACGGTGACGGTCTACGACTCCCAGGGCGGCGCCCACCAGGTGGACATCTACTTCGAGAACACGGGACCCAACCAGTGGACCTGGCACGCCATCGTGGACGGCGCCGAGCTCAACGGGGGCGCGGCGGGGAACGTGGAGATCGGCACGGGGACGCTGACCTTCGACGCGGACGGGCGCCTGCTGGACGAGACGGCGGGCCCGCAGATCGTGGGGGTGCAGTTCGGCAACGCGGCGCCCCAGGACATCACGATCGACTTCGGGGAGGCGCTCAATCAGGGCGGGGACGGCTCGGGGTCCACCCAGCACGCGGACGCGAACGCGGTGACCTTCTTGGACCAGGACGGCTACGGCGCGGGCGTCTTGCAGTTCTTCACGGTGCAAGCGGACGGGACGATCATCGGCACGTTCACGAACGGCGAGGTGCGGACCCTGGCCCAGGTGGCGCTGGCGCGCTTCGCGGCGCCGGGCGAGCTGAGCGGCGTGGGGGACAACCTCTTTCAGGAGACCCAGCTCAGCGGGACGCCAGCCATCGGCGAGCCCCTCACGGGGGGCCGCGGCTCGGTGGTGTCCGGAGCCCTGGAGCAGTCCAACGTGGACATGACCACGTCCTTCACCGAGATGATCATCAGCCAGCGCGCCTTCCAGGCAGCCAGCCGGACCATCACGACGGCCGACGAGATGCTCGCCGAGGTCGTCAACCTCAAGCGCTAACCGCCCCCCAAGAACTGGCGCGTGGGGACGTGACGGGGGCGGCCAGCGCCGTTGTCGAGGTCCCTGAGCGATGCCAGCGCCGCGCCGAGCCCGCGTCACTTCGCGGGATCGGCGCTGCCGGGCGTCTGAGCGCCGTCCGGCGGCTTGGTGGCGTCGGAGGGGGCGCTCTCCTTGGCAGGCTGGGCTGCCGCGTCCTTGTCCCCATCGGGGCCTCCCTTGCTGGCGTCTAGCTCGATGGGCTCGGTGTCTACGGCCTGGCGGATGACGACCTCCACGCGGCGGTTCACGGCGCGGGACTTGGCGTCCTTGTTGGGCACCAGCGGGCGGCTGGATCCGTAGCCCATGGCGACGAGGCGCTCGGGGTCGACGTTCTCGCGCTTGAGGAGCTCGTGCAGGACCGTGACCGCTCGCTCGGCGGACAGATCCCAGTTGGAGCGCAGGTCTTTGGAGTGGATGGGGCGGTCGTCGGTGTGGCCGGCGATCTGGATCTCCCCGGGCACCTCGTTGATGACCCGCGCCAGCCGGTCGATGACGCCGTCGAAGCCCTTGGAGAGCCGCGCGCTCGCCGGCGGGAACATGCCCTTCTCGGGCATGCGGATGATGACGTGCTGGGACTCGTACTCCACCTGGACCGTGCCCGCCTCGATGAGGTCCTTGAGGCTCTGCTTCACCTTCTCGAACAGGGCCGACATCTCCGCCGAGTGGTCCGTCTCCTCACACTCGCGCTTGACCGTCACGACCGCCGTGGCCGAGGGCGTGGACTCGGTGTCTTCCTCGTTCTTCTCCACCACGTTCAGGTGCTCCATCTCGCTGTCCGCCGAGACGCCCAGGGCGGCGCGCATGGAGCCCGCCACGGCCTTGTACTTCTCGACGTTCATCTCGGCGAAGGACAGCAGCAGCACGAAGAAGCACATGAGCAGGGTACACAGGTCCGCGAAGGTCGCCAGCCAGGCTGGCGACCCCTCGTCGCACTGTTGGGCGGGCTTCCCCATGATCTACGCTCCAGCGGCAGCACCGTCAGCCACGGACTCGGACTGGCGGGAGGTGGGCAGGTAAGACTTGAGCAGCTCCTCCATGACACGCGGGTTGCGCCCCTCCTGGATGCTCCCCACGGTCTCGATGATGAGCGCCTTGTTGACGGTCTCCTCCTTGGTGCGAGCCGCCAGCTTGTCGGCGATGGGCAGCGCCCACATGTGGGCGATCATGGCACCGTACAGGGTCGTCAGCAGGGCCACGGCCATAGCCGGCCCGATGGCCTTGGGGTCGTCCATCTTCGCCAGCATCTGCACGAGCCCGATGAGCGTCCCGATCATCCCCATGGCCGGCGCCACGTCGCCCACGGCCTTGAAGATCTGCTGTCCGATGACGTGCCTCTCGATGTTCTGCTCCATGTCCTGCTCCAGCACCTTGCGCACGAAGTCGGGCTCCAGCCCGTCCACGCAGAGGCGCAGCCCCTTCTGAAAGAAGGGGTTGTCCACCTGCTGGTTCTCCAGCGCCAGGAGTCCCTCACGCCGCACGATCGTGGCCAACTCGACGGCCTTGGCGATGATGGCCTCGGGCTTCTCGATCTTGGACGTGAAGGTCTTGGCGGCGACCTTGAAGCTGCCCAGCGCCTGCCCCACCCGGAAGCGCATGAGCACGGCCATGGCCGTGCCCCCGAAGACGATGAGGAGGCTCGGCACGTCCACGAAGGTGTTGATGGAGGCGCCCATGAGGATGGACGCCGAGATGATGCCGATGAGACCGACGAGGCCGACGAGGGTGGCGAGATCCATACGATGTCCCTCCTAACGGTGAGGGGCCCGCGCGTGGCCGGCTGGCCACGCGCGGTGTGGCTTCGGGGGGCTCGACGCGTTGGGCCCGAACCCCGCCGGGGAGGTCATCCCCACTAGAAGCATGACTCGCAGGGGCGGACCGAGCCAGGCACCGCGTCGTGATTTCAGGTGGTTTCGCGAGGAGGGAGCGTGCCGGTGGCACGTGACCGACGAGGAGAACCGCCTGGAATCACAAGAGCAAGCCTGGCGACGGGAGACGTTGTGAGTCATGCTTCTAGGGCTCTACGTGCGCCTGCGCGGCGTACTTGAGGACGCCCGCGCGGGCCCGGCGGTGGTGGTTCAGCGCCGCCCGTAGGTCCGCGAGGGCGGCGGCGACGCGCTTCTGAAGGGCCTGCTCTCGCGCCACCAGGGCACGCCCGGCGGCCAGGCTCAGGGGGCGCCTCGCTTGCTGGGCCACGAGCGCGGCGAGCGCCGCGTCCCGCTCCTCCACGCGCGCAAGGACCTCCTCGGCGTCTCCGTGGTCCAGCGCCTCCTCCACGCGCTCGCAGGCCTGGTTCCAGGCCGCCACGGCGTCCTGCGCCTCAAGCGCTGGGGCTTCGGGTTGGGTATGGATGGCGTTCACGCTGCACCCCCTGCCCGCCGGGGCCCGTGCCCGGCCTCGTCCCACCCGTCCCGCAGGGTCTGGATGGCGTCGGCCAGCTCCCTGAGCCGCCCGGCGTCGCGGTGCGCCGCAGCGCGCACGAGCTCGGCGCTCCACAGCGCGTAGGTCTGCGCCAAGGTCTCCGCCAGCTCCGGTGCGTGCTCGGGCCGCAGCGTGGCCTGGAGAGCCTCCAGGATGTCCACGGCTCGCCCCACCTTGGCCGTGGCGCCCGGCGCGTTGCCGGCCTCCAGCGTCTCGGCCGCCTGGCGCACGAAGCGCACGGCGCCATCGAAGAGCATCACGAGCAGCGTGGCGGGCGAAGCCGTCGACGCCTCGTGCTGCCGGTAGCGGTTGGGTGCGTACATCCCGTCCTCCCTCGTCACGCGAGCCTATGCACCGGTGCCAAACAACGACGCGGTGAGCGCCGTGACGGCTCCGGACTGGTCTTGGATGCGCGCCATGGCGAGCTCCATGGCGGTGAACTGCGCCTGGAGGCGCTCGGTCGTGCGGTCGATGCGGTCGTTGAGGCTGTCGATGCGCTTGTCGATGCGCGTCGTCTTGTCCTCGAGCGCGTCCTTGCGGTGGGAAAGGACGCCGTCCGTGGCGTCCGTGTAGTCGGTCACCAACGCCTGGAAGCGCGCGGCGATCCCATCCGTGGCGTCCGTGAACAGGTCCGCCACGGCCCCGGGGTCGCGGTCCAGGGCCTCGGCGAACTCCGTGGCGTCCAGCTTCAGCTTCCCGCCCTCCTCGGTGGTCACGCCGATGCGGCTGAGCGACGTGTAGGCGCCGCTGAGCCCGCCGATGGCCGAGGAGACCTTGGCCGACATGTCTCCGCGGAGCTGCCGGATGGACCAGTCGCCCGAAAGCGACTCCGTCCGGTCGGTGTCCTCGGTGACCTTGAGCTCCTTGCCCACCAGGTCCATGACCTCGTTGTAGGCGTCCACGAACGCCTGGACCTTGGCCTGGGCCCCCTCGGTGTCCTTGGCAACGGTCAACGTGGCCGTCCCCGTGTCCTGGAGGCTGATGGTCAGGCCGCTCAGGACCGTGCTCACCTCGTTCGTGCGCTGCTCCACGGCCAGCCCGTCGATGGTGAACTGCGCGTTGGCCGCCGTGGTGACCTGGGCGAGCCCCAGCGCCTGCCCCGTCGTGCCGGTGTAGCTCTCGGTGAGCGTGATGGCGTCGTCCGCCACCCCACCCACCTCGAACCCGGACTGCTGGGCTACGAGCTGAAGGTGCACGCCGCTCCCCGTGTCGATGAGCGAGGCGTCCACGTCCGCCCCGGACGCGTTGATCTTGTCCACCACGTCCAGCAGCGTGTCGCCCGCGTCGATGGTCACCTCCACGGGGTCGGCGCCGGGCGTCTGAATGGTCAGCGTCCCCGCCTGGACCTCGGCGTATTTGCTCGTGAAGGACGCGCTGCGGTCCTTCTCGGCCACGGCGAGGGAGGTCACGTCGAGCTCATAGCTCCCCGCCATCGCCTCGCCCGTGGCGTTCGCCGTGAAGACGCTCTCGTCGCTGGAGCTGGCACCGTACGCCAACACGCCGCTCACCGTGGACAGGTCCTCGGCGGCGTCGCCCAGCTTCTTGAGCGCGGACATGATCTTGCCCAGCTTGGAGATCTGCGCTTGCACTCCGCTGCGCGTCTTGCGCAGCAGGTTCACGGGCGCCTTCTCGGCCTGGACCATGGCGTCGATGATCGCGCCCGTATCCAGGCCGCTGATGAGCCCGCCGACGGGGCCGATTCCTGCCATGGGGTCCTCCTATCGAGCGCCTTCGGGGAGAGAGGGAACCCCGCGCGGGCGCCCCGGAGATGCGGGGGCCCGCGCGGGCGCTCAGCCAGCGGGTGGGCGAACTAGCCCAGGAGGCGGAGCGCCAGGCCCGGCGACTGGTTCGCCTGGGCGAGCATCGCCACGCCCGCCTGCTGGAGCACCTGGGAGCGGGCGAGGTTCGCGCTCTCGGTGGCCATGTCGGCGTCCTGGATCTGGCTGGCGGCCTTGCTGACGTTCTCGATGGTTGACGACAGGTTGTCGATGGCCGCCGTCATGTGGTTGATGGTCGAGCCCAGCGTGGCGCGGTCCGTGGACAGCGAGTCCAGCGCCGTGTCGATGGCGTCGATGGCGCTCTGGGCGTTGGCCAGCGTGTTCACGGCGGCGGTGTTCACACCCAGCGCCGTGCTGTCCTGGTCGGCCAGGGTCACGGTGATGCGGTCGTTGGCCGTGTTGCGCGTGCCCACCTGGAAGGTCATGTTGCCGAAGCCGTCGCCGGCCGTGCCGTCGAGCAGCATCTGCCCGTTGTACTCGGTGACGTTGGACACGCGGTCGATCTCGCCGTTCAGCGCCTGGAACTCGGTGTCGATGTAGGCGCGCTCGGTGTCCGTGAGACCGTCGGAGGCCGACTGCACGGCGAGCTCGCGCATGCGGATGAGCGTGTCGCTGATGGCGTTGTAGGCGCCCTCGGCCGTCTGCAGGATGGCCACGCCGTCGGAGGCGTTGCGCACGGCCTGCTGGTAGCCGCGGAGCTGCGCGTTGAGCCCCGTTGCCACCGCCATGCCGGCGGCGTCGTCGGCCGCCGAGTTCAGGCGCTTGCCCGAGGACAGGCGGGCCACGGTCGTCTGCAGGCTGCGCTGCGTGCGGAGCAGCGACTTCTGCGAGGTGATCGAGGGGATATTGGTGTTGATGGCGAGCGGGGTAGGCATCTCATACTCCTTCGAGCAGGCGAAGCTGCTCATCCCGTCCACACCACCGGTGTGGCAAACGGGGGGTCTCGGGGTAACCAACTAGACGCCGAAGGGGTTGGCCCTCGCGCGTCGCGCTTGGCTCACCCTCCTGCTACGGGACCGGCCAGAGCTTCCTTAACGGCAGGGCGCGACTTTTTTCGCGCCCCCCGGGGCCGGCGCCCCGAGCTCGGCCGCGACCAGCTCCGAGGCCGCCTCCGAGGTCGGTTCCGCCTTCGCATCCGCGCCCGCGCCCGCACCCGCACCCGCGCCCACTTCCGCGCCCGCTTCCGCGCCCGCTTCCGCGCCCGCTTCCGCGTCCGCAGCCGCTTCCGCGCCCGCCTCCGCGCCCGCTTCCGCTTCCGCTTCCGCGCCCGCGTCCGCATCAGCCCCCGCCCCCGCACCCACACCCGCACCCGCACCCGCCCCCGCCCCCCCCCCCGCGCCCCCCCCCCCCCCCGCCCCCGCCCCCCCCCCCCCCCCCCCTCCCCCCCCCCCCCCCCCCCCCCCCCCCCCCCCCC
>CAYZID010000244.1:5302-9329 GCA_964478315.1 uncultured Myxococcales bacterium | reverse complement strand
CCCAAACGCGGCCTCCTGCGCCTCGGTCCGCAGAGCAGGTGGCGGATCTGGGCATCAGTGGCCGCGTCGCGTCGCCCACGCCGCACCGGCCGTCTTGCTGGCCGCGTCCAGGGGCGCCGTGAGCGCCTTCTTCCCGAGCGCCGCCAGGAGCTTCCGCAGCGTATCCCCGTCCCAGGTCTCGGGGTTCGCCAGCACGGTGATCGCCTCCGACGATAGGCCCGTGGCCTCCTCGCTCAGGACCGCCTGGACCAGCGTCGTGGGCTCCCCGAAGGGGAGGTGCAACTCCACGCCCTTGCCCACCGCCGCCCCCAACCCCGCCCCGGCTGCCGTCACGAGGACGCTCGTCACGGCCTGGCGCAGCGTCTTGTCGTCCCAGGCGACCGCGATCGCCTCGGGGACGGCCGCCTTGACCGTCTCTTCGATGACCTTCTTCACGCCCTCGGCCGTCATCTCACCCAAGACCTTACTCCCGAGCCGGGCGCCCACGCGCCCCGCGACGCGCTCGCCCATGCGGTCCAGCAGACCGGCCTTGGCGCCGACCCCGGCCGTCGCGACGCTGACCGCGCCGGTGGCGAGGTCCTCTACGAGATCCTTGCGGGTGTAGGATCTGCCGCGGATCTGCCGCTTCGCCACCAGGGTCGCCCCGGAGAAGGCCGCCTGGGCCATCATCAGGGCCACGGGCCCCGCACCACCGGCCGTGAGGCCCGTGAGCGCGGCCGCCCCCGCGATCTCCAGGCCCATGGCTACCTCGTCCGCCAGCTCGTCCTTGGCCTGCTCGTAGGAGTCCGTGTCGTCCTCCACGTACTTCGCGAGCCGCCAGAGCTGCTCCTTCTGCGCGGGGGTGGCCTTGTCCCAGTCACCTACTTGGTCGTAGAGCATCTGGAAGCGGGTGTAGTTCTCGAGCATGAGGGCATCACCGCCCTCCTCGTACTTCATGTTCGCCATCACGCGAGCCCGGAGCTCCTTGGCGCTCGTGACGTGCTCGATGCCCGCGTGCTGGAGCTTGCGCAGGTCGTTGCCCTCGAAGTGCTCCTTCAGGGTCTCCTCGATGTCCTTGCCCGTGCGCGCCTTGAGCGCCGCGTCCAGCTTCGCCACCTCGCCTGGGGTCTTGCCATCGAGCCAGCTTTGAAGGTCGGCCGCGCCCTTGGGACCCGCGCTCACACCCAGGAGGAAGGCGTTTACGTCCGAGGGCTTCCCATCCCACAGCGCATCCCGCATGGCAGCTCGGGCCTCATCGCTGAGGTCGCCCCGGACCGCCCGGTTGACCATCTCATCCATGCTCCGGCCCAGGTGCGAGGCCTTGTAGCGGTCCATCAGCGCACGCCGCCTGCGCACGGCGGCCTCGCGCTTGCGCTCGGCCTGCTTCCGGACGTCGGCATCCTCGCTGTCCAGCCCCGCCGGTTGGAGGTCGGGGAAGTCCAGCGCCGCGATGGCCCGGTCCACGTCGGCCTTCTCTCCGCTCACGAGGGCGATGTCCCACCGCGCGATGGCCACGCCGTCCTCGTCCCCGGCGGCCGTGGCGCGAAGCAGCGCCGCGTCCGAGCCTTCGAAGTGCTCGGCCACGTCCGCCGCGAACTTCCGGTGCTCACCCGGCTCGACCTGCTGGAGCACCCCCTCGTAGGCGCGCAGGATGGCCTCGCGCTCTGCGTCCGTCTTGCCCGCCAGGATGTCGTTCGCCTTCTCGCGATCCTCGTCCTCGATGGCCTCGTTGAGTCGCAGGGCGTCCGCCTTGGCCACGTCGTTCGCGAGCAGCGCGGCGACGACCTCTCCGTCCCGCCCCTGATGCGCGAACCAGGCGCCCGCCATGGCCGTCCCGAAGGGCAGGAGCCTCGCCACAGCCGCCCGCTCCTTGGCGTTGAGCCCGCGCAGCGTCTCCTCCATCCATGCCATGTTCGGGCCCAGCGACTCCCCCATGGCCAGCTCGATGGCCAGCGCGGCGGCCCGGACGCGGCTGTGGTTGAGGAGCGCGAGGGCCAGCTTGAGCTCCTGGCCGCTGAGCTCGTCGCGCAGCATCGTCACGAGGGACGTGCCCAACCGGTCTCGGTAGAGGTCCTGCACGGCCCACAGCTCGGCTCGGCTCAGCCCGCTCAGGGCGCGGTAGATCTCCCGCTCCTTGGTCCCCCGCTGCCCCGGCCCGGCCGCGTACAGGCGCGCCACACGCCCGATGAGCTTCATCTCCGCGTGGCGCAGCGCCCGCGCGGCGTCCCGTGGGACACCCTGGGCGATCCGCGCCCGCGTCGCAGCCCGGGAGGTCTCCAGGCGCACATTCCACGCCGTGAGGTTCTCCCGCCAGCCATCCCGACCGGCGCGCAGCGTGCCTTCCAGCGTCTCCACCCACGCCCTGGCGCCTTGCTCGAAGGCCCCCACAGCCTCCTCGCTCTGGCGGGTCCACGTCGCCACGAGCTTGCCGACCAGCCTCTCGTTGGCGTGCTGTGCGGCAGACAGCCCCCGGCGCGCCGCACGCCCACGACTCTGGAGTCTCCCCACCGCGCGCGCCGCCATGGCTTGGAGGGAGGCCACGCTCTGGCCCGCTGCCCGCCCCACCCGGGCTTGCCCGCGCGGCCCCCACTCGCGGGTGGCGGAGAGGCCCTGCGCTGCCAGGCTCCGCACGCGCTCGGTCACGGTGGTCAGCATCCTCTCCCATGCTTCGGGCGCCGGCAGCTCCCCCTCCTCGCGCGCACGCCGGACCGTCCGCTGGATGAAGGTCGCGGCCGTCCCGACCACCGCGTCCCTCCGCCGCTCCGCCAAGCGCCGCGCCGCTTGCGCCGACGTCTGGCCCAGCTCGTCCACGCGCGCCAGCGCGGCCTGGTGCTCCCGCTCCACGCCCCGACGGGCGCGGGCCCGCGCTCGGGCCAACCCTCGCAGCGCCTGCCGCTCGGCCTGGTCCACCTTCGCTCGCGCCTGTGCCGCGCTCTCCACCAGCGTCTGCGCGTACGCCTCGGCCGTCTCCTGGAGCGTCGAGGTCAGCTCTCCGCTCGCCTGCGCTCCTTGGTCCTTGGCGATCTCCGTCGCGCGCCGCACGTCCGCTTCCATGCGCGCGATGGCGTTCGGCCCCCCGACGTTCGCCGCGGCCTGGCGGGCCGTCGTCATGGCCGCCTGCCCGGCCCGCGTCCCCACCTTGCGCCCCACCTGGAGCGCCAGCTCGCGCCCCACCTTCTGGAGCCCCGGGAGCCCCCTCGCCTCCGACGCGGGCCACGCTCGCCCCGCCTCCAGGGCGTCGTCCGCGAGCTTCCTCGCCGCGCGGCTCCCCAGCATCTCGATCGTCTGCGCGGCTTCGGCCATCTCCGGCTGGCGCTCGGCGACGTGCTCATTCGCGGCCGCCTCCAGAGCGCCGTCCATCTTCTCGGTCGCCGCGCTGACGGCCTCCTGGCGGAGCCCCAGCAGGGCGCCCACCTTGCCCTCGGCCTGCCGCGCGGCGGCCTCGATGCTCGCCCGCGCCCGCCTCGCCCGCGCTCGCACCCCGGCGGCGGCCCGGTCGTGCGCGCCGTCCACGGCGTCGCGCGCCGCCGCGGCCAGCTCCTCCACCCGCCCTCGCGCCGCCTCCGTGGCCTCCTGGGTCGCCTGCTCCGCCTGGCGCCCGGCCTCCAACACAGCGGCCTCCCACCGCTGCGCCTCCTCGGCGAGGGCCTTCAGCCCGCGCTCGACCAACGCCCGGTGGTCTTCGGGCTTGAGCCCAAACCGCTGTTCGTACTTCGCGATCTCCTGGGGTTCCGTGACCGTCACGGGAGGCAGCTCCCACGCCGCGAGCTCGCCCCGATCCTCCGCCCGCGCCCCCGCCTTCCCGCTCGCATCGGCCTTCGCGTCCACCTTCGCGCCCGCGTCCGCCTTCGCGTCCGCCTTCGCGCCCGCCTTCGCGCCCGCCCTCGCGCCCGCGTCCGCCTTCGCGTCCGCACCCGCCTTCGCGCTCGCCTTCTCGCCCGCGTCCGCCTTCGCATCCGCCTTTGCGGCCGCGTCCGCCTTCGTGGCCGCGTCCGCCTTCGCATCCGCGTCCGCCTTCTTGCCCGCACCCGCCTTCGCATCCGCGTCC
>CAYZID010000244.1:0-5202 GCA_964478315.1 uncultured Myxococcales bacterium | reverse complement strand
GCCTTCTCGCCCGCCCTCGCTCCCGCCGCCGCCTTCTCGCCCGCGTCCGCCTTCGTGGCCGCGTCCGCCTTCGCATCCGCGTCCGCCTTCTCGCCCGCCTTCGCGCCCGCGTCCGCCTTCGCGTCCGCCTTCGCGCCCGCCTTCTCGCCCGCCCTCGCTCCCGCCGCCGCCTTCTCGCCCGCGTCCGCCTTCGCATCCGCACCCGCCTTCGCGCTCGCCTTCTCGCCCGCGCTCTCCTTCCCGCCCGCGCTCTCCTTCCCCTCGTCCCCCTCTCTCTCCCCGTCCGAGCCCTCGGTCAGCCGCACCACGTCCACGTCAGCCGCCGGCGCGGCTCCACGCAGACCCACGCGCGGCGCCGCCGGTCGCCCGCCCAGCGCGAAGGTTCGCGCGAAGCTGGCCGCCTCGCGTTCGGCCGCCCACCGCGGTGGAAGGCTCGCGCCCTGCCGCCCGTTGGCCGACCCAACACCACCCTCGAAGACCACGCCGGGCGTCCGCGCGTCCACGCCCCCGGGCTGGCGCCGCTGGGCCACGTGGGCCACCTCGTGGGCGATGACGCCGCGGCCGTCGGCGGTCTCTGGGTCCACGCGGTCCGCCCGCACGAGGACCTCCTCGCCCACTTGGAGCCCCCGGGCACCACGGGCGGCCACCTTCCGCTGGGCCTCGTCGTCCGCGGCCAGCCGGAAGGCGTTCGCCGGGACGCCCGCGAGCTCGGCCGCGCGCCGCGCCACGCGGTGGAGCCCCTCCAGCCGCGTCCAGCGCCGCGCGAGCGACGCGCACTGGATCCCGGGGCTGCGGGCCCCGTCCTCCACGGCTCGCCCGCTCCGCGCCTGGGCGCGCCGGCGCCGCCCCGCCCCCCCCGCGGCCCAGCGCAGCGCGGCCCGGAGGCCCGCCGCATCGAGCTCGCCGGACCGGTGTGCCTCTCGCGCCGCCGCGCGGAGGGCCTCGGGGTCGTGGCCCAGGTGGCGCAGCAGCCGGTGCAGGAGCTCACGGCGCCGCGCAGCGCGGGCCGCGCCCTCGCGCCGGGCTTGGCGCGCGCGATGAGCGCGGTCGGCCTCGTCGTAGGAGCGCTGGTCGCTCATCGCTGCCCCCGCGCGGCGCGCGCCGCGCGAGTGGCGGCGTGGGCTCTCTGGCCGGGGCGGGGCGGGCGGGCCAAGGCCGGGTCCACGACGGCTGGGGGCTCGGCGCCGGGCTCGCGGACGACCTTCCCCGAGGCGACGTACTCCCGGCGGCAGGCGCGCGTGAGGTCAGCCTGCGTGATGAGCGCGCCGTTTGGGTCCGCGTTCTTCTCCTGGGCGCCCGCGCGGTCCGCGGCCCAGTAGGCCGCCCGGAGCAGGGCGTTCTTGATCTCGCCGCCGGTGAGCTCGAAGGCGCGCGCCACGGCCCCCAGGTCCACGTCCGGGGCCACGGGGGCTTGGGGGGGCAGGAGGCACCGCCAGATGGCCTCGCGCTGGGCCGCGTCGGGGCGCTCGAAGGTCGCCCGGAAGGCGATGCGGCGCACGAGCGCCCGGTCCAGGGCGCCGAAGTGGTTGGTCGTGAGGATGACCACGCCCGGGAAGCGCTCGATCTCTTGGAGCAGGAGGTTGACCTCCATGTTGGCGTAGCGGTCATTGGACGATCGTGTCTCGCTCACGCGCGCCGAGAACAAGGAGTCCGCCTCGTCGAACAGCAGCATGGCGTGGCTCAGGCGCGCCTGCTGGAACAGGGCCTTGATGTGCTTCTCGGTCTCCCCCACCCACTTGCTGACCACCTCCGGCAGGTTGACGCGGTACAGGGGGCGGTCCAGCTCGCCCGCGAGGAGCTCGGCGCAGTAGGTCTTGCCCGTGCCGGGGGGGCCGTCGAACAGCGCCGTGAGGCCCTTGCCCGTGGACAGGCGCTGGCCGAAGCCCCAGCGGTTGAGGACCAGCGTCTGGTTCCGGGCGGCGGCCAGCAGCTCGTGGACGACCTCCGAGACGCGCTCGCTGAGCACGATGTCGCTCAGGCGCAGGTGGGTCGTCGTGCGCTCGGTGAGGCTCTCCAGGGCGTAGCGGAGCTGAGAGCGGCAGCCCTCCTCCAGCATGGCGCCGGTGACCACGGGCGCCTTGGGGGCCCGAGAGACGGCCTCGGCCACGGCCATCATCACGGCGTTCTTGATGGTCCCGCCCGTGAAGTCGTAGCGCGTGGCCAGGGCGTCGAGGTCCACGTCGTCGCCCAGGGCCACGTCCGGGGGCAGGTGGACCTCCCAGATCTGCCGGCGGGCCTCGGGACCGGGCGCCTCCATGGGGAGGTGGAAGACGATGCGCCGCTCCAGGGCTTCGTCCAGGGCGTCGGGGGCGCTGGTGGTGAGCAGCAGGATGCCCTCGAAGGCCTCGATGGCCTGGAAGGCCGTGGCGCGGCGAGGGTCGCCCTTGCCGAACAGGGCCTGGCACTCGTCGATGAGGACCACGGCGCCCCGGAGGGCGGCCTCGGCGAAGAGGTCTCGGAGCACGCGCTCCACACCGTCGCGCTCGGGGAGGTCGGCGGCGCTCACGCGGAGGAGCGGCCGCCCGGCGTGCCGCGCCAGGGCCTGCGCGAGCAGGGTCTTGCCCGTCCCGGAGGGACCCGAGAACAGGAGGGTCAGCGCGCGGCCGTAGGGGACGACGCGCTCGAACCCCCAGCGCTCGAAGACGCGCCGGAAGTCGTCGTGGTGGGCCACGAGGCGGCGCGCGCGGTCGATACCCTGGGCGTCTCCGATGACGTGGAAGAGCTCCACCGTGGGGGTCTCCAGCCGCGCGAAGCGCGCGAGCCCCGGCGGGAGCCCCGCTTCGTCCAGCAGCGCGCGGGCGGCGGGTGGGGGCACGACGAGGCGCCGGCGCAGGAGGGAGTGGGCGGGATCGGCGCCGTGGAGCGCGTCGTCGCCCGTGAGCGCCACGAGCCCGGAGGTGAGCAGGCGCCCGTCCGGGGCGAAGCGTTGCCGCGCCCGGTAGCGCTCGGCGGCGGTCGCGCAGAGCACCTCCAGCGTGAGCCCCACGGTCACGCCCTGGGACAGGGGGTCGGAGGACAGCTCGGAGACCAGGCGGGCCACGGACGGCTCCACCTCGTGGGCGAGGGCCAGGGTCAGAGCCTGGAGCTCGAAGCGGTCGAGCCCCGCGCGCGCCACGGCGCGGCCCAAGGCCGTCGCGCGCCCCGCACCCTGGGTGAGCCCCCGCTGAAGTTCGTCCCAGGCACGGCGCGCCTCGGGCAGCGCGGTGGGGTCCAGGCGCGCCGTGAGGAGGGCCGTCGCGGCGGCCACGGCGCGCTCCACCCAGCGGTCGTTGTGGGCGCTGAAGGCGGTCGGCGCCGGCGTCTCATCGGCCGCCGCGTCGCGCGCCGGCGACCGGTCCCCGCGCGCTTGGGTCAGCGCGTCCACCAAGGCCGCGTCCAGCGTCAGGTCCGAGAGGTCCGCTGGAGCGTCTGGGGAGTGGGGCGCGGGGGAGGTCGCGGGGAGCATCGTGGCGGTCATCGTTGGGGGGCTCCGTGGGGCAGGGGAGGGCGGCCCTTCGCGCGCCGCGGGGGGCTGCGCGGAGGGCGCGCGGCCCTGGCCCCTGTGCAAGCCCGGATCCAGCCGGGTGCGGGCTGGGTACGCTGTGCGCAACCTCGCGCGATCGCTTCGTGTTCAACCCTCCCTGGTCCAGCCCGCCGCGCGCTCTCGGTCCCGCGCCCTCTCGGCGCGTCGCCGGCCCTGGGGTGTGCAGCCCCCGAGGTGGGGACTGCCTGGCGCCGCGGCCTCCCGGGGGGCGGTGCGAGTCGCGGGTTCGCTAAGGATTACACCCGGATCGGGGGGTGCCGGGCGCCCCCGCCTCCCCGCCCCGTGCGGCGTCGAGGTGGGGTCTGCCGGGGTCTCACGGCCGCGCGGCGCTCCGCCGGCCGGTCAGCGCGCGGCCCGGGCCCAGTGCTGGACGAGGCGGCGGTAGTCCGGGGGGATGGCGCGGGGCGACAGCGAGAAGTGGTAGCGCGTCTGGCCGTCGTCGCCGTGGGCGACCGCGACCACGTGCCCTACGAGGAACAGGGGCATCTCGGTCACGGGCTCGCCCGACAGCACGAGCTCCACCCGCTCGTCCAACTTGAGCCGAGGGGTCTCGGGGCACAGCAGCGAGCAGGTGCGCTGGCCCACGCTGTCGCAGGTGCCGGCCAGTGTTCCCGCGGAAGCGCGTGCCTCAGCGGGCGCCGGGGCGCACGGGAACTCGGGGTTACGCCGGGCGAGGAGGGACTGGATGGCGCGGCTCGGCGAGGCCGGCGCCGCTTGGGCAGGCGCGTCGGTCCGGCGCAGCGCCGCTGGCTCGGTGGACGGGCTTCGGCCGGCGTGAGGCGTGGGAAACAGCGGCTCGGGTTCGGGGGTGGCGCGATAGGACGTTCGGCTGGGCTCGGGGGTGGCGCGCCGCCTGGCCCGATGGGGCTCGGGGGGCCAGGGCGTGCCCCGGGGCACCTTGTGCAGCTCGGTGAGGAGCTCCAAGTCGTCGGGGTCCGAGGGGTCCAGACCGAGCCCCACCGGGGTCCGGGCGGGGCGCGCGGGGCTCCGCGAGGGGACCGAGGTCTGGAGGTTCAGCCCCGGGAGGGTGTTTCCGCGGCGCGTGCCTCGGCGGCCGCCGGGCACCGCCACGCCCCAGTCCGTGGGGCTGCGTCGCTGCTGGAGGCGCCTGAGCCACATCTCGCCCGCGTCGCGCGTGACGTGCACGCGCCCCGTGGGTTGCTCGGGCGCGAGCTCCTCCTCGCGGAGCCCGCGGCCGAAGTCCAGCGTGGGGTGCGCGCCACCGTGGGCGCTCGTGTCCAGCAGGCGCACGACCCGCGTCGCCGCGTCGTAGACCAGCTCAGCTCCGGCGGGCAGCGGGGCGAGCGCGCCGTCCAAGGTCAGCTCCATGCCCAGGATCTCCAAGGCAGCGGCCAGGGCCTGGGCCGAGCCGGTCGCGGTGACGGCCTGCCAGCGCACCGCGAAGTGGTGGGGGCCGGAGCGGCCCGGGAAGGGGACCCGACCCAGGACCTTCCCCACGAAGCGGGCGTCGCGGAGCAGCCCCTGGCGCCCCCGCCAGGCGACGACGTCGTCGCGGGGCGGGCCGGGCGCGTCGAGGCTCTCCAAGACGCCGCCCGTGGCGTCCGCCGCGACCAGGGCGTACGCACGCGTGGGCTCGCGCGAGGCCACCAGGGGGACCTCGGCGCGGAGGACCATGGGGGCCACCAGCTCGCGGGTCAGGTGGCGGGCCCGCTGAGACG
>CAYZID010000243.1:0-9340 GCA_964478315.1 uncultured Myxococcales bacterium | reverse complement strand
CTTCCGAGCCCCCCGCGGAGGCCCGAGCCTCCGAGCCCCCCGCCAAGGAGTCCCTCGCGTGACGAACTCGACCCTCACGATCGCAACCCGGGGCTCCGCGCTGGCCCTGTGGCAGGCCCACCACATCCGCGACCGCCTCCTCGCCGACCCCGACAACGGCGTGGACCGGGTGGAGCTCCTCGTCATGAAGACGCGCGGCGACAAGATCCTCGACGTGGCCTTGGCCAAGGTCGGGGGCAAGGGGCTGTTCGTCAAGGAGCTGGAGACGGCCCTCCTGGACGGTCGCGCCGACCTCGCGGTGCACTCCATGAAGGACGTCCCTTCCGAGCTCCCGCCGGGCCTCACCCTGGGCGCCGTGCCGCCGCGGGCCAACCCCTTGGACGCCTGGGTTACGCCCAGCGCGGGCCCCAGCGCGGGCAAGACGCTGGACGAGCTCCCCCAGGGCGCCGTCGTGGGGACCTCTAGCCTGCGCCGCTCCAGCCAGCTCCTGGCCCGCCGCCCAGACCTCGAAATTGTCCCGATCCGGGGCAACCTGGACACGCGCCTGCGCAAGCTCGACGAGGGCGTGGACGGGATGCAGGCCCTGGTCCTGGCGGCCGCCGGGCTGGAGCGCATGGGCTGGGCCGAGCGCATCACCCGCGCCTTCCCCGTGGACGAGATGATCCCCGCCGTGGCCCAGGGCGCCCTGGGCATCGAGATCCGCGAGGGGGACGCCCGCGTCCAGGCCATCGTCGATCGCCTCACCGACGCCGAGACCCGCGACGCCGTGGCCGCCGAGCGCGCCCTCCTCCGCACCCTGGAGGGGAGCTGCCAGGTGCCCCTGGGCGGCCACGCGGTGATCCACGGGCGCGAGGCGGACGCCACGCTGGAGCTCGTGGGCTTCGTGGCCACCCTGGACGGCCGCGAGCGCATCGTCGCGCGGCGGCGCGGACCCCGCACCCAGGCCGAGGCCCTGGGCCACGCCCTGGGCGAGGAGCTCCTCGCCCAGGGGGGGCGGGAGATCCTCGACGCGCTCGAAGGGGCGTGACCCTCACCGCCCCGCCTGGCGCGCCCCGGATCGTCGCCACGACGCGGGCGCGCCCGGAGACGCCCGAGGCGCTGGCCCCGCTCGTGGAGGCGGGCGTCCAGGTGCTCCACGTGCCGCTGGTGCGCCAGGCTCTAGTGGACGACGCCGCCGCGGTGCTCCAGGCGCTCGCGGCGGGCGGCTGGACGGACGTGGTCGTCACGAGCGCCAACGGAGTGCGCGCCCTGCGCCGCGCCCTGGAGCGCAGCCGCGCCCAGGGCGGACCAGGCCCCGCGTGGCTGGGCGAGGTGACCCTCTGGGCCATCGGCCCACCCACGGCCCGAGCCCTGGAGACAGAGCTCGCGCTGCCCCCAGCGGTCGCCGCCCGAATCCAAGTGCCCGCGCGCTTCACCGCAGCGGGCCTCGTGGCGCATGCGGCGAACGTGGGAGTGGCCGGCCGCCGCTTCCTCTATCCGGCCGCCGCCCAGGCCCGGGAGGAGCTCCCCGAAGGGCTCCGCGCGTTGGGCGCCCGCGTGCGCGTGGCCGTGGGCTACGACACCGTGCCGCACCCCGAGGCCACGGCGGGCTTGGCGCGCGCCCAGGAGCGGGGGCTGAGTCTGGTCCTCTTGGCGAGCCCCAGCGCCGCGCGCGCCCTCGTGGACGCGTGGCCCCAAGGCCCCCCCCTGCCGGCGGTGGCCGCCATCGGCCCCACGACGCGCCGGGCCGCGCGCGAGGCGGGGCTGGACGTCCAGGTCACGGCCCAGGAGAGCACCATGCGAGGGCTCGCCCGGGCCGTGGCCGCCCTCACCCACAACGAAGGAGCGTGAACGAGATGGGCTTCCCTGACTACCGCCCCCGGCGCCTGCGGCGCACGGCCGCCCTGCGGGCCATGGTCCGCGAGACGCACCTGCGCCCGAGCGACTTCATCTACCCGCTGTTCGTGGAGCCCGGAAAGGGGGTGCGCAACCCCATCCCCTCCATGCCGGGGCAGCTCCGCTACTCGCCGGACACGGCGGCCCAGGCGGCCAAGGAGGTCTGGGAGCTGGGCGTCCCCGCCGTGATCCTCTTCGGCATCCCCAGCCACAAGGACGCCTTGGGCACCGAGGCCTACGACGACCAGGGCGTGGTCCAGCAAGCCATCCGCAGGATCCGCGACGCCGTCCCCGAGCTGCTGGTCATCACCGACGTGTGCATGTGCGAGTACACCGACCACGGGCACTGCGGCGTCGTGCGGGACGGCGAGGTCCTCAACGACGAGACGCTGGAGCTGCTGTCCAAGGAGTCCCTGTCGCACGTGCGCGCGGGGGCGGGGATGGTGGCGCCCAGCGACATGATGGACGGGCGGGTGGCGGCCATCCGCATGGCGCTGGACGACGAGGGCTTCTCGGACATCCCCATCATGGCCTACTCGGCGAAGTTCGCCTCGGCCTACTACGGACCCTTCCGCGACGCCGCGGAGAGCGCCCCGGCCTTCGGCGACCGACGAACCTACCAGATGGACCCGCCCAACGCGCGCGAGGCCTTGCGCGAGGCCATGCTGGACGAGGAGGAGGGAGCGGACATCCTCATGGTCAAGCCCGCGGGACCCTATCTGGACATCCTCCACGCGGTGCGCCAGGAGACGGACCTGCCCCTGGCGGCCTATCAGGTGTCGGGGGAGTACGCCATGATTCACGCCACGGCCGAGCGCGGCTGGATCGACCTGGAGCGCGTGATGATGGAGTCCCTCGTGGGCATCAAGCGCGCTGGCGCCGACCTCATCCTCACCTACTTCGCACCCGAGGCCGCCAAGCTGCTGCGCGACGCGTAGCAGCGCCGGGTCGCCCCTCCCGGGCCGCGTCCGGGGAGGGGGCGGCCTTTGGTTGGCGGTCAGTAGAGCTTCTCCACGCGGGAGCCCGCGAAGTAGTGGCGGAGGATGTCCGCGGCGCTCTTGCCCCGGGCCGCCATGCCGATGGCGCCGTGCTGGCACAGGCCCACGCCGTGTCCCCAACCGCCGCCCTCGAAGACCCACTGGCCGCCGTGCGCGGTGGCGGCCTCGTGGCGGACGACGAACATCCCCGACCGCAGGTTGCCCAGGAGCCGCCGCACGTTGAGCTCGCCGCGGACCACCGCCTCCCCGCGGTCGCCCGCGAAGCGCACGCGGATGACGCGGCCGCTCACGCCTCGCTCCAACGCTTCGATGGCGGTGACGTGCCCCACGGGGTAGCGGGCGTTCACGCGGCGGTCCAGGTCCGCGTCGTCGAAGACGCGGCGCCAGCGGAAGACCTTGGCGCCCTTGGGGCTCATCCCGCAGTAGGTGGGCGGTGGGTGCTCCAAGAACGCCCGGAGCTGGGCCTCCGTGGGGGCCTCCCCGTCGGGCCAAGGGACGCGGCGGCGTCCCGGCCCGTCGAAGCGGCCGCGCAGGGGCGAGCGCGGCACGCCCTCCCAGACGTTCTCGTTGCTCTCGGTGTGACCGCCGCACGAGGCGGAGTAGACGCTGTCTACCAGGTGGTCGCTGGCGTCGAAGAGCATCTGGCCCCGGGTGGCTCGCACGGCGCGGTCGGTGGCGGGGGTCTCGCGGCTGGTCCCCGAGTAGACCTGGCAGTGCTGGCTGGCGCACACGAGGTAGGGATCGGCCAGGTGGCGCACGCCCACCTTGGCGAGGAGCTCGCCTCGGGCGCTGATGGCCTGGGCCTGGAGGGCGCCGGCGGGCGCGGTGGGGAAGATCTCCGAGGGGACGAGGCCCCGGAGGACAGCCTCGGCGGAGACGCGGTTCACGACGGCCAGGCGGGCGTCGCGGTCCACGGCGAGGAGGATCTCCCCGTGGTAGGCGCGGTCCGCGAAGCCGTGGTGGGCGTACCCGCGCCCATACTCCACGCGGTGCACGGTGATGGGCCCGCCGTCCACGGAGGTGAGCCGCAGGAGGCTCGCCTGGCGTAGAGCCAGGCCGGCGAAGGGGCCCACGCCGCCGCCCAGCTTGGCGACGACGGTGCCGCGCGGGTGCTTCACGGGCTGGCCGAAGGCGCTTAGCTCCTCGGGGAGCTCGAAACGCCGGGTGAGGGTGCGGGCGCGCGCCTCGGCCTTGGCGCGCGTGGGAAAGACGTTGTCCTCGACGACCAGCGTGCGACGGTTGTCGAGGACGCGGCGCGGGAACCCCACCACCCCCCCGAGCTCCACGACAGCCACGGCGAGCCCCCGGGCCTCCCAGCGCGCCCGGGCCTCGCGGAGCGCGGCGAGGTCGCCGCCGCGCGCGCTGTCGAGGACGACGCGGTAGCGGGTCTCGCCGGGGACGCCGTCCTCCACGTGGGCCACGAGGGGGACCCCGCCGGGGATCCGCAGGGTGGCCCGCGCGGGGCCGCTCAGGTGCACGAGGAGCCCACCGGCCGCCTCCACGGAGACGCGCTCCTGGCCGTCCATGAGCCCCACGGAGATGGTGGGCACGCCGTCGGGTGAGAACGTGAGCTGCGTGGCGTACAGCAGCGCGGCCTCGTCGTGGAGAGGGCGCGGGGGCGAGGCGGCGCTCAAGGTCAGCGTGGCCAGCAGGGCCATGGCGAGGCGGGTGGACACCCCGTGGTGGTACCCTCCGCGGTCAGCCGGGGCAAGAAACGCGGGCGCCCGGGGGCTCGGGGCCGGCCTCCGTCGGCGCGCCGAAGAGCGCGGCGGCGGCGCCCGTGTCAGCCGGGAGCGTAGGGGCAGCTTGCGCGGGGCGCGGGGTGAAGTATAGTCGCCTCGTGCCCTTGGACGCGTGGTCCCGACGAGCGAGGTGGACAGACCCATGGCGCAGCAGCCCAATCGCCCCAGCCGCCAGCGCTACAACATCACGAAGAAGATCGACGCCGGCGGAATGGCGGAGATCTTCCTCGGGACGGCGGAGAGCATCGAGGGCATCAAGCGACAGGTCGCCATCAAGCGCATCCTGCCCAAGCTGGTCAAGGACGAGAACTTCATCGACATGTTCCTCGATGAGGCGCGCCTGTCCATGCTGCTCACGCACGCGAACATCGTCCAGGTGTTCGACGTGGGCCGCTCCGGGGACACGTACTTCATCGTCATGGAGTTCGTGGACGGCTACAACCTCCGGCGCGTCTTCCAGAAGGCCGTGGAGGTGGGTTACCGGATCCCCTTGGAGATCGCGTGCTTCATCATGATGGAGACGTGCAAGGGGCTGGCCCACGCCCACGAGAAGACCGACGAGACGGGCAAGCACTTGCACATCGTCCACCGGGACCTGTCGCCGCCCAACATCATGATCTCCAAGTCGGGTGAGGTGAAGATCACCGACTTCGGGCTGGCCAAGGCCATGACCCAGCTCACGGTGACCGACCCGGGCGTGGTCAAGGGGAAGTTCTCGTACCTGTCGCCCGAGGCGACGGAGGGCCAGACGGTGGACCACCGCGCGGACGTGTTCGCGGCCGGCGTGGTCCTGTGGGAGATCCTAGCCAACCGGCGCCTGTTCTTGGGCAAGTCGGACCAGGGCACGGTGGAGCTGGTGCGCAAGGCGGAGGTGCCGCCGCTGTCCAAGTTCAACGCCGAGGTCACCGACGAGTTCGAGCGCATCGTCAACCGCGCCCTGGCCCGCGATCCGCGCAAGCGCTACACGTCGGCCCGGGAGTTCGGGGAGGCCATCGCGAACTACCTGTTCACGCACAACCTCAAGGTGACCGGCTACGACCTGGCGGGGATGGTCCAGCGCCTGTTCGGCGCGGGCGCGGCCGAGGGCCTGGACTCGCCGGGCGACCGCATCGCCACGCTCATCCAGGACGAGATCCTCTCGCTGGCCATGCTGGGCTACTCCAGCCAGGGCGGCGTGGACGGCTCCCGCCCCCTGGACCCCGAGGCCCTGCGCGGCTCGGGCCAGCAGCTCGTGGACTTCACGACCTTCTGGAAGCCCAGCGCCGCCAGCGCCCCCGGGGCCCCCAGGGCGCAGTCCGGCGAGGAGCTGGCGCGCATGCTCGAGGGCGACAGTTTGGTGCAGGCCGGCGACGGCGGGGGCAGCAAGACCGGCCTCATCATCGGCGTGGCCGTAGCCGTCCTGGCCGCCGCCGCCGCCGCGGTGTACTTCCTGGTGCTGGCCAAGTAGACCTCGGGGCGTCCCGAAACGGCGGGGGGGCTCCCACGCGGCGTCGGGGCCTGCTCGCAAGGGGGGCGGGTCCGCGGGGGCCTAGGCCGCAAGGGCCCGGTCGGAGTCAGAAGTAGTAGACGAGGCCCAGGCTCCCGGCGAGGGCACCGATGCCGATGTCCACGATGGTGGTGCTGGGGGTGTCGAAGCCCTCGTGCCCCGGGACGTCGAGGGTGCGCCCGGCCGCGGGCACGAGGTCGATGACGACGCCGGTGGCGACGCTCACGCTGAAGCTGTCGGAGAGGAAGAACTCCAGCACGACGCTGGGGAGCTCCAGGTTGACCTGGGTGATGGACTCGGTGGCCGCCGGATCCAGGAGTTGGGCGGCGCTGCGGCTCCTGTAGCCCACGGACACACGACCGCCGAGGCCCAGGTTCGCGTGCAGGGAGCGGGCGACGTTGTAGACCACGCCCACGGAGCCGCCCACGCTGGTGGCGAGCTGGGACTCGCTGCTGCCGCCAGCGACGATGACCCGCACGCCGACGATGGCCTCCAGCCCTAGGCGCTCGGAAGGCCAGAGCCGAAAAGCGAGCCCCGAGACCCCGCCCAGGGACTGCACGACGCCCACGCCGAATCGTCCGGCCAGGTCCTTGGCGTTCGCGGGAGGCGCCCAGACCAGCGCCGCGGCCGCGGCGAACCCCAAGACGGCACGCCTCACCGCGCCTTGCGCCCGCGTCCCCATGTCGGCACCTCCTCCGAGCTCCGTTGTCCCCACCACGTTGAACCAAGCGGGGGGATGATGGCTATACTGTCTAGCGATGAAGTCAACCACGCTCGACACCTCCTCGCCGCTCTCCCCCGCCCCTCGCCGCCCCACCGGGCACGAGCCCCCCTCGCCCACACCACCCCGCCGGTGGGCCGGCGCGGGGCGCGCTGGCTGGCAGGTGGCGGCCGCTGCCGTGGGGCTGGCCCTGGGCGCTTGCACCTCGGTGGCGACCCCCGGAGACGCGGGGGGGGCCGACCTCACGAGCCCGGGCTTGGACGTCCCCACCCAGGGAGACGTTCCCCTGGTGGACCTCCCCACGGCCGATCTCGGGAGCGACGAGGGCCCCACGCCGGACGTCAGCACGCCCGACGTGCCTCCGGTGGACACGCACTACGAGCCGGGGGAGGGCGAGACGGGCTGGCCCTGTGACCCGGCGGCGCCGGAGCTGTGTAACTCGGGCTACTGCATCGCCTCGGAGACGGGGGGCGCCCCCTACTGCTCCAAGCTGTGTCAGCAGGACTGCCCCCCGGGCTTCGTGTGCAAGAACCAGCCGCAGTACGGGGCCGTGACCTTCCTGTGCATCCAGGTGGAGGAGGTGGGCTGCGTGAAACAGTGCACGTCGCCCAACACGTTCAAGGGCTGCGGCGTCCCGGGCGCGCTCTGCGCCCTCGTGGACGAGCACCCCTACTGCCTGGAGGCTTGCGACACGGACGCCGACTGCCCCCAGGACTTCTCCTGTCTGGAGATGGCCGACGACGAGGGCTTCCCCCTGGGCACCCAGTGCGTGCCCGACAGCGGCTCGTGCCGCTGCGGCGTGGACGTGGACTACCAGACCGACCCCGACAACTGCGGGCAGTGCGAGCACGCCTGCGAGTACGCGAACGCCGAGGCCCTGTGCGTGAACGGCCAGTGCGCCATGGGCCCGTGCCTGCCCGGGTTCCAGGACCTCGTCAACGGCGACACCGACGGCTGCGAGTACGGGTGCGCCTACGAGGGCCCGTCGGACGAACCCGACCCGCTGCTCAAAGACAGCAACTGCGACGGGCTGGACGGCGAGCTCGATCGCGCGATCTACGTCTCCAAGACCGGCGAGGACGCCGGCAACGCCGAAGGCTCCCGGGACTTCCCCTTCCGCTCCATCATGGCCGCCATCGCCTTCGCGGACCAGCAGGACCCCAAGGGCCAGGTGCTGGTCTCGGCGGGGACCTATTCCGAACGGCTGACGCTGCGAGACGGCGTGACCGTCGCGGGCGGCTACGACCCGGACACCTGGGAGCGAGACCCGGCGACCCACAAGACGGTCGTGTTCGCGGACTCCTTGGACCCCCTGGGCACCTTGAAGGCCGTCGTCGCGTCGAACATCAGCGCCCCCACGACCTTCGACGGCTTCGTCGTGCGCACGGCCAACAACCCCGCCGCGGGGGGCGCGGTGGAGGCGATCTGGCTCAAGAACTGCGGGCCGGGGCTGGTCATCAGCGGCAACCGCGTGGAGCCGGGGGATGGCGGCGCGGGGACGCCCGGCCAGGCGGGCGTGAGCGGCTCGGACGGCATCGACGGGTACCCGGGCGAGATGGGCGGGCCCGACAACTATTGGAGCCCCGACACGGCGCCCCAGGGGGGCCTCGGGGGCGACAGCCTCTGCCCCACCGGCGCGAGCGCCGCGGGAGGCAAGGGCGGCGAGGCGGGCTGGGGGGACAACCCCACGTTCGCGAGCGAGGTGCCCGCCAAGCCAGGATCGTCGGCCGCCGCGGGCGCGCCGGGAGGGGCTGGGGGGGACACCAAGCAGGCAGGCTTCACCGGCGGCTACGGCGATGACGGCGTGAACGGGCAGGACGGTCCAGGCGGCGACGGCCAGGGGACGGTGGACGGTGACGGCTACTGGTGGCCCTCTCAGGGGGGGGCCGGCACGGATGGTACGAACGGGGGCGGCGGCGGCGGCGGCGGCGGCGGCGGCGGCGGCCAGGAGAGCGGGCTGTTCGGCGAGCACACGCATGGCGGTGGCGGCGGCGGCGGCGGCTCTGGGGGCTGCGCCGGGACGGCGGGCACCGGCGGCGGCGGCGGCGGCGGGAGCTTCGCCATCTTCGTGGCCGGCGGCGCCCCCACCCTGCGCGCCAACGAGCTGGCCTTCGGGGCAGGTGGCGCGGGCGGCGCGGGTGGCAAGGGCGGCGCGGGCGGGAAGTCCGGCTACGGCGGCGCGGGCGGCACGGGCGGCGAGGGCGCGGGCGACGGCGGCTACGGCGGCAAGGGCGGCAAGGGCGGTCGCGGGGGCGACGGCGGCGGTGGCGGCGGCGGCCCCTCGGTGGGCATCTACCTCGCGGGCGGCGCCGCCCCGGTGTGCGAGGCCAACAAGTTCTCCGGCCAGCCCAAGCCAGGCCCCGGCGGGACCGTGCTCGGCGGCAACGCCGGCGAGGATGGCCTGGGCGCCAAGGTGGGGCCCGGAGTCGTGGAGAGCTGCCCGCCCTGACGAAGGGTTGCCGGCCCCGATTCGCCACCTGCTCTGCGGACCGAGGCGCAGGAGGCCGCGTTTGGGCAA
>CAYZID010000242.1:0-9391 GCA_964478315.1 uncultured Myxococcales bacterium | reverse complement strand
CCTGGCACGCACATCGACTCGCCGTGGCTCGGTCCGCCTTTTCAGGATGGGAACGAGCCTAGCGGTCTGTCGCGCCCGTGTCGGCCGACCCGGCGTCCCTGGCGCCCGCGTCCGCGCCGTTCGGGTCAGGCTCGGGCGGCGTGTAGCCGGCGGGGCAGACGCAGACGGACCAGGCGCGACGCGGGGCGGGGCCTACCGGTCGAGGACGACGGGGAGGCGGCCGGCGAGGGTGACGGCTTGGGGCGTGACGTGGGCCTTCCAAGCGACGAGCTCCACGCCCGCGGCCTGGGCTTCCACCAAGGCGTCGCCGTATTCGGGGTCGATGTGCCAGGCCGGCCCGAAGACGTCTACGTCGCCCCGCAAAGACAGGAACAAGGCCACTGCCCGGTGCCCCGCAGCCACGGCGGCAGTCAAGACGCCCAGGTGCTTGCGGCCGCGCTTGGTCACGCCGTCGGGGAAGCGAGCCCAGCGCGCGGTGTCACCGGTCCCGGGCGCGCGCCCGAGAGGTGAAGGCCCGTCCACGCGCAGGTTGGCGCTCTTGACCTCCACCCAACACGGACGCGGGTCGTCGGGGTGGCCCTCCAGGAGCAGGTCCAGGCGCGTGTCCTTGCCACGGCGAACCTCCGCGCGCACCGAGGCGTAGCCCGCCAGGGGCCCCATCTGCCCCCCACGCGCCCCCGCCGCCGCCAGGTGGTTGGCGAGCTGCGTGTCCACGCACACCAACGGCGCCGCCGGGTCCGCGCCGAAGCTCGCCAGCTCCCAGGTCCAGGGCAGCTTGCGCCCCGGCGCGTCTCGACGCGACAGCCACACGCGGCTCCCGACCTCGGTGAGCCCCGTCATGCGCCCCGTATCGGTGCAGTGCGCCGTGGCCTCGCGCCCATACCGATCCGCCGCCGGCCCCTCCAAGGTCACATCGGTCAGGAACCGCATGCGCCGCCGGCGCAAGGTGGCGGGGACCAGGGGCGGCTCGAAGACCAGCGCGCCGCGGGCGTCGTCGGGGACCCACGGGGGGGCCGTGGAGACCTTGGCAGGCTTGGTCGCGCTCACAGGCACCACCGGGGCCCAAACGGGATGCTCTGGTCCACGGCGATGCCCAGGGTCATGACGTCGTGGTGCTCGGTGCCCAGGTAGTAGTGCGTCTCCTCGGGGGTGCCGCCGATGTTCGACAAGTCGCCGGGTCCCGTCTCGTAGCCCGCCGCCACGACCACGGCGCGGTCGGCGCCGGGCAGGCGCAAGATCATCTTGGTCCCCTTGGGCGGACGGCTCTGGGAGGTCCAGTACATGTTCACGTACCAGCCCTCGTCCAGCGCGGGAAAGTCGGCCGGCGAGCCGATGCCCGCGCCGTAGAAGGAGCCGCCCTCGAGGGGCGCCCAGACCTCCTGGCGGTACATGACGAAGCCCGTGACCGACTGCGACAGGGTGTAGTGCTCGGCCAACCCGTCGGTGGCCGTGGCGGGATAGGGCGGCGGCTCGTCCTGGGTCACCAGGTGGGCCTCCTTCACCATGGGCCCCGTGGCCGGCATGGCCAGGGCGTCGCCCCCGTCACCCACGCGGTGCATGAAGCCCACCTCCATGTCACACGGCCCCACGGACGGCGCCAGGAAGCCGATGTCCACCCGAAAAGCCCCGGCGTGCTCGTTCAAGCCGCTATCCACCCAGGTGTCCACGACCACCCAGACCGTCCCCGCCTCCACGTCCGCCGCCGCGTCGTGGTGGCCTCGGGTGATGCACGTCTCGGGGTCGTCGGCCGCCAGGATGTGTACGTCCACGTCCACGTCGGCGGGGTCGTCTCCCGGCGCATCATCGTAGACCGCCACGCTCAGGAAGCCGGCCTCGGGCACGGTGACCCGGTAGACGTACTCGGGGCCGCTCTCGTCCGCCGAGGGCTTGCACGGGTAGACGTCGAAGGCGTCGAAGGGCGCCTGGGTCGTGTCGCCCTCGTGGGTGAAGGGGAAGGTGTCCACGCAGAGAACACCCGGAGGGCAGGTCTCGGGCGAAGCGTCGGTGTCCGAGGCCGTGTCCGAGGCCGTGTCCGCAACCGTGTCCGAGGCCGTGTCCGCGATCGCGTCCGAGGCCGTGTCCGCAACCGTGTCCGAGGCCGCGTCCGCAACCGTGTCCGAGGCCGTGTCCGCGATCGCGTCCGAGGCCGTGTCCGCGATCGCGTCCGAGGCCGTGTCCGCGATCGCGTCCGAGGCCGCGTCCGCAACCGTGTCCGCGATCGTGTCCGCGATCGTGTCCGAGGCCGTGTCCGAGGCCGTGTCGGCCGGTGCGTCGGATCCGCCCGCGGGGCCTCCGCCCGAGTCGCAGGCGCTCACCGCGACCCCCGCCAGGACGGCCAGCGCCACCGAGGCCAGGATCCAGGCACGCCTCTCCTCCCCGTTTTTCGCGCCTCGCATCATGCCCGCATCACACACCTCGCTGTGGGTAGCGCGCAAGAGTGAAGCGGGGTTCACACCCGCCACCGACCGCGGGCCGGAGTGGATCGACCCGCGGCCCGGCGCCGCTCGGACGAACAATCCCATGCAATCTCCTTACGTTATCACCAGTTGCCCATTGACACCGGTTGATGCGCAGCTAACATCAATCCCCCCTTCACACGTCACGCCATGGAGTGCGCCATGTGGGACCAGAGTCACGCTCCCCGCGCTTGGGCCGTCATCGTGCTGCTCGTGTCCGCGCTGCTGGCCGCACCGGGGGCGTGGTCGAAGAAGGGGGAGGCGGGTCCGGGGAGGGCGTTGGCCCCCGTGAAGAAGCCCAAGTCGGTCCACGCGCCTTTCGAGATGGGGAGCTGCAGCGTCTGCCACGAGCGCGACGACCCCAAGCACCCCGGGAAGGTCCAGGGGCCCATCAACGCGCTGTGTCTGTCGTGTCACGAGGGGCTCAAGGCCACGATGGAGGCCGGACGCTTCAAGCACGCGGCGGCCGAGGACGCGTGCACGAACTGCCACAACCCCCACGGCTCCAAGCAAGACGCGCTGCTACTGGCCCCCATGCCCGGGCTGTGCACGGACTGCCACGGGGAGATCGCCGAGTCCCTGGACCTCCCGGTCAAGCACGCGGCGGTGACCGGCGGAGACGCGTGCGCCAACTGCCACAACCCGCACGCGTCGCAGGTCGAGAAGCTGCTGGCCGGGCTCCCGTACGACCTCTGCCTGCGATGCCACGGGGTGGATGGGGTCAAGGACACGAACGGCAAGGAGCTCACGAACTTCAAGGGTCTCTTGGCGGACAACCCGGTGCACCACGAGCCCGTCGCAGACAAGGACTGCTCGGCCTGCCACCAGACGCATGGCTCCACGAACTTCCGCCTCCTCGTGGAGTCCTATCCGGCGAAGTTCTACGCACCGTTCTCGGTGAAGACCTATGCGTTGTGCTTCGGCTGCCACGACGAGGCCCTGGTCACGGAGAAGAAGACCACAACGGCGACGCGTTTCCGCGACGGGGACCGCAACCTCCACTACCTCCACGTCAACAAAGTCCGGCGCGGGCGCACGTGTCGGGCCTGTCACGAGGTCCACGCGTCGCCGCAGCCGTTTCAGATCCGAGACGGTGTCCCCTTCGGCTCCCGCGGCTGGGTCCTGAAGCTGCACTACGAGAAGGCCAAGAACGGAGGTTCTTGCGCCAAGACGTGTCACGCCAAGAAGACCTACTCGTTCGCGCCGTCCAAGTAGCCCAACCCGGGACCGGAGGCCTAGAAGCATGATGGACAACCCGAACCGAGCGGGCGCGAGTGAGGGCGGTGCGGCCGTGGTCGCCCAAGCCCGAAGGACTGGCCGTCGTCGATTCGAGGGCTTGGGTGGCCGCAGACGTGCCGCCATCGCCGCGAGCCGCGGCGGGAGGGGGCTGCGAATCATGCCTCTACCCATGATCTCCTCGAACTCGTCCCCTGGCCCGCGTCGGCTCCGCGTGATGGCGATCGCGGGGTGCATCCTCCTGTCCCTGGGCATGGTCCCTTCGCTCGGTGGCGCCCGCGCACGCTCAGCCGTTGGGCACGTCGTGGGGCCACGCAAGCTCACCGGCCTCGACGGCAAGAAGGTGGCGGTGTGGCACAAGGGGCGCGCACAGGCGCTCGTCTTCCTCCCCCTGCTCACGGCTCGCGGCGCCGCGGCGGCGCTGGAGGAGCTTGGCCGCTGCCAGCGTCGTCTCACCAAGGAGCCGATCCGTTTTCTGGGCTTGGTCCCGGAAGGGACGCCCAAGGAGGCGCTGGGGAAGGCCCTGGCTCAAGCACGGTTCCAGGCCCCCGTGGCCGTGGACCGCGGGGGAGCGTTGTTCAAGGAGCTCGACGTCGCGGTGCGCCCCACGGTGGTGTTCCTGGACGCCAAGCACACCGTCCGTGGGCACGTCCCGTACCGCAAGCTCAACTTCTGCGTCGCGATCGAGGCGCAGACCCGTTTCCTGCTCGGTCAGATCGACGCCGCGGCCCTGCGCCGCGCGTTGAACCCCGAGGTGCAGCGCGCCAAGCAGAGCGCGGGGAGCCCCGCGGCCCGGTTCGTCAAGATGGGCGACATGCTGCTCAAGGCGGGCAAGGCCGCCAAGGCCCAGGAGGCCGCCGAGCGAGCGCTCAAGCTCGACCCCAAGCTGGGCGCGGCGCACGGGCTCATGGGCGCCGCCCTCGCGGCGCAGGGGAAGTGCGCAGACGCCAAGGCCGCCTTCACGCGAGCGCTCGAGCTGGATCCCAAGGAGCCCCACGCCGCGGCCGCACCCAAGCGCTGCGGGGGCGACCGATAGCCTCACCCGGGCCCGCACGCTGACCCATCTTCACGGCCAACACGAAGCGAGGATGGCGAGCAAGGCCGGCGCGAGCGGGCCTGCAACGAACCGAGCCGCAGAACGAGCGAGCGGCGGGCCGGGCGGAAGCCGTGCATCGAGTCTGCAGGATGCGTCAACCGGTGCGGCCACTTCCCTGACACCGGGGGGCCCGGCCCACGCGCTCGAGGGCCAGCTTCACACCTACCTGGCTTGGCTAGAGACACCAGGGCGCCCTCTTGGGGCGGCCGTTACGAACCAGGTGTTGGACCCGGACCGCGCCGAGGCCGACGCCTTCATCGCCTGGGTGCGGCGGGGGTTCGCAGAGCCTTGGCGGGCGACGGCCCGGGGAAAACCGGAGAAGCCGGGGACAAACCGGGACGCGGCGAGCACAGAGGTGGGGTAGAGTCCGCCGAGACGGGACGGGAGGGGTTTCCATGGACGGCGAGGGTGCGAGGCGGTGGCTCGGGATGGGGCTGCTGGTGGTGACCGGGGTGGGTGCGGTGCTCGGACTGGTGTCCGGGCTGGGCGCGTGCGGGGAGACGCCCCAAGAGACGCCCGCGGCCGACGGGACCAGTGCTGCCGACGGCGGAGACACGCGGGATGGGACGACGCCCGACGCGGGCGCGGTGGACGCGGGGCCAGACGAAGGCCCGCCCAGTGAGGCCGTGTGCGAGGTGCTGTTCGGGGCGCCCAACGACAAGACGGGGTTGACCGCCGCGCAGTGCCAGCCGCGCTGCGACTGCGAGGGGAAGCGCTTCGAGCCGCCGGCCTACACGGCGGACGACGTGGCGGCGCTGCGGGCCATGACGCTGCTGGACGTGGACCCGCCGCTAGCGCCCTTGGACACCGACCCTTATGCGGCCGAGACGCCACCCGCGGCCCAGCCCGACGCGGTGTGCGCCGTGCGCGTGGAGGCGGACGGTGCGGGCTACCACCTCAAGACCTTCGCCGGCTGGGACGAGGCCAAGGCCGCCGGGTGGCAGGTGACGCACGCGGGGGCCTGCGGGTTGTGCTCGCCGCTGGTGGACCTGGCGGTCTACATGGAGCAGCCCGACCTCACCGACCCCGTGCGCCAGTGCGGGCTGGAGCACCTGCTGGACCAGACGCCCGACGACCACCTCCAGTGCCTCATGGACCTGGGCTTCGACGAGGCCTGCGCCCGCATCTGGTACTACAACACGAAGTTCACCCAGACGGCCTGCGGCGGCGTGTGCATGGCGCTATTGGACGCGCCCTATCACGACAAAGACGGCAGACTGAACGACTGCCTCCAGTGCGACGAAGAGCAGTCCGGCCCCGTGTTCAAGACCGTGGCCGGGCGCACGCGACGCAACACGGGCCTACCGTCCTCCATGTGCCGGCCGTGCTCGTCGGTGGTCCCCGTCGTCCACCGCTACCGGTGACGCCGTGCGGCGTTCGGACATCGCGCCGTTCAAGCGTCCCAGAGTGCGCGCAAGGGGACGGCGTAGAGGTCGGCGCCCAGGGGCTTGACGTCGGGGCCGGTGTAGAGGACGACGCCGCGCAGGAAGCGTTCGCCCGCGGCGGCGCGGAGGCTCTCCAGGCCGCGCACGGCGCGCCGGCGCACCGTGTGGCTGGACTTGACCTCCACGCCGACGACGGCGTCGCCCGGGCCCTCTAGGACGAGGTCCACCTCGGCTCCGTCGTGGGTGCGGTAGTGCCAAGGGGTGGCGGGGGTCTTGGACCAGCCGAGCTGACGCAAGATCTCCGTGATGGCGAAGGTCTCGGTCAGCGACCCACGCGCGGTGCCACCCAGGTCGTTTGCCAGGCGCTTGGGGGACAGGCCCAGCAGCGACGAGAGGAGCCCGGTGTCCGTGAGCAGCACCTTGGGAGAGCGCGTGACGCGTTTGCTGGGGTTGCCGGCCCAGGCGGGCAACAGGCGCACCAGGAAGACCGCCTGCAGAAGCCGAACGTAGCGCTCCACGGACGACCGCGGGATACCGCTGTCCCGGGCCAGCGACGCCAGGTTCAGGAGGCCCCCCGAGCGGGCGGCCAGCAGCGAGAGCAACCGTGGCAGAGACGCCAGGCCCGCGATCTGCGCCAGGTCGCGGACGTCGCGCTGGAGGATCGTCGTCAGGTAGGCTCCGAACCAGGCCGCACGGCGACGGACGCTGGTGCGCTGGTTGACCTCGGGGTAGCCGCCCGTGAGCATGGCGGCCTGGAGGTCGTCGTCCGCCTGGGGCGGCGAGGCAGCCGTCGCGGTGGGCAGCGACAGCTCCCACCGCGGCGCGAACAGGGCGTCCACGAACCCCTCGCGCCGCCCGCGCAGCTCGCCCTGGCTGAGCGTCCACAGCGTGTGGACCTCCATCCGGCCGGCCAGGGAGTCGGCCAAACGGGGGAGCGCCAGGGCGTTGGCCGAGCCCGTGAGAAGGAAGCGCCCAGGGCGCGGATCGCGGTCTACGTCGGCCTTGATGGCTAGTTCCCATCCTGAAAAGGCGGACCGAGCCACGGCGAGTCGATGTGCGTGCCAGGTGCGTTCACGCAACCCGCCGGAGTAGCAGCGCTACTTCAAGTGGTTGCGGGGACGCGCATGGTGCGTGCAGCGGCCGTCGCGGCGACGGGAGGCTTTTCAGGATGGGAACTGGCTAGCAACAGCTCGGGCGCGCGCTGCACCTCGTCCAGAACGGTCAGCCCCGAGAGCCCAGCGACGAGGCCCTCGGGGTCGTGGCGGGCGGCGTCCAACACCGCCCCGTCGTCCAAGGTCAGGTAGTTGCCCCCCTCGTTGGCGGCCAAGATGTCTCGGACCAGCGTGGTCTTTCCCGTCTGACGCGCGCCGGTCAGCATGACGACCCGCGTGTCCGACAGGGCCTCGTGGAGCGCCTCGGCCAAGTACCTTTGCCACATGAGTCGATCCTGAGCACACAACCATCATCATGTCAATATTTTGATCCCTTATTGGCGTATTATTGACCTTGTGGTGGGTGATTTTACGCCCTACAAGGGGGGGGTGAATGGGCGACTGCTGGGAAGAACCGCTGGAAGGTCTGAGCGGACAAGCGCCGAGGGCGCGCGGGTATGGGGTGCGGTGCTTGCGCGGTGTGGGGTCCCTCCCTACCCTCCCGGGCGACGCGGGAGGAGCGGCATGATGAGGCCGAGCGCAGAGCCGACAGGGGAACCGGCAGGGGAACCGGCAGGGACGAGGGCCGCCGGGCACACGGTGGAGAAGATCGGCGGGACGTCCATGGCGCGCTTCGCCGAGGTCCTGGAACACGTGATCCTAGAGGGACGACCGCCCTCGCAGGTGCGCTACGGGCGGGTCTTCGTGGTCAGCGCATACGCGGGCGTCACCGACGCGCTGCTGGAGCACAAGAAGACGGGCGCGCCGGGCATCTACGCGCGCTTCGCGCGAGGCGACGGCTGGACCCAGGCGCTGGAGGAGCTGCGCCAGCGGATGCTGACCATCAACGAAGGGCTGGCGCCCCTGGGGCTGGACCTCGACGCGGCCCGCGCCTTCGTGGACGAGCGGCTGGAGGGCATCCGGGTGGTCCTGCGGGACGTGGAGCGCATCTGCTCCTATGGGCACTTCCGGCTGGCGGACCACCTGCCCACGGTGCGGGAGATGCTCGCTGCCCTGGGGGAAGCGCACGCGGCTTGGAACACGGTGGAGATCCTCCGCGGCCTGGGGGTGAACGCGCGGCTCGTCGACCTCTCGGGCTGGATGGACACGGACACCCTGCCCTTCGACCAGGCCATCGAGCGCGCCTTCCGCGACGTGAAGCCGGCCACCGAGCTGCCGGTGGTGACGGGCTACACGAAGTGCGCCGAGGGGCTCATGGGGACCTTCGACCGGGGCTACAGCGAGATCACCTTCAGCCGTGTGGCGGTGCTCACGGGCGCCCGGGAGGGGGTCATCCACAAGGAGTTCCACCTGTCCAGCGGGGACCCCAAGGTCGTGGGCGTGGACAAGGTCCAGCCCATCGGCCAGACCAACTTCGACGTGGCGGACCAGCTCGCGGACTTGGGCATGGAGGCCATCCACCCCAAGGCGTCCAAGGGGATGGAGCGCGCGGGGATCGACATCCGCGTGAAGAACACCTTCGAGCCCGCCCACCCCGGGACGCTCATCACGCGGGACTACCGCTCGGAGCGACCGCGCGTGGAGATCATCGCGGGCCGCGCCGACACCCTGGGCCTGGAGCTATGGGACCCGGACATGGTGGGGCAGGTGGGCTACGACTACCGGCTGCTCGCGCTGTTCGCCGAGCAAGGCATCAGCTACATCGCCAAGAACACCAACGCCAACACCATCACCCACTACATCGCCGAGGATGAGCGCGGCCTGCCCGCCCTGCTGGACAGCCTGCGGCACACCTACCCCCACGCCACGCTCACGGTGCGTCCCGTGGGGATGGTGTCCGCCATCGGCAGCAACATGGACGTGCCGGGCTTCCTGTCCCAGGCGGCCGAGGCGCTGGCCCGAGCGGGTATCAACATCCTGGCCCTGGACCAGTGCATGCGCCAGGTGAACATGCAGTTCATCGTGGACCGCGCCGACTTCGAGGGCGCCATCCGGGCGCTCCACGCCGGCCTCGTGGAGCGCCCCATCGGGTAGCGCGGGCCGCGGAGCGGGGTGCGCAGGCGGAAGCGGTTGCGGCAGCGGACGCGGGGGCGGGGGCGGTTGCGG
>CAYZID010000241.1:0-9408 GCA_964478315.1 uncultured Myxococcales bacterium | reverse complement strand
GCCCAAACGCGGCCTCCTGCGCCTCGGTCCGCAGAGCAGGTGGCGGATCGGGGCTGCGGCGGGTGGGGATGACGGCGCCGGAGCCGCGTGGTAGAGCGCGCTCATGGGCGAGTTCGGGATCGACGGCGCGCGCGTGGCGGCGCTCCTGGGCCTCCTGGCGGCGGCCTGGGGGCTGGGCCGGTGGCTGGGTCGCCGGGGCATCGACACGACGGGGCTGGAGGCCCTGCTCGTCGGCGTCGCGCTGGGCCCCCTCGGGGCCCTCCAGCCGGGCGGCCAGGCCAACGCCTCCTTCCAGGCCCTCGTGGACCCCCTGGGCGGACTCATCAGCCTCGCGCTGGGGGGGCTGGGGCTCCGCGCCGGCCTCGCCCTCCACCTCGACGCCCTGCGCGCCCGCCCCAGGCAGTCCGTCCGCATCACCAACGGGCTCGCCTGGACCACCGCCGCCACCGTGGGCGCCGCCATCTACGCCACGCTCTGGTGGCTCGGGTGGCCGCCCCAGGACGCCACCCTCACGGCCGCGCTGCTGGGCTCCATCGCCGTCCTCACGGCCCCGCGCGCCGTGGAGGCCGTGGTCGCCGCCCGGGGCACGCGCGGCCCCCTGAGCGCCCTCGCCGCCCACGTCGCCCGCTACACCGAGGCCTTCGCCGTCGTCCTCGCCGGCCTCGTGATGGTCGCCCTCCACCGCGGCGACGCGACCCTGGGCGGCCGCACGCTCGTGGCCGCCGAGTGGGGCCTCGTCACCGTCGCGGCGGGCGTGGGGCTGGGGCTCGTGTTCACCTGGTTCCTCGGGCGCCGCGCCCACACCGAGGACGCCATCGCCGTCACCCTCCTGGGCCTCGTGCTCATGGCCTCGGGGCTCGCCCTGGCCCTCAACACCTCGGCCCTCTTCGTGGCCCTCCTGGCCGGCGCGACGCTCGCCAACACCTCCCCCTCCCTGCGCGCCCTAGAGGACACGGTGGCGCGCCTGGACCGCCCCCTGGGGACGCTCGTCATCTTCTTCGCCGCCCTGGTGTGGCGCTGGCCCAGCCAGACCCTCTGGTGGCTCGTCGTCGTCTTCGTCCTCGCCCGCCTCCTGGGACGCTGGCTCGGTGGCGCCATCGCCAGCCTGGCCGGAGGCGAGCACCCCGCCCCGGGCGCACGGCTGGGCACGGCGCTGTCCGGGATGGGCCCGCTCGCGGTCGCCCTGGGCGTGAACGCCTGGCAGGTCTACGGAGACCGCGGCGAGGTGGCCGAGGTCGTCCTCACGTGCGCCATCGTGGGCGGCCTCGCCTCCGCCCTGCCGGGCCGCTGGCTCCTGGGCAACCTCCTCGCGGACGCGGGAGAGGGCCCCGAGGCCGCCAACCTGGGCACCGAGGCCGCGCAGGCCCCGGAGCCCCCCTCCCACGCTCCCCGGACAGAGGCACCGTGAACGTCGTCATCGCCGGCCTGGGCGAGGTGGGCCTCCACGTGGCCCAAGAGCTCGCCCGTCAGGGCCATCACCTCACCGTCATCGACCTGGACCCCGCCGCCATCGACCGCGCCGAGGGCCAGGTGGACGCCCTCACCCTCGCCGGGCACGCCGACGGCGTGAACACACTGCGCGAGGCCCGCGTGGACAAGGCCGACCTCTTCGCCGCGCTGACGTCCTCGGGCCCCGTGAACCTCGTGGCCGCCATGCAGGCCAAGCGCCTGGGCGCCGGCCGCACCATCGCCCGGGTGAGCGGCGCCCACTACTTCGAGGACCCGCGCGGGCTCTACCCGGGCTACCTGGGCGTCGACCTCGTGGTCAACGAGCAGTTCATCGTCGCCGCCGAGCTCCAGCGGGTGGTGCGCGCGCGCGCCGCGAGCGCCGTGGAGATCTTCGCCGACGGCCGCGTGGAGAGCCTCGTCTTGGGCATCGAGGAGGACGCGCCGGGCGTGAACCGCCCCCTCGGCGAGGTGCGCCTACCGCCCGGCGTCCGAGTCGTGGCGCTGGAGCGGCGCAAGACGGTCCTCATCCCCAACGTGGCCGACCGCGTCCAGGTGGGCGACCGCATCGTGTGCGTGGGCCCCACCGAGGCCATCCCCGCGGTGGAGCACCTCTTCGCCCACCAGCGCCAGCGCTTCAACCAGCGCACCTTCATCGTCGGCGGCGGCGGCTCCGGGCTCGCGCTGGCCCGAGCGCTGGAGGAGGAGGGCACGCGCGTGGCCCTCATCGAGCGCGACGCGGCGACCTGCCAGCGCCTGGCCCAAGAGCTGCGCAAGACCGAGGTCCTCCACGGCGACGGCACGGACGTCCACCTATTAGAAGAGAGCGGCGTGGAGAGCGCCGACGTCTTCTGCGCCGTGAGCGGCCTCGACGAGGTGAACCTCATGGCCGCCCTCCTGGCCCGGGACCTCGGCGCTGAGCGCTGCATCACGCTGGTGCACAAGCCCGACTACGTAACGGTCTGCCGGCGCCTGGGGCTGGAGATCAACATCAGCCCGCGGCTGCTCGTCGCCCGAGAGCTGGTCAAGCAGCTCGCGGGCGGCGCCCTGGTGGACGAGGTCCCGGTCCTCGACGGGCAGGGCAGCGTCATGGAGCTGGTGGTGGGCGAGGGGCACCGCATCGCCGGGCGAGCCCTGGACGACGTGGAGATCCCACGGGGAGCCGTGCTCGTGCACCGCGTCACGGCCGAGGGCGTGGAGCCCCCCGGCCCGCGCACGACCTTCCAGCCCGGCGACCGCGTCATCGCCTTCGCGCGCCGCGACGAGCGCGCCGCCGTCCTGCGCCTGTTCCGCCGCCCCCTGCTGGCCGGAGGCGCCCTGTGAGCTACCGCACGGTGGCCAGGCTGTTGGGGCTCCTGCTCGTGGTGCTGGGCGCCGCGGAGCTGGTGCCGGCGCTCGTGGCCGCCGGCTACGGCGAGCCCGACACGGTCGTGGCCTTCGTCCTGGGGGCCGCCGTGGCCGCCACCGTGGGCGGGGCCCTCATGCGCTACGGCCGCGGCGCCGCCCAGACCATCCACCGCCGCGAGGCCCTCCTCGTGGTCGCCGGCGGCTGGGTGGCCGCGGGCCTCGCCGGGGCGCTCCCGCTGGTCCTCGACGGCGCCGTCCCCTCGCTCACCGACGGCTTCTTCGAGACCATCAGCGGCTTCACGACCACGGGCTCCACGATCCTCACGGAGGTCGATGAGGCCACGGGCCTGTTCGCCATCAGCCGCGGCGCCCTGTTCTGGCGCGCCGAGGCCCACTGGTTGGGGGGCATGGGGATCATCGTGCTGTTCATCGCCATCTTCCCCCAGCTCGGCGTGGGCGGAAAGCTCCTGTTCCAGAGCGAAGTCCCGGGGCCCATCACCGAGGGCCTCAAGCCCCGCATCAAGGAGACGTCCGCGGCGCTGTGGCGCATCTACGTGGGCCTCACCCTCCTCGATGGCCTGCTCCTCTACGCCTGCGGCATGGACCTCTTCGACGCCACGACCCACGCCTTCGCCACCATGGCCACGGGCGGCTACTCCACGCGCGGCGCCTCCCTCGCCTTCTACGACTCGGCCTCCATCGACACGGTGACGACGGTCTTCATGTTCCTCGCCGGGGCCAACTTCACCCTGTACTACCTGGTGCGCCGCGGCCTGTGGCGCAAGGCGGCCAGCGACCGCGAGCTCTGGACCTATCTCGCCATCACGGTCCTGGCGACGCTCGTCGTGTCGAGCCAGATCATCGACCGCCACGGCGGGCTCCTCCAGGCCCTGCGCTACGGCGCCTTCCAGGTGGTCTCCATCGCCACGACCACGGGCTTCGGCACGGACGACTTCAACCAATACTCGCCGCTCGCCAAGCTCGTGCTGGTGACGCTCATGTTCCTGGGCGCCTCGGCCGGCTCCACGGCCGGGGGCATCAAGGTCTACCGCGCCATCGTCATCGCCAAGGCCGCCGCCCACGAGCTCCGCCGCTCCTTCCAGCCCCAGCTCGTGCGCGCCGTGCGCGTGGGGGGCGCGGTGGTGCCCGACGAGGTCGTCCGCTCGATCCTCGCGTTCTTCGCGCTGTTCGTGGGCATCTGGGCGGCCACGAGCATGGTCATCGCCGCCATGGGCGTGGACATCGTCACCTCCACGACGGCGGTGGCGGCCACGCTGGGCAACATCGGGCCGGGGCTGGAGCGCGTGGGCTCCATCGAGAACTTCGCCTTCCTCCCGGCGGCGGGCAAGTGGCTCCTGAGCCTGTGCATGATCCTCGGCCGCCTGGAGATCGTCACCGTGGCGGCCCTCCTGGTCCCGTCTTTCTGGAGGCGCTGATGGCTCGCCGCCTGCTGCTGGTCGCGGTGCTCTACGCCGTCATCGTGGGCGCGAGCTGGCTGGTCCCCGACGACCACGCCCTGGCGGCGCCGCTGGCCCTCGCCACCTACGGCTTCCTGGTCATCGCGGCCTTCACGGCGGGCGAGCTCTTCGAGCGCCTGTCCATCCCCCGCGTGACGGCCTACCTCCTCACGGGGCTCGTCGCCGGCCCCTTCGTGGGCGAGCTCGTGGACCCTGGGATGCTCGGCGCCACCCACCACTTCCAGGCCCAGACGCCCTTCGCCCCCCTCACCCTCCTGGCCCTCACGGTCGTGGGCCTCCGGGCGGGCGCCGCCCTGCGCCTACCGACCGGCTCCGCCCACCGCCGGGCCCTCACGGTGGCCTTCCTCGCCACCCTCCTCGCGGTCCTCGTGGGGGTGGGCCTCGCCGTCATCGCCGTCGTCCGCTTCCGCCTCGTGCCCATCGGCGCGCTCTACCACATGGACCTCACGGACCTCATGGTCGCCAGCACGCTCGCGGCGGCCGTGGCCCTGGGCGGCGGCGCCACGGCGACCGTGGGCGTCCTCGACGAGTCCGGCGCCCTGGGCCCCGTGGCCCGTGGCGCCCACTCCCTCACGGTGGCCCGCGAGGCGACCGCCGTCCTGCTCACCGCCGGCCTCTTCGCCGTGACGGCCGGCGGGGTCGAGCCCCACCACGCCTTCCTGGGCCTGGCCCTCTCGGTGGCCGCCGGGCTCCTCGTGGCGGGCCTCACCCTGGGCGTCCACCGCCTCCTCCGCCGCGAGTCGGCCATCATCTCCCTCACCGCCCTGTTCCTCATGACGGCCGGCCTGTCCTACCTCGCCCACGCCAGCGCCCCCCTGGGGCTCCCCTGGCGCGTGGCCTACGGGCCGCTCATCGCCCTGCTCGTGGCCGGCTTCACGCTCCAGCGGGCGGGCGCGGCGGGCCGGGTGGTGCTGTCGAGCCTGGCGCCCCTCGCCACGCCGGTCTACGTCCTGTTCTTCGTGGCCGCGGGCGCCTCCTTCCCCCTGCACAAGGCGGTCTCCCTCGTCCCCCTGGCCGCGGTCCTGTTCGTCGCCCGCGCGGCGGCCCTCGCCGTGGCCGGCCGCGCCGTCTCCGAGCTGGGCACGGAGGCCGAAGCCCCAGCCTTTCGGGCCGCGGGCCTGGCCGCCGCGGGCGCCTTCCCGGCCATGGGGGTGTCCGTGGGGCTGGCCTTGTGGATGACGGGGATGGGCGTCTCGTGGGCGCGCAGCCTGGGGGCGGCGCTGCTGGGCGCCATCCTGCTGTCCGAGGCCGTGGGGCCCTTCATCCTGCGGGCGGTGCTGCGCCAGGCGGGGGAGCTGGCGACGCCCGGCGACGAGGACGAGGACCGCGCGGCGGCCCTGCGCCTCCTCCAGCGCGACGTGGCGGAGAGCTTCGACCTGCCCGCACCGCCTCCGGACCTGCCGCCCGAGCTCTTCGAGCCCCTGGACGGGCTCCGGGAGACGCTCCAGGCGGAGATGGAGGAGTTCACGGAGGCGGTGGCGGTGGCCCTGGCCTCGGGGCCCTTCGCCTTCGTGCGGGAGCTGTCCCGGGCGTCCGAGGACCGGGACGAGGCCCTGGCCCAGTGGTCGGCCCGGGCGTCGGAGTTCCTGGCGGACGGGGCGACGATCGAGGCCCTGGACGGGCTCACGCAGGGGCTGCTCGGGCGCGTGGACGCGGCGGTGGCGCGGCTGCGGCCGGTGTCCGTGCCCGAGACGGCCGCCGACCGGGCGCCGCGCCCCTCGGACGGGCGGGTGGCGCGTGCCCACAAGGCGTGGCTCCGCGTCCTGGCCGCGGTGGGGTTGAGGCGGCGGGCGCGGCGCGTGGTGCGCCTGGACCGGCTGGGGGTCACGGAGCTCTCGGGGCCCCTGCCCGGCTCCCTGGCGCCGGTGGCGAACCTGGCGCTGCGGGCGCCGGCCATGGCGATCGACGAGGTGCGGCGGGCGGTCCTCTCCCACGAACGCCCCGTGGAGGCGGGGCGGGTGGCGCCCGAGAACCTCCTGCGCCTGGGCGACGAGATCCTGGCGCGGACCATCCTCCTGTTCGGGGACGCCATGGCGCGCCTGTACGACGCCGCGGAGCGGGCCGGGACGCCGAGCCTCCCCGAGCGCCGGACGCGACCGGCGCGGGTGCTGCGTCAGCGCGCGGCGGATCTCACGACGCTGGGCGCCCAGGCCCAGCGATGGGACGCGCTCACGCGGGCGTTGGGCACGCGGCTGCTGGTGGTCATCGAGGCCGAGCGGGTGGACGGCCCCGTGGGGAGCGCCTTCCAGCGGGCGGCGGAGGCACTGGGCGGCCCGCTGGCGGAGGCGCTGGCGGCCCCGCTGGGGGACCTCGCCGAGCGCGTGGAGGGCGCCCGGGCGCGGGTGGCGGAGCTGCTGGAAGCCGGGGGCGGCGACGAGGCCCTGGCGGAGGCGCTGCGGGAGACGGCGGAGGCGCTGCGGCGGGAGGTGGACGGGCGGCTCGCGGCGTTGGACGAGCGGCTCACGCGGGAGCCGCTGACGGCGCCGGTGGAGGCGCTGCGGGAGGCGCTGGTGGCGCAGGTGGCGCGGCTGCCCGAGTCCATCGAGGTGGCGGCCCAGGCGGTGGAGCTTCCCGAGGAGGGCTTGGCGCCGCCCGCGGGGGTGGAGGCCACGGAGGCGCTGCCGGTGCGAGAGGTGGCGCGGGCGGTGCTGGTGGACGGCGCGGCCGGGCGGCTGGTGGAGGTGGCCGACCTGGTGGACGAGCTGGGGGCGGCGGCGCGCGAGGCCATGGGACACGCGCGGTCCTTGGAGCGCTTTCACCTGGGGGCGGCGGCGGACGAGCTGGCGGCGGCGGGCGAGCAGGGGGGCGTGGGGGCGGCGGCGCACGCGGCGGCGGTGGCCTTGGCGCGGGAGTTCGCGGAGGGCGGCCTCGCGCGGCTGGGGGAGCGGCTGCGCGAGGAGCGGCGTGAGCTGGAGGCGGGGGCGGCGGAGGCGGCCCGGCGGCTGCGAGAGGTGGGGGACGAGGCGCGCGAGCGGCTGCGGGAGTTGCTCACGCGGGCCACGCCGGCGGAGGCGCGGGCGGGGACACGTGAGGTCCTGGCGGCACCGGCGGCGGTGGGGCGCGGGGCGCGGGCGCGGGCGTGGGTGGCGGCGCGGGTGCAGCCGCTGTTGCCGCTGGCGGGGCGCGGGGAGGGGGGCCGCGATGCGCTGGGCGGCGGGCTGGCGGGGGCGGACGAGGCGTCGGTGCAGGCGCTGGCGGGGCAGGTGCCGCCGGCCTACTTGCGGCTGTTTACGACGAACCCCTTGGGCGTGGAGGAGTTCCACGTGGGGCGCGAGCGGGAGCTGCGCGCGCTCACGGAGATCGCGGCGCGGTTTCGCGGGGGGCGTCCGTCGTCGGTGCTGGTGTTGGCGCCGCCCGGGGGGGGAGCGCGGTCGTTCGTGGAGCGGGGGCTGCGGGGACCGCTGCGGGACCTTCGGCCGGTGCGGGTGGTGTTGGGCAAGCGGGTGACGACGGAGCGGGGGCTGGTGGGTGTGATCGGAGGGGCCCTGGGGCACGGCCGGATGACGAGCCCCCGGCGTCTCATCGAGCACCTACGGTCGCTGCCCGAGCGGGCCGTGTTGACCTTGGGGCCGCTTGGGCGGGCGCACCTGCGGACGCCGGAGGGGTTGGGGGCGTTGCGGCTGTTGCGCCGGCTGGTGGGGGAGACGGGCGACCGCGTGTTGTGGTTGGTGGTGAGCGACGACGTGACGGTGGGGGCGATGGAGGCGGTGGTGCCGCTGCGGGGTGCGTTTACGCACGTCTTGCCACTGCCTGCGCTGGGGATGGAGGAGGTCCAAGCGCTGGTGGAGAGGCGGCATCGGGCGAGTGGCTATCGGCTGCGTTTCGAGGGTGGTCGGCGCGGGGTCGGCGGTGGGTTTGGCAAGGGTCGGGGGATTGGCAAGGGGTTGGTGGGCCCTGGGGCGGAGCGTGAGGAGGTCTTCGAGGGGTTGTGGGAGCGGTCCGGGGGGGTGCCGTTGCGGGTGGTGTTCGAGTGGCTGCGTTCGGTGGAGCACGTGGGGTCGGCGGCGGGGGGAGACGAGGAGATCGTGGCACGGCCGGTGCGACCGCTGGCGCTCGGCTTCTTGGACACCTTGGGGCTGGACGAGTTGGTCTTGGTGGCGCAGCTCCACGTACACGCGGGGTTGACGCCGGAGGAGGCGGCGCGGGTGTTGCGGGTGGCGTTGGGAGACGCGGACGCGGCGCTGCGTGGTTTGGCGTGGCGGTCGGTGGCGCAGCGGTCTCCTGTGGGGGTGTATGAGCTCAACCCGCTGCTGTGGGGGGCGTTGCGGGAGCGGCTTCGGGAGCGGGGGATCGCGTGATGGGAGAGGGGTTCGCGGAGGCGCTGGGGGTAGGTTCGTTGCCCGGGTTGGTGGCGGCGCTGTTGGGTGTGGCGGCGCTGGTGTCGGGGGCGTTGTGGGTGGATCGGCGTGCGGACGGGTGGGTGGCGGGCTGGCGGCGGTCTCCGGTGGGGTTTCTGCGATTGGTGGCGGCGCGGCCGGAGTTGGCGCGGCTGGGGTTGTGGCTTGGGACGTCGTTGGCGGCGGTGTCGCTGGCGGCGGTGTTGAGCCCGGCGTTGGTGGGGTTGGGGGCGTTGGGGTTGACGTTGGCGGGGGGATTGGCGGCGGCGGGTCCGGCGCGGGACGTGTTGTTTGGGGTGGCGAACGCGCTGAACGGACGGGTGGAGCGTGGAGCGTTGGTGGAAGTGGACGGTGTGCGGGGTGAGGTCGTGCGGGTGGGGTTGCGGACGCTGACCGTGCGGAGTTTGGACGGGACGTTGGTGGAGCTTCCGCATGGGCGCGCGGCAGGTGGTGAGCTGCGGCGGGTGTTGACGGAGGACGGTGGGTATCCGGTCTCGTTGCGTTTGGAGGCGCCCCAGGGCACGGACGCGCGGGCGGCCTTGGAGGCGGCACGCGAGGCGGCAGTCCTGGCGCCGCACGCCCACCTGGGCAGCAGGCCGAGGGTGACGCTCCACGGAACCGCGGCGGTGGTGGTAGAGGTGGAGGCAGTCGCCGCGAGCCCAGAGGCCGAGTCCGACTTCCGCTCGGAGGTCGCCCTAGCCTTCCGCGAGGCCCTCCGCCCGCCCACGGACGCCGACTCCTAGCGGGTTCCCATCCTGAAAAGGCGGACCGAGCCACGGCGAGTCGATGTGCGTGCCAGG
>CAYZID010000240.1:5480-9419 GCA_964478315.1 uncultured Myxococcales bacterium | reverse complement strand
GTCTTGCCCAGGCCGGGGGGGCCGTCGAGCAGGACGTGGTCGAGCGGTTCGCGGCGGGCACGGGCGGCCTGCAGGGCGATCTGGAGCTGTTCGCTGACAGCCTGCTGGCCGATGCACTCTTCGAGGCGCTGCGGGCGCAACGACGTGAGGTAGCGCTCTTCGTCCGGGCCGGGTTGTGTGAAAACGCGTTCGATGGCCATCGCGGGGCTTTTCGCTTGTCGCTGTGCCGACCGGCCACGGGGCCACCGATCGGCGCGCGGTCAGTTTAGGTTACCCAGTTGCTCAGTTCCAGCGGGTCGCCGAAACGGCCGTGCTGGCGCTCGATCATTTCGCGATAGAGGCCGCCGGCCTGCATGAGGCTCTGGTGGTCGCCCAGTTCGGCGATGCGACCGTCGCAGACCACCACGATCAGGTCGGCGTTGATCACGGTCGAAAGCCGATGCGCGATCACGAAGGTGGTGCGGTCGGCCATGAAGGCCTGCAGCGAGGCCTGGATGACCTGCTCGTTTTCCGAATCGAGGCTGCTGGTGGCCTCGTCGAGGATCAGTATCTGCGGATCGGCCAGGATTGCCCGGGCGATGCTGATGCGCTGGGCCTGCCCACCCGAGAGCCGTACGCCCCGCTCGCCGATCATCGTCTGGTAGCCCTGGGGGAAGCTCACGATGAAGTCGTGGGCGTTGGCCCGGCGGGCGGCCTGCTCGATTTCGGCGGCCGAAGCGTGAGGTTTGCCATAGGCGATGTTCTCGGCGATGGTGCCGTCGAAGAGGAAGACGTCCTGCTGGACCAGGCCGATGAGCTTGCGATAGCTCTCGAGCTTGAGGCGGCGCAGGTCGATACCGTTGAGCCGCACGGCGCCCGAGTCGGGGTCGTAGAAACGCGCCACCAGGTTGGTCACGGTGGTCTTGCCCGCGCCGGTGCGGCCGCCCACGACCCCCGCGTAGCCGCCGGGTCCCTTGAGTGTGAAGCCGCGCAGCACGGGGCCTTCGCGCGGCGGGGTGTCAGGCGTCCCGCTCAGCCGGGGGCCCTCGGGCCCGGCGGCTTTCGCCCGTGTGCCTGTGCTGCCGCTTGACGGTGGCCGCTGGGCGGCGCGGGTGGGCGCGCGGGGGGGCGAGCTGGGATCGGGCGGGGGCACGGCGGCGGCGCGCGCCAGGGCGCGACCGAAGGCCAGGGCGTCGGGCCAGCGGTCAGCGGGGGAGGGGGCCAGGGCGCGGTGGACCACGGCGGCGACGTCGTCGGGGACGTGTGGGACCAGGTCCTTCAGGGGGAGGATGTCGCCGCGGGCGATGGCGTGGAGGGCGGCGAGGGCGTCCTCGTCGTCGACGATGGGCTGTCCGGCGAGGAGGGTGTAGAGGGTGGCACCCAGGCTGAAGATGTCGGCGCGGGCGTCCGCGCCCTCGCCGGTGGCGCGCTCCGGGGCCATGAAGGCGGGCGTCCCGACGATCTCACCCGGAGCCGTGGAGGCGCCGCGCACGAGGCGCTGGGCGATGCCGAAGTCGGTGAGCTTGAGCACGCCGTCACGCCCCAGGAGGATGTTGTCGGGCTTGAGGTCCTGGTGGACGACGCCCCGGCTGTGGGCGTGGTGGAGGGGTGCCGTGAGCCCCACGATGGCGTTCGCGACCCCGCGGTGGGGGAGCTCGCCCGCGAGGTCCAGGAGGGTCGTGAGGTCCACGCCGTCCACGTACTCCATGACGAGGTACAGGCGCGTGGAGTAGAGCCCCGAGTAGTCGAAGATCTGGGTGATCCCCGGGTGGTTCAGGCCAGCGAGGATACGGGCCTCGCGCTGGAACAGGGCGACGAGGCGCTCGGGGTCGTCCCCCAGGAGGTGGTCATGCACCGCCTTGAGGGCCACCCGGCGCCCCAGGGCCGTGTCCTCCGCCAGGTAGACCGTCCCCATGCCGCCGCGCCCCAACACCTTGAGGAGACGGTACCGATCCACGCGTACGCTGCGAGATGTCGTGCCCACACGATTCCTTGTCTCAGGGCCAAGGGCTTGCGTATTCTCCCCGGGCGCCGGCCTCGCCACAAGGCGCCGCGCGCTCGAACCGGTTGCCCAGGCCTCTCGACGCCCGCGCGGATGGACGCCCTCGGCCCGGGCACCGACCACGGAGGACCCCGCCCTATGCCCTCTCCCCAAGTCGGAGACCTCGTCGAAGCCTACTGTCGGCGGTGCAAGCTCAACCTCGGGGCCACCGTCGCCGCTGTCGTGGGGGACGAGATCGTGCGGGTGGTGTGCCGGACGTGTGACGAGAGCCAGCGGTACTCGCCGCCCCGCAGCGAGCGCAAGGTCGGTCGTCGGGTCGTGGAGGTGCAGCCCACGCGGAAGCGTCGTCGGACCCCGATGCCCTCCTCGCTGCAGATGCCGCACGTCAGCGATCTGCCACCTTCCAACAAGCCGAAGCGCCGGCCCACCCTCCCACCGAAGACCGCGGACGAGCTCCGCTGGGAGGAGGCGACCCAGGGCGTGGACTCGCGTCACGGGCGGCCCCATCGCTCCGAGGAGCGGTACGACGTGGGCGAGATCATCCTGCACAAGCGGTGGGGGATGGGGGTGGTAGAGGCGCGGGAGGAGGACGGGACGCTCGTCGTGCTCTTCCGCACCGGCGTGCGTCGGATGCCCTCGTCCGTGTCGGAGACCGCCATCGGGAAGCTCCGCGGGCCCGGGGTCCGGGACGCGGGTGCCGCGGCCCGGGAGGTGGGGAAGTGAGCCGTCGTCTCCTCGCGGTGCGCGCGGCGGCGGTGCTCTTGGGTGGGGCGCTGGTGCTCGGGGGGGCCTCGCCGGATGCGCGCTGGGTGGGGAGCGCCGCGCGGGCGCAGGCCGGCGGTGGGGAGCACCCCGAGGGACCGCCCCCCATCGCCCCGGAGGAGGTGGGCACCTGGCGGTTTCGGGATCCGGCGCGCCCCCACAAGGCGGTCGTCATCGGTGGATCGGTGTCGGCCTGGCCCCGGGGCAGCTACAGCCAGTTCCTGGAGGCGGCCTGCCCTCGGGTGGAGATCGTCAACAAAGGCAAGGCCCGGATCGGGGCGCGCCAGCTCCGCGAGCGGTTCACCAAGCAGGTGCTGCGCAACCTCCGCCTCCGGGCGCAGCGCAAGGACTTCGCCTCCTTCACCCTCCTCTTTCATGGGGGCCTCAACAGCGTGGGGACCCCGACCCTCACGAACGAGCAGATCCGCAAGACCTTCGTCGCGGCGCACAAACACGGCCTGCGCGTCATCGCCCTGAGCCTGAACCCTTGGGGTTCTCCACGGCGCTGGCGGGGAGGCAAGGGGCTGCGCTCGTTCTGGCACACGCGGCTGGCGGTGGACTTCGTGCTGGGGCGGCTCGATCCTGCCGATGCGCTGGGTCGTTACGCGCGGAAGCGGACGTCGCCGGGCTGGGTGGACGGTGAGCTCCCTGATGGGGCGATCGACCTCTACGACTCACCGCTCAGGGACGCGGAGGCGCCGCTGCTGGCCGCTGCCCCCGTGACGCGCGCGCTCCGTGCGGACAAGCGCCTGCGCAAGCGCCTGGCGGCGGTCCCCGAGGGGGAGCGGGAGGCCACCTTCGCGCGTTGGGTGGAGACGGCGCGCGCCCTCCCGCGGTGGTGGATGCGCCGCGACCTCCGCGCCTTCGACGACATCCACCCGAACCTGGAGGGGCACCGGATCATCGCCCAGCTCGTGTGCCCCAAGCTGCCTGCCGAGTGGGGCTGTCAGTGCGACGCGCTGGCGAAGATGCGGTGGGACGTCAAGGCCGGCGGGCTCACGCCGCGCGTGAAGTAGCTAGCCCGACGGATCCCTGGATGGGATAGGAGGCGTCGCAGCGTCCGCTTCCGGAGCCGCATCCGCATTCGCATCCGCATCCGCTTCCGGAGCCGCATCCGCGTCCGCTTCCGCATCCGCACCCGCGTCCGCTTCCGCATCCGCACCCGCATCCGCACCCGCATCCGCATCCGCTTCCGG
>CAYZID010000240.1:0-5380 GCA_964478315.1 uncultured Myxococcales bacterium | reverse complement strand
AGCCGCATCCGCACCCGCGTCCGCTTCCGCACCCGCCCGCGCGTCCGCATCCGCATCCGCACCCGCATCCGCATCCGCTTCCGGAGCCGCATCCGCACCCGCGTCCGCTTCCGCACCCGCCCGCGCGTCCGCATCCGCACCCGCATCCGCATCCGCATCCGCGTCCGCATCCGCACCCGCTTCCGCACCCGCGTCCGCATCCGCGTCCGCTTCCGCACCCGCGTCCGCTTCCGCTTCCGCACCCGCGTCCGCTTCCGCACCCGCGTCCGCTTCCGCACCCGCGTCCGCATCCGCTTCCGCATCCGCTTCCGGAGCCGCTTCCGCGTCGGGCGCGCGGAGCTTGCTGAGGGCCTCCTGGGCTTCTCGCTTCACCCACGGGTCCTGGATGGCCTCCACGAGCGGGGCGGCCTCGTCGGCGCTGGCGGCCATCTCCACGAGGGCGCTCCGGGCCTCGTCGGCCACGGGGTCGGGCGCGCGGGCGAGGATCTCCAGGAACCGCCGCGCCTCCCCCTCGCGGCGGGTGGCCCGGAGCAGCATGGCGAGGAACAGCGCGGCGCGGGTGTCTACGGTGGGATCCCCCAGGAGCACCCGGAGGCTGCGCTCCGCGTCGCGGATGCGCCCCAGCGCGGCGCTGGCCATGGCCCGGAACAGGGCGGCCTGGCTGCCCCCCACGCCGCGGAGGGTCGCCTGGGCGGCGGCCGGCTCGCCGCTGGCCAGGAGGATCTCCGCGCGGTCGGCTGCCTGGCGCCGGCCTGGCAGCAGCGCCTCCAGGCGCGCGCGGCGATCCCGCCACAGGACCAACATCGCCTCGCCCGGGATGAGGTCCTCCCGCACCGTCACCACGCGGCTCAGGCGCCGCGCCGTGCGCCACGCGGCGGCGAGGTCGGCGCGACCCAGCCCCGCTCCCCCGGGGTGGCGGTCGGCCACCGCGAGGTCCACGACCAGGACGCGGCGCGCCCGCGCCCAGAGGGCCTCCAGCGCGGCCTCTACCTCGGCGTCCTGATCCCGGGGCCCCACCGTGTTCAGGCTCCCCGACGAGATCACGGCGTCCGCGGACGGCCCCTCCGGGTCGAAGGCGTCCGCCACGGCGAACGTGTGCTCGGGGTGGGCCGCCTGGGCTCGCTCGATCATGGACGGCAAGAGGTCCTCGCCCCGATAGGTGCCCCGGAACCCCGCGTCCTTCAGGATGTCCGCCATGGCCCCCTCGCCGCACCCGGCGTCGAGCACCGAGCTCACCTCATCCAGGGGGCCCAAGGCCGCCAAGATGGCGCGGAGCCGCGCGCGGTGGGCGTGGGGGCTCTCCCAGCCCACACGGTGGGCGGCGCTGGTGGATGACGCGAGGGGCTCGTAGAACCCGGCGGCGGCTTGGGTGCGTGCGCGTTCGAGCTCGGTCATGTCCCTTGTCTCCTGTCCCAAGACTCCCCGGCGGGGGAGGCGTGTCGGTCCGTGAAGGCCCAGGGCCGTGGGCGGGAATCAGCGCCGACGGCGGGTCTTGTCCATGGCGGCCCGGGCCCGCTGCACCAGCTCGGCCGGGCGGAACGGCTTGGTGATGATCGGCGCCTCGCGCAAGGCGCTGGGGTCCGCCACCCGGGCGGCGTCGGAGTACCCCGTGCAGAACAGGATGGGCAGGCGCGGGCGGCGCTCGCGGATGCCGCGGAAGGCCTCCGTGCCGTCGAGCGGGCGCATCATCACGTCGAGGATCACCAAGTCGAAGTCGGCGTCCTGGGCGCTCACGGCGTCCAGGGCCTCCACGCCGCTGGCGACCGCCGTGACGCGGTACCCGGCCCCCTGGAGGACGTCCACCAGCAGGGACCGCACGCTTGGCTCGTCGTCCGCGACGAGGATGTGCTGGGCCCCCCGCACGCGGGCCACGGGCGTCTTGAGGAGCTTGCGCCCTCGGCGCACGGGGACGGCGTCCGCAGGAGCGCCGGGGAGGACGAACCGGAACGTCGCCCCGTGCCCTGGCTGAGACTCCACCTGGAGGGTGCCGCCGTGATCCAGGGCGACCCCGTAGGCCATGGCGCAGCCGAGCCCCGTCCCGTCCTCGCGCGTCGTGAACAGGGGCTCGAAGACCCGCTTGAGCACATCGGGCGTCATCCCAGGGCCGTCGTCCTGCACCACGACGGTGCAGCCGGTAGGCGCCCCGATGGCGGAGGTCTCAGCCTCGGTGGCCGGGCGGAGCGTGACCCGCACCTCTCCTCCTCGCCCCCGATCGCACGCCTGTACCGCGTTGAGGACCAAGTTCAGGACGGCCTCGCCCACCTGGGCCGAGTCGGCGACGACTACGGGCACGCCGGGCTCCTCCACGAGCTCGATGCGGATGGACTTGGGGACGGAGGGCGCCAGGAGGGCCATCGTGTCGCGGATGACCCGTTCGAGCCGCGTGTTCTCCTTCTGGCTGGACACCGACCCGCGCGCGAACGTGAGCAGGCGCTCGGTGAGCTCGGCGCCCCGCTCGGCGGCGGCGGTGATGAGCTCCAGCGCGTTGCCCTCGCGGCTCCCCGGCGCGGTCCGCACGAGGAGGAGGTCCGCGTACCCCAAGATGCTCACCAGGAGGTTGTTGAAGTCGTGCGCGATGCCCCCGGCGAGCTGTCCCAGGCGGCGGAGATGGAGGGACTGATCCAGCCGCCGCTCCAACTCGCGGCGCTCCGTGATGTCCACGAGGAGCCCATCGAGCCGCGCGAGCGCCCCCCCCTGCCGGACCCCCGTGATCCGGTGGAGGACCCAGCGGGTCTGGCCCGTCGTCTGGTGGCGCACGCGGTAGACGGCCTCGACGGGCCGCGTGGAGGTCCGCGCGCGGTCCAGGAGCTTGCGTCGGGCGGGGCGATCTTCGGGGAGGACGACGCGCTCCAGCGCGGAGGGATCGGCCCGGACCTCCTGGACCGTGAGCCCCGTCGTCTCGGTGATCCCGGCGCTCACATAGTGCACGGCGCCGTCGGGGTGCGTGGACAGGAGCGTGTCGGTGAGGACGGCGGCGACGTCATCGAGGTCCGCGGGCGCGCGGGGGCGCTGACGGTCCCGCGCGCGAGCCACGGCGGCCTCGGCGACCGCGGACAAGGCCGCCACCGCGCGGCCGCCCACGGCGTCGGCCAGGGCCGCGTCTCCGAGCTCCACGGCGGCCCTGCGCGGCACCTCGAAGAACCCTTCCACCAGCGCACAGAGGTCGCGGATGGACAGCTCGGCCGGGGCTTCGCGGCGCACCCACAGCGCCAAGGGGCCCATGGCTCCCGAAGACAGGGCTTCGGCGAGCCCGCGGCCCAGCTCCTCGCACGCCGCCCCCAGCGTCTCTCCCCGCGTGGCACCGTTGTGCTCGCGTTCGACGTGGGCGTGCATGGGCCCTCGTACCCAGACATCCAGGACGTGCTCGGTGGTGATGCCAAGCCGTGCGGTCAGGTTCACGGAGGGGGGCAAGGGCGAGGGGGGGGAGGTCACGAGGCGAGCATAGACGAGGGATGCCGGCGAGCAAACCTCCCGCGCCATCCCCGATCTGCGCCGATGTCACAGGAGGGGGGAGAGCAGGCGGGCGGCGTTGCGCGCCACGTGGACCCAGCGGGGCAGCGCCCGCAGGTCTTCGAGCCGGACCTCGTCGGCGTCGATGAGGTCCTCTTGGAACTGTCGGGCGAGCCTGCGTGTGAAGTTGGGCCCAAAGACGAAGGCGTTGAGCTCGTAGTTGAGGTGGAAGGAGCGGATGTCCATGTTCGCGGACCCCACCGTGCCCACCCAGTCGTCGATGACGAGCGTCTTGGCGTGAACGAACCCCTTCGCGTACTCGAACACGTGCACCCCTGCCTCCAGCAGGCGCGGGTACGTCGCCCGGGAGGCGAGCCCCACCAGGCGGTGATCCGAGCGCTTGGGGACCAGGATGCGCACGTCCACGCCCCGGAGGGCCGCCGCGACGAGGGTGTGCTCGGTGACCTCGTCCGGCACGAAGTATGGGCTGGTGATCCAGATGCGCTCCAGGGCGGCGGAGAGCGCCTGGATGTGGATGTGGTGCATGGGGGCCCAGCGGCGGTTGGGGCCCGAGTCGATGATCTGGACCAGCTCTCCGGCCGGCTCGGTGGGGGCGCCTGGCTCGCCTGACCCCAGCTTGCCCGCCCCAGGGTCCTGGGCGGGGTGCTCGGAGGCGCCGTCCAGTGGACTGCCCGGCTGGGGGTAGTAGCGCGCGTCCTCCAGCACCCGCCCCGTGGTGAGGAGCCAGCTCTCGGCGAAGGCGCGCTGGAGGCCCAAGACCGCGGGCCCCTCGATCTGGATGTGGGTGTCCCGCCAGTGGCCCATGTCTGGGTTCAGCCCCAGGTACTCGCGCCCGACGTTGATTCCACCGGTGAGCCCCACGCGCCCGTCCACCACGACGATCTTGCGATGGTCGCGGAAGTCGATGCGATCTCGCCGCCGGAGCCGGTGCAGGGGGCTCACCGGACCAAAGACGCCCACCTCCCCGCCGGCCTCGATGAGCTCCTTCCAGAAGTCACCGGGGAGCCCCATGCTGCCCACGGCGTCGACCAGCACCCGCACCTCCACGCCCGCGCGCGCCCGTTCGATGAGGTCGTTGCGCAGCCAGTCGCCCGTCCAGTCGGGCTGGATGATGTAGAACTCCACGTGGACGTGGTGCCTCGCGCGCCGGATGACGCTGTGCATGGCGTGGTAGGTCGCCGCCCCGTTCACCAACAGCGCGCAGCGGTTCCCGCGGGTCGCGGGCGTCGTGGCCACCCTCTTGGCGAGGGCCAACAAGGCCTGCGTGCGTCCGGAGAGCTGCCCCGTCTCGCCGGGCGCGACGACGAGCCCGAGCCGGGCCAGCCCGGCACCTACCTGCTCGGCGACTCGAAGCGACTCGGCGCCTGCGCGGCTGGCGCGCGTGCGCCCGAAGATCGCGTAGAGCCCCACGCCGATCCCCGGGAGGAGGAGGACCGCCAGGATCCAGGCGAGCGTGGCCGCGGGTGTTCGGCGCTGGAGGAGGAGGAAGCCGAAGACGACGGTGAGCTGCACCGCGACGAGCGTGATGGTCAGCAGGAGAGGCAGGGTCACGGGGTCCTTCTACCGTGGGGGCGTTCAGCCGACAACGCACACCGGACGCCCCCGATCCGCCACCTGCTCTGTGGACCGAGGCGCAGGAGGCCGCGTTTGGGCAAGGAGGCAAGCGGCTGGGCGCGGAGGCGTGGCCGTGTCACGTCGAGCACCCAGCCGCGCAGCTCGACGCCGCCCACACGCGGGATCCAAAGCCGAATCCCAGAGTAGGTGGCGGATCGGGGGACGCCTCAGAGCCGCAACTCCGCGTGGCGACCAAGGCGCGCGGGCCTAGCCGGGTGTTGGGGAGGAGGGGGGGCGCCGCTGTCCCAACCCTGTCCCAACCCTGTCCCAACCCTGTCCCAACCCTGTCCCAACC
>CAYZID010000239.1:0-9433 GCA_964478315.1 uncultured Myxococcales bacterium | reverse complement strand
TGGTGCGTGCAGCGGCCGTCGCGGCGACGGGAGGCTTTTCAGGATGGGAACTCGCCAGCGGGCGTAGGTGCGGTGAAGCCCCCGTCGCGCAAAGGACTCTCCTCGCACGTCACGCCGAGGACGCTCCCGTGGGCCCAAGCGGACCACGGCACCCGCCCCGGCGACCTCCAGGGCGACAGCCGGGACCGGGTGCCTTGGAGCGCCGCCCGCCGAACGTCGGCGCCGATCCATGACCACGGACTCATGGGCCTTCCTCATGGCGCCCCCGCCACCGGAAGGCCCAGGTCTTCACGTGGGCCCACACGGGGCGGCCCGGTCGCAGCCCCAGCTCCTCCCGGCTGGCGCGTGTGAGCTCGGCCTGGAGGTGCTGGCCGCCCGCGAGCTCCACGTCCAGCAGCACCCGTCCGCGCACCTCGTGGCACCGGGCGACCACCCCGTGGAGCTGGTTGCGGGCGCTGAGACCCTGGACCGGGGTCGCGGAGAGCAGTACGTCCTCGGGCCGCACTCCCACCCACGCTGTGGCGCCGACGGGCAGGTCGCTGGGGGGGAGGGTGAGGAGCGGCGTTTCGCCCGTGGGCCCACTATCCGGGCTGCCCCCTCCGCGGGCCTCGTCGCCCACCAACCGGGCGCGAACCACGCCCCCGGCCGGGTCGCCCGGGGCGACCTCGACCCGTAGCAGGGACTCCAGCCCCAGCGAGCTGGCAAGGTCGAAGCCCTCAGGCCGCTGGGTGAGCTCGCCAAGGGGCGCCGGTCCTCCTCCCACGACGCGCCCGCCTTGGAGCAGCAAGACTTGCGGCGCGATCGTGAGGGCCTCGGACAGCGCGTGGGTCACCACGACCACCGGCAGGTCCAGGGACGCAGACAGGCGCGCGATGAGCTGGCGGATACCCTCGCGGCGGGCCCCGTCCAGGCCCGCCATGGGCTCGTCCAAGAGCAGGGCTCGCGGCCCGCTCATGAGGGCGCGGGCCACGGCCACCCGCCGGCGCTCGCCCCCCGAGAGGGATCCTGGGCGGCGGTCCAGCAGCGCCTCCAGGTCGCAGAGCGCGATGACCTCGTCCTCGCGGTGGCGCCCGCCGAAGCGGATCTGCTCGCGCACGCGCTGGTGGGGCCACAGCCTCGCGTCCTGAAAGACCACCCCCAGCCGCCGGCGCCAGGCCGGAACCCAGACCCCCCGCGCTGTGTCCACCAGCACCTCGTCGCCCAGCGTCACCCGCCCCTGGGCGGGCCGTAGGAGCCCCGCCAGCAGCCCCAGCAGCGTGGACTTCCCGGCGCCGCTCGGGCCCAAGATGGCCGTGGGCCGCGCCAGGCGGGCCTGGACCTCAAGCGTGAAGGAGGCGCCCGCGGCGCTTGGGGGCCCGGGGGGCGGGGGCGCCTCGTAGCGCAGGTCGAAGCTCAGCGCCTCCACCGCAACCTCCTCGCCAGCACCTCCCCCGCGATGAGCGTCCCGAGGGCGAGCCCCACGGAGATCCACGCCAGCGTCGTCGCCTCGGCGCGCCCATCGGGCGTCTGGAGGGCCGTGTAGATGGCCAGGGGCAGCGTGCGCGTCTCGCCCTGGATGTTCCCGGCGAAGGTGATCGTCGCACCGAACTCGCCCAGGCTGCGCCCAAAGGCCAGCAGGGCGCCGCTCAGGACGCCCGGCCAAGCCAGGGGGAGGGTCACCCGCCAGAAGGTGCGCCAGGGGGAGGCCCCCAGCGTGAGCGCGGCCTCCTCCAGCCCGGGATCTACCGCTTCGAAGCCCAGGCGCACGGCCCGCACGAGGAGCGGGAAGGCCACCACCGCGCTGGCGAGCGCCGCCGCCCGCCAGGTGAAGGCCACGTCCAGCCAGCCCAGGGGGCCCCGGGGGGACAGGGCCCAGAGCAGCGCGTAGCCCGTGACCACCGGGGGCAGCACGAGGGGCAGGTAGACGAGCCCGTCGAGCAGGACGCGACCCCGGAAGCGCTTGCGCGCCAGGACCCAGCCCACGGCGACGCCCAGGGGCAGTGACGCCAGGACGCTCACGGCCGCCACCTGGAGGGACAGCGCCACGGCGGGCCACGCGCCGGCCTCGAACCCGGGGGCGCTCACGGGGCCCCCGGGTGGCCCGAGTGGATCGGGCCTGGGGACGCCTCGTCCGCGCGGGGGGGCTGGGGCTCCGGCGGCGGGAGAAACCCAGCGGCGCGGAAGGCCGCGCGCCCCCGGGGCCCCGTGAGGGCGTCCACGAAGGCCCGGGCCGCCGATGGCGCGCCGGGAAGGGCGGCCGCGACATAGAGGATGGGTGGGTGCCAGGACGCGGGGAGGGTCGCCACGACGCGGAGGGCGGGCGCCGCCCTGGCATCGCTCGCGTAGACCACGCCCCAGCGCACGTGCCCATCTTGGACCAGGCGCAGCGCCGCCGCCGCATCCCGCGCGGGGACCAGCGTGGGGGCGAGGGCCTCCCAGCCTCCGGCGCGCTGGAGCGCCGCCTTCGCGTAACGCCCCAGCGGGGCCGTGGTGGGGTCGGCCGTCGTCCACCGACCCCAGCCCTGGGTCCGGGCACGGGCGGCCAGCTCCTCCCTGGCGGGGTCCCAGCGTAGCGGTGCGCCCGGCGCCGCGACGACGACCAGCCGATTGGAGGCCACCGGACGTACGGAGTCCGCGCGCAGGAGGCCCCGCTCGACGAGCCAGCGGGTCCAGCGGGGATCGGCGGACACGAAGACGTCTGCCGGCTGCCCCGCCTCGACCTGGCGCGCCAGGGCGCCGCTGGGGCCTACGCTCAGGCGCACCGGCGGCGCGCCGTCGCCCGCGGCGAGGTCGTCGATGACCCCGCGCGTGCTCGCCGCCACCAGCACGTAGACCGGTCGCGCGCCCAGGGCGGAGCCCCCGGCGGGCTGGCAGCCCAGCGCCCCGGCGGTGACACCGCAGGCGGTGGCCACCGTGACGGCGAGGCACCTCCCAACCATGAGGTGGCTCTACGTGGGGCGCGGGCCGGCGTCAAGGGAGGTGCGAGCGAGCGCAAGCACGCTGGGCGGTTGACGGGCGCAGTGCATGGGGGGGACAGTTCGCGACCATGAACGACGACCACGAGCCCGCCGCGGCGCAGCACGCTGCCCGCGCCCACGGGGCCGGACACACGCACGGACATGGGCATCAACATGGACACGGACACGCTCATGGGGCCGAACACGCCCACGGCGTGATCCCGTTGGACCCCTACGCCTTCGGCGCCGAGCAGTCCTGCTTCGGCTGCGGGCCCCACAACCCGGTGGGGCTTCGGCTGCGCTTCGAGCGCGACGGCGACGTCGTGCGCACCCGGTTCACCCTGGGGCGCGGCTACGACGGGCCCCCGGGAGTGCTGCACGGCGGCCTCCAGGCGCTCGTAGCCGACGAGCTGGCCGGCTGGACGCTCGTGGGTCTCCGCGGTCGCATCGGGCTCACCACTTCCATGAACCTCCGCTACTTCCGGCCCATGCGCCTGGACGTGGAGACCGTGGCCGAGGGGCGGATCGTCTCCGAAGCTCCCGGGATGGCCACGGTCAAGATCGCCATCAAGCAGGCGGGCGCCACCGGGTGCACGGCGCGCATCAGCTTCGCCCTGCCGGACGGCGACCGCCTGGAGGAGAGCCTCGGGCGTCCCCTGCCGCGCGGCTGGCGGCCCTTCTTCGACGGGCCCGACGACGACACCCGGGGGATCTTGAGACCCCAGCCGTCGCCCTCGGTGTGACACGGGTGTCGCGGTTGGTCGCACCGGTCGGCCGCACCGGGGTCCACTAGAGCGGGAGGCGCGTGGTGCGGGGCTTGGGCGCATAGCGCCGGGGCTCGACCGCGGCGCAGAGGCTGTTCCTCCCTGAAACGGCCGGTGTCCCGGGGTGGGGGATCCCGAGGGCGTGCTGGGGCGTAGGGACCCCAAAGATCGCGGCGCGTTCACGTGAGTTCAGGTACTTGCGGTCCGGCACGAGGCTTGCTTGGGAACGCAGCGTCACCGAACCACCCCGACGATCTTCTCGTGGCGCTGTCCCCTCGTGAGTTCACGGGCCGCCAGCGTCCCGCCCCGCACATCGGCTCTCACACGCCTGGCCCGCAGCCCGCCGCGGCCCGTCGCGACGGACGGCGCGGTCGTCGAGGAGGACGCTCATGTCCGCGCTCCTGCCCATGTCCACACCCCGCCAGAAGACCCGCACTCGCATGGAGGTGGCCTCGCCGCTGAAGCTCACGGCCGTGGCCCTGAGCGACGCCGGGATGGTGCGGCGGCGGAACGAGGACAGCTTGGGCTACGACGAGGAGCTAGGCGTGTTCGTCGTGTGTGACGGCATGGGCGGGCATGGCGGCGGGGACGTGGCCAGCCGCCTCGCCGTGGACGCCATCGTGGACGGGGTGCGTCGCCACCACGAGCACCACTGCCTCGCCGCCTCCGACCGTCGCTCCAGCGCTCGGGCGTGGCATCACCGCGAGGCCGTGCGGGAGGCCCTGCGCAGCGCCAACCTCCGAGTGACCCTGGCCGGCGAGCGAGGGCAGGGGACGCGCGGCATGGGCACCACGGCCGTGGTCCTCAAGGCCGCACCCGAGGCGCTCATCGTGGCGCACGTGGGCGACAGTCGGGTGTATCGCTTCAGCGACTCCCGGGGGCTGGACCGCCTCACGCGGGACCACAGCCTGCTCAACTACCGCATCGACGACGGGACGCTGCGCACGGCGGGGGAGATCGAGCAGTTCCAAGACCGGAACGTCATCGTCCGCGCCCTGGGGGCCGAGGACGGGCGCCAGGCGCGGCCGGACATCTCCACGGTCGCGCGGCACGCCGGGGACGTGTTCCTCCTGTGCACCGATGGGCTCACGGGGCTCGTGGACGACTCGGAGATCGCCGCCGTCTTGGAGGCCGGGCGGGGCGATCTCCCCTGGGCGGCGCGCCAGCTCGTGGCTACGGCCTTGGCCCGCGGCGGCGACGACAACGTGACCGTCCTGTTGGTGCGCGTGGACGACGCCCTGGCGCGCCCCCCGCGCCCCGCGGCGGACCGTCCGGTGACCAAGCCCTCGTAGGCGGCGCGGTCGATCCTCAGCGGTCGTTGGGAGCGAGGGCCCCCTCGCGCTTGTGTTCGCGTCGGCGCCCCAGGAGTAGCTCGCGCTCCAGGTGGGCGCGCTGGGCTCGGTAGAAGGCGCGCAAGAAGGGCCAGACGTCGGCGTCGGAGACGGGCGCGGGCCAGGCGATCTTGCGCCGAATGGCGTCGCACACGGCGCGCCCCGCGGCGGCCTCCCGGGCGCTGGCGCGCTCCTCGTGTCGGCGGAGGAGGTCTTCGAGGACCTGCACCTCGCGGATGCCGTAGAGGTCGAGTTGCTGGGCGGTGAAGTGCCAGCGCTCGGCGTCCGGGTCGTCCGCGGACGCGGCGTCGGAGGCGCCCGGTGGGCTGGGGGTGGGGCCCTGGTCGGCACGAGGCCGCGCCACGTCGGGGAGGAGGGCCGCCTGGGGCTCTCGGATGACTCGCGTCCCGGCCAGGAGGTCGCCCACGCGGGCGTTCTCGGGGTGGAGGAGGGGGACCAGGGCGAAGACGAGGAGCCAGCCCGAGGCCAGGAGCCCGGCCCAGGCGGGCGCCCCTTCCACGAGCAGCTCGGGGGCCAGGAGGGCCTGGACGGGCAGGGTGAGTTCCACCATGCGCGTGAGGTTGCGAGCGAGGACGGCGCCCCGCGTGAGGGGGCCGCCGTCCCGGGCGACAACCCGCAGGTGGAGGCGACGCTTCCCCGGCGTCGAGCCGCGTCCGCGCAGCTCCAGCACGGCGAAGAACCCGTGCCACGCCAGGAACGTGAGGAGGTTCGCGACGGCCAAGAGGGTGGATCGCGCGGCGTGGGGCGTGGCCGCGAGGAGCAGCGCGGTGAGAAGCCCCCCTGCGATCAGGGCGAGCGCCAGCAGGAGCAGGTCGAACAGGAGGGCCGTCACGCGCTCCCCGATCCCCCCGAGGTGCACCTCCAGGGGGACGCCCTCGGGCGTCGTCAGCGTCCACGTCGTGCGCGCGAGGACGTCAGCCACGGGGACCTCCGGCGCCGTGGGAGGAGCGCGCCTCGGCCTCGTCCTTCGTCCTCGCGGATCCGTGGCCCCGGCCGCGCCCCGCGAGGCCGAAGTACGAGGCCCAGAACAGGACCGTCGCGGTGCTCAGGGCCCCTCGCGCCCAGGGGTCGCTCACGAGCTGGCGGAGGAAACCCTCGATGAAGGCCGCGATGAGCAACATGAGGCCGGCCCCCAAGAGGAGCTCGGCCGCCTCGCGTCCCTGGTGACTCAGGGCGTAGGTCCGGCCATATGGCCCAGGGGCGATGAGGGCACCGGCCACGGTGAGCCCCGCGGCGCCGGCCAGAGCCACGGCGGTGAGCTCGGTGACGCCGTGGGGGAGCACCCAGAGCCAGAACTCGAGCCCCAGCCCACGCGATGCGTAGAGCCCCGACATGGCCCCCAACACGAGCCCATTGAACAGCAGCAGGAAGGCCGTCGGAAGCCCCAGCAGGAAGCCGAGCGTGGCCGCGAGCAGGCTCACCTGGGCGTTGTTGGTGAACAGCGCCGAGGCGAACAGGTCCAGGGGCGTCTCGCCGTCGTCGCCGTCTCCCCCCTCGTCGTCCACGTCACGGTGCGGGCCCGCGTCGTCCTCGGCCCGGCCCCCCAGGACGCGCCGGAGCGACGCCGTACTGCTGGTGGGGGTCCGCCCTTGAGCCATGGAGGCCGGTACGAAGGCGGCGTAGGTCTCGGGCGAGTAGAGGGCGTGCCCGGCGATGACGCCGCCGAGGAGGAGCCCCAGCGCCACCGCCAGGGGCCGCCAGCGACGTCGTATGGTCTGGGGCAGGCCTCGGGTCAGCCAGCCGCGGACGCTGTCCCGGGGGTCTTCTCCCGCGCCGGCCGCCTGGCGCACGCCGTAGAGCACGCGGTGGCCGCGGAGAACCAGGGACTCCAGGTAGCGCAGCAGCGCCGCGTCTACCGACACGCTGCGGGCCACCGAGAGGGACGACGCGGCGGCTCGATAGAGGGACGGCAGGCGCCGGAGCGAGGCCGCGTCCAGGCGCTCCACGCCCACCTCGTCGGCGCGCGCGAGGAGCTCCTCCAAGGCCCGCCAGTCGGCCTCGCGCTCGCGCCGAAAGACCGTGGAGCGCAGGGCCTGGGGCTCGGCTCGTCCGTGCACCATCAGAACAGCTCCTTTCGCTTGGCCACGAGGTAGCGCTCGATGAGGTCCACGGACAGCGCGGTCGGCGTCGTGTCCAGGCAGGCGATGCCGAGCTGGCTCAGGCGGGCGAGCACCGTTGCGCGGTCCTGGAGGAGCTCGCCCGCGACGACGGCGCGGTGGAGGTCCAGGAGCGTCTCGGGTGGGGCGTCGGCCAGACGATCCAGCGCGGGGTCGCGCAGGGCCACGAAGAGGACCACGTGGTCCTGGGAGGTCTGGGCGAGGTTCTCCACCAGCAGCTCGGCGGAGACCGCGTCCACGAAGTCCGTCATGACGACCACGAGGGCGCGGCGTCGTTGGCGGGCCGCGAGCTCGGTGAGGGCCAGGGTGAAGTTCGTCTCCTCGGTGGAGTAGGCCACCCGCGCGGCCGTCTGGGCGAGCTGGGTGACGGCCTGGATGCCCGCGGTGGGTGGGGCGAAGTGCCGCAGGCGGGCGTCGAAGGCCGCGAAACCCACGCGGTCGCCCACCTGGACCGCCACCGTGGCAAGGGCGAGGCTCGCGCGCACGGCGTGATCCAGGCGGGGGACGCCCGCCAGGGGCTCGCCCATGAGCCGCCCGGCGTCCACGGCCAGGAGGACGTCGCGGTTGCGCTCGGCGCGCGTCTCGCGCACGAGCGGGGCGGCGAGGCGGGCCGACGCCTTCCAGTCCAGGGCCCGGAGGTCGTCCCCTGGGGTGTAGGGGCGCAGGCTCTCGAACTCGGTTCCGTCGCCGCGGAAGCGCTCCACGCGGATCCCCTCGTCCGCAACGCCCAGCGAGGGCACCGAGAGCACATCGCGGGCCGCCCCGGGGAGGTTGGGAGCCACCTCCACGGCCACCCCCAGGGGGGCGGTTCGCTGGCGCTCCATGAGCCCCAGGGGGCCGGCGGCTCGGAGCCACACCGCCGGGATCTCGCCCACGCCGCGCCGCGTGGGGTGGAGGGCGAGTGGCACCTCCACGGTCCCCCGGCGCGTCGCCGGCCGCTCCGCGTAGCGGGGGGCTCGCAGGTGCAGGGACTCGCTGGCGTCCACGTGGAGGCGCAGGCGTCCCAAGCGCCGGCTCCAGTCTTGGCGGCCTCCGGGGTGGACGGTCAGCGTCCCCGTCGCCGGCTCTCCCACGTGGAGGCGCGGTGGTAGCGTGAGGGCCACCGTGGCGGCGCCCAGGCGCGGGGCGAGGAGCACGTCCGCGGCCAGGGCGGCCAGGGACAGGCTCGTCAGGGCCAGCCAGTACCACCAGACTCCCGGCGCGAAAGCCGCGGCCAGCGCCAGGGGGGCGCCGCTGGCGGCCAGGAGGATCCCTCGGAGGGTGGGGCGCACCGCGGACCTCCCCTCAGCGAGGCGCCGGGACGCGGGCCAGGACCTCGTCGAGCACGGCGTCCGGGGAGCGGCCCTCGATGCGAGCGGAGGGCGTGAGGACCACGCGGTGGCGCAGGGTGGGGAGGAACAGGGCCTTGACGTCGTCCGGCAGGACGTAGGGGCGTCCGTCCAGGGCCGCCAGGGCGCGCGCGGCGCTGGCGAGCATGGCGGAGGTCCGAGGCGAGGCCCCGTGGGCCAGCTCCGGGGCGGCGCGGGTGGCGCGGACCAGGGCGACGATGTAGGCGACGATCTCGTCGCTCAGGCGCAGCTCGGCGACCTCGGCGCGGGCTTGAGCCAGCGCTTGGCGGCTCACGACCGGCGTGAGCGCCAGGCGGTCCAGGTCGGGCGTGGTCGTCCCGTGGCCGTGGAGGCGCACCAGCTCGCGCTCGTCGTCCTCCGAGGGTGGGGCGACCTCCAGCTTGAACAGGAAGCGGTCGAGCTGGGCCTCGGGGAGCGGGTAGGTCCCCTGCTGCTCGATGGGGTTCTGGGTGGCGACGACCAGGAAGTCGGGCCCCAGGGGGCGCGTGGTCCCGTCGGTGGTCACGGCGCGCTCGGCCATGGCCTCCAGGAGCGCCGCCTGGGTCTTGGGGGGCGTGCGGTTGAGCTCGTCCGCGAGCAGGAGATCCGTGAAGATGGGCCCGCGCGTGAACGAGAACTCGCCGGACTGGAAGTGGAAGATGCTCGTCCCCAGGACGTCGGCCGGCATGAGGTCCGGCGTGAACTGGACGCGGCGCATGGTGAGGTCCAGGGAGCGGGCGAAGGTCCGGACGAGGAGGGTCTTACCCGTCCCCGGGACCCCCTCCAGGAGGACGTGCCCTTGGGCGAGTAGGGCGACGATGAGGCCGTCGAGGACCTGGGTCTGGCCCAGGACCACGCGGCCCACCTGGTCGTGGAGGGCACCTCGGAGGCGGGCGACGGTGTCGGTCATGGCGTCTCTCTCGTGGGGTGGGGGAG
>CAYZID010000238.1:3312-9445 GCA_964478315.1 uncultured Myxococcales bacterium | reverse complement strand
CGGCGCGGCGGGAGTGTACCAGGCCCGCCCCCGCCCGGCCGCCGCGGGTTACCAGACGGGCCCGCGGGCGGCCGCGAGGGGCCTCGGAATGGAGACGCCCCCCACACGGCGTCGTCGGGACGCCGCGTGGGGGGCGGGTCGCTCGCGATGGGAGCGCGCTACAGGGGGAAGACCGCCTGGGACGCGAAGACCGGGGGCAGGTCGTCGGGCTGCTCGGGGATGAACGGGATGCCGTCGCCGTCCGAGTCGCCGCCCGTCTCACCCGTGTTGGGGCCTTCGGAGAGCTGCATGGCGCGCGAGACGCGGCGGAAGAAGGACACGTACAGGTCCGCCGCTTCGGCTTGGCCGCCCTCCAGGGCCGCTTCGCGAAGGGCGCCGGCGACCAGCGCCACCGTGGCGGGGGTGTAGGTCCCCTGGGCGGCGCCGGGGGTGTCGGCGAAGACCTGGGCGTCGGGGTCATAGAAGTCGTCCACCAGCACGCCGTAGGCCGCGTCCGCCGCGGCGCGCAGGGTGGCGTCGCCGGTCACGCGGGCGGCCACGTAGAGGCCGCGCACGGCGGCCGCCTGCGAGGACAGGTCCCCGGGCTCGGTCGTGCCGTCCGACAGCAGCGCGCTGGCAGCGTAGCGCCCGGCGCCGTCCGACACGGACGTGACCAGGAAGTTGGCCTGCGTGGCGATCTGGGCCTTGACCGGGGCCTCCAGGGGCGTGCCGGCGAAGGGCGTGAGGAAGGACTCCAGGGCGACCAGGGCGTAGACGGACGAGATCGTGTCCACCTTGTCGCCGCGGGTGACGCCCACGCCGCCCATGCCGCCCACGCCCGCCGCGTCGACCAAGACGCCGGTGGTGGGGTCGCGGTGCATGGCCTGGAGGTTCATCCAGATGAGCTTGCTGGTGCCCTTCATGAGGTCATAGGGGCCCGGCTCGCCGGTTTGGCTCATGGCGGCGGGGAAGGGGCTGCCGTCGAAGACCTCGTGGTAGGCCCAGTGGGCCGGGCTGCTGTCGTCGTTGGGGTCCATCATGGCGGCGAAGGAGGTGGTAGCCCACAAGAGCGAGGCCTGGTCGAAGAGCATGCTCATGGGGTCGGTGACGGTGAACGAGTCGGCGCGCGGGGGGAGGCCGTCGGCCACGGGGGCCTCGGTGACGGCGATGGCGTGGGGGAAGAAGCGCAGCTCGGTCTGGGGGTCGTAGGTCATGAGGTCCACGGGGCCCAGGCCGGCGCCGTCGTAGGTCAGCTTGCCCACCAGCAGGGCGGTCTTGTTGATGGCCTCGGCGGTCAGCACCATGCCGATGAAGCCGTCGAGGCTGTCGCCGCCGTAGAACAGGCCGTTGTCGGGGTCGAAGTCGGGGCTGTCGGGCAGGTCGGGGCTGTTCGTGCCGTCGGGGTCCACGCCGTTGTCGTCGGCGTCGTGGAAGGCGCTGAGCGTGTCCTGGGCCCAGAGGTACTGCTTCATCATCGTCTGGCCCAGGGCCTCCGGGACCAGGACCTTGTCCATCTTCGCGCGGTCCCAGCGCAGCGTGGAGAAGTCCTCCCAGCCGAACTTGGCGGGGTCGATGCTCTGGGGCAGGTGGGGGTCGGCACTCTGGAACTCCGCGAACTGGGGCCAGGGGTTGCCGGGCGGGGCGTGGCCGGACAGGGTGGAGAAGCCCTGGATCATGGTCATGAGCATGTCGTCTTCCTTGAAGCCGTTGGGCGTGCCGCCGGTCATGGAGCCGTCGAACTCGTCGGGCTGCATGGCGGCCTGGGCCATGACCTTGGGGGCCCACATCATGTGCAGGCCGATGCCCGAGCGGCTGATGACGGTGCCGAGCTGGTAGCGGGAGTATTCGTAGTTCTCGATACCCAAGACGTAGGCCTTCGCGTCGGGGACGTCGGGGGTCATGGGGTCGAGCTGGTCCAGGTCGTAGCCCAGGGCCTCGGCGAAGGGCTCGCCGCTCTCGTTGATCTCATTGGCCAGCAGCATCTGCTGCGCCGTCCAGTAGGTGTCGGTGGTGACCGTCGGCGGGGCGGGGGTGACGGTGTCCGGCCCGGTGTCGGTCGTGGCGTCGGTCGCCGTGTCTGGGGCACTGTCCGTCCCGGTGTCTGTCGTGGCGTCGGAAGCCGTGTCGGTCGCGGCGTCGGGCCCCGTGTCTTGCTGCCCGGCGTCTTGCTGCCCGGCGTCTTGGTTGGACGTGTCTTCCAAGGCCGTGTCGGCCTGGGTGTCGGCTTGCGTGTCGTCACCCGACGAGTCGCAGCCGCCGAGGCCCGCTGCGGCGCCGAAGGAGAGCAGCAGCCCGGCTCCCAAGAGGGCGTGGTGGAGGGCGCGTGGGGTTCGCATGGAGAGTCTCCTTGGCGAGGTCAGGGGTTCGAGTCGTCGCGGGCGACCCCCGCGGCGTTCCCCTCCCCCTACGCGCCAGCCTCCCGGCCGGTTACCCCCGCCCGTCGACTTGGTCCACCCTCACCCTCGGCCCCCGGCCCCCGGCCGCTGCCTTCGTTCCTTCGTTCATCCGCTCTTGGAAGAACCTGTTTGGTCTCGTATCCTTCCTCTCCACCGGGCTGCACCGGGGATCCCGCGAGGTTTACCGGCCTGTATTGGATCTGGAAGTAATTCCAATGCCTTGTGTTCTTCTGGGCGGAGCCGCTGAGGAGGTTGAGGCCATGCACGTACCCGCGCTGCCCGAAGTGGACCGCCTGGTCGATGACCTGTTTCCCGAGATCGCCAACGCAGCTCCTTCCCTGGACGCCGTGTGGCACATCGGTGGGCCGGCCACCGGTGGAAAGAGCACGGCGCTGCAGCTCCTGGGAGAGCGCCTCAGTGAGCAGGGGTTGTCTCCCATCCTCGTGGCGCCACCCATGCGCGCCCTCGACGCGGGCCCCCTCGCCCTCACCGAGGTGTCGGTGGGCTTGAAGTCGTGTGGCCTGCTCAACGGGCAGCTCGACATCCTTCGCAGCGCAGACGCACCTTGGGCGGAGAAGGTGACGGCCGTCTTGGGGTGGGTGTCCGATCACGCCGATCGCGTCGTGCTCCTGTGCGACGAGCCCGCCGAGTGGTCCTCCAGACAATCGCACGATGTCTCTTTTCGCGCTCACGCCGACGAGGTCGCGCTCGCCCTGGTCGCAACGGCCCCCTGTCGACGCGTGGTCTCGGGGGCTCTGCCCGTCGGCGTGCGGGCTCGGCATTTCCGCAAGCTCGCCATCGCCAGCACACCGGGTGAGTGGCTCCGTGACGAGCACGAGTGGGGCCCCCTTGCTGGCCCCGCGACCGCCATCGCGGAGAGGCTCGGAGACGACCTCGCGTCCCGTTCCCCGCTCGAGATTCGCCTGCTCGTGGCCATCGCTGCTCTGTGGACCTTGGATGACCTCGTACGGTGGTGGAAGACGAGCCCCGGCCGGCGGGATATCTCTCGGGCGCTCGCCAGCCTCCTCAGGAAGAAGGACACTGGGCCCGAGGAGCGCTTCCTCCGCGATGCCTGGAGGCGCCTAGCGCTGGCGCGAAGGTCGCTCAGCCAAGATCTGCTCGACGCGATCGTGTCTGACGCTCCGACGGAGCGGGCTCGCTCCCTTCTCCACAATTGCCTCCTGTATCCGGACGACGGGGCGTTCCGGTTGCATTGGAGTCTCCGACTCGATGCCCAGGAGGTCGGCCGGTCCGGGGACGAGGACCCGGTGGCGATGCAGGCGGAGCTTGCACGCTACTACAAGAGACGCTTGGAGAGACGCGAGCAGGCGCGCGATCCCAACGCGCTCCTGGACGAGATGGAGGCCTTCCACCACGCGTCGTTGTCGGGAGACGCCGGGCTCCTCGACGAGCTTCGTCCGTACTTCGCCGACCAGCTCAACGCGCTGGGGCGTACGCTGTCTCGCGACTTCAAGCAACATGAGGAAGCGGCGGCGGTCTTTGAGCGGGCGGTCAGGTGGGAGCCAGACGACGACTACGCACACCACTATCTGGCCTTCAATCTCGACATCTTGGCGCAACGCGCCCCAGAGGTCGAGGCCCACTATCAACGCGCCATCGAGCTTCGCGCCGATCACCTGTGGTGGCACTCTCGCTGGGTGAGCTACTTGATCACCCGAGGCCGGATGGGCGCCGCGCGCCGGGCCTGGAACGAGGCCCTCGACGTGCTGGGGCTGCCCGATCCAGACGCAGAGCGGTGGATCTACGAGAACCTGCACCTGTGGATCGGGCGCCTCTTGGTCCATCGGGGTCAGCTCGACTTCGCCGAGGAAGTGCTGCGCGGCATTCCTCAAGAGGCGCTCCGGAGCCACCCGGGGCTGGCCGCGATCTTTCGTCGGCTGCGAGCCCTCGTCGAGGCCCGGAGCGCGCGTGCGGTCTTCCCTCTGTCCGTCTCGCCCGAACGCTGGTGGCACGGGCCCCACCTGTGTCCTCAGCGACGCGAAGCAGGAGAGCTTGCTCGCTGGATGCCGGGTCGCATCGATGGCGTCGACGACGGCGTGGTGCGGGCTCAGGTGGCTCAGCCTCCTGGGGAAGACGACCCACATCCCGTCTTCGGCTTCCTCAGCCTGGAGGCGACGGACTTCGACCGCTGGACCCGGGACGAACGGGTCGCCGACCTCACCGCGGGCCGCTTCATCGAGCTCGGCTGGTACGGTGATGAGGACGAGCCCATCATCCGCGTGCACGGCAACGAGGGCTGGCGCGATCGCGACCTCCCGCCGCTCTTCCCCGATCCGGCGAGATACCTCCGGTCCGCGGGCTGGGTAGAGGGTCCCCCGTGAACCTTCGCGACGATCTCCTCTACCTCATCGTCTATGGTCCCGGGTTCGGCGAGAGCGTCTTGCTGCGGGACCCAGCCGGAACCTGGGTCGTCGTAGACGGCTGCCTCACGAACCACAAGAGCTGCCCAGCAGAGCTCCTGGACGAGCACGACGCGTCGTGGTCGGGAGTCGTGCTCACGCACCCTCACGTCGACCACGTGCTGGGGCTCGATCGCGTCCTCGAACGTCCAGGCGCAGGCCCCATCGGTTGCGCGGTCCCGAAGCTCCGAGCCCCCGAGTCCTGGCAGGCGTCACTGGACCCCGACACGCATCTTCGACGAGGAACGGTCGAGCACGTGCTCTCGATCCTTCATGACCGCTGGACGTCCGACCCGGCGTGCCGATGGCAGATGCAGCGCGGGGACGTGCGACGACTCGGCCAGATGGAGCTCAAAGTGCTGCATCCCAGCGAGGAGCTCTCTGCCAGCCCGCCGGCCGACCCCAATCGCCTCTCAACGGCGCTTCTCGCGACGTGGGGCAACATCCGTCTTCTCCTGGGCTCAGATGTCCCGTCTCTCGACTGGACCGAGATCGCCCGGGAGTTCGAGGGGCTTGGCAACCACGCGGCGTTGAAGTTCCCTCATCACGGCTCGCACGGGGCGGTCCATGTCTCTTGGGGCGAAGGACGACGGGACCGCGTCTGGATTGTGACCCCGTTCAGTCGCGGCAGGGGGCTGCCCCGCTACGAGGACCACCACGGCCTGGCCTGGGCGCTGGAGCATGTCGAGAAGGTGCACCTCACAGGTCTCCCCGTGAAACACGAGCTCCAGGGGCGCGTCCCGTACGAGACGAGCCGCGCGGCGCTCTTGGATGGTTCGGCCCCGCTCGCCGCGACGCGCACGCTCGGGAAACTCCGGTTCGAGCTGCGTCCGGAACCGACCGAAGAGAACTGCTTCGTGGCAGCCGGCTTCGATCCGGACGGCCAGCTCCAAGACCTGCAGCATGGGCCCGGGGCCGTCATCGTGCGCGAGACGGGCTCGTCCGCGTCCTGACGAGGCGCGCCGCAGCGCGCGTGAGGCGTCGGGCGAGGGCGCGCGGGGTTGGGGTTGGGCGCGGCGAGCCGCTCGGGCGTCTTCGCGTTCTCGTCGCGTGTCGCCAAGGGGCGCTCGGGAGCGTTCGCGGGCTCGCAGGACGTCGCGAAGGCGCGCTCGGGGGCGTTCGCGGGCTCGGAGGAGGGCGCGCGGGAGCGCTCGAAGCGCCGCGCGTTCCCGCAGAACATCCCTCACGGCCCGAAAAGTCGTTGCGAGATCTCGTCGCGCGTACACTCGACCAGGTTTTCACGCTCCGCGATCTCGCAACGCGAAAAGTCGGTCAAGTTTTCGCGCTCCGCGATCTCGCAACGCGAAAAGTCGGTCAAGTTTTCGCGCTCCGCGATCT
>CAYZID010000238.1:3055-3212 GCA_964478315.1 uncultured Myxococcales bacterium | reverse complement strand
CGCAACGCGAAAAGTCGGTCAAGTTTTCGCGCTCCACGATCTCGCAACGCGAAAAAGGTCGTCAAGTTTTCGCGCTCCGCGATCTCGTAACGCGAAAAGTCGGTCAAGTTTTCGCGCTCCGCGATCTCGTAACGCGAAAAGTCGGTCAAGTTTTCGC
>CAYZID010000238.1:0-2955 GCA_964478315.1 uncultured Myxococcales bacterium | reverse complement strand
GCTCCACGATCTCGCAACGCGAAAAGTCGGTCAGGTTCTCGTACTCCGCGATCGTGCGGTCTATGGTTTCCATGGGTTACGTCGTGTTTCTGCGCTGGGAGGCGGCCAGGTAGGCCGCCGTGCGGGAGGCGGAGGCCGGGTTGCCCGGCTCCCGGGAGGCCGGGACGAGGCCGTCGAAGGGGCCTTGGTAGAGCACGCGCCCGCCGTCCGAGCCCGCGCCGGGGCCCAGGTCGATGAGCCAGTCCGCCTCGCGCATGACGTCCGGGTTGTGCTCGATGACCACCACCGTCGCCCCCGCGTCCACCAGGGCGTGCAGCACCGACAACAGCTTGGGCAAGTCCGCCATGTGCAACCCCACCGAGGGCTCGTCCAAGACCAGCAGCGTGTCCGCCCGCCCCCTCCCCAACAGCTCCGACACCAGCTTGAGCCGCTGCGCCTCCCCCCCCGACAGCGTGGGCGTGGGCTGCCCCAAGGCCAAGTACCCCAACCCCACCTGCTCCATGAGCCGCAGCGGCCGGGCGATCTTCGGCACTCGCGCGAAGGCCTCCAGCGCCTCCGAGACCGTCATCTCCAGCACGTCGTGAATGGACCAGCCACGCCCCGCCGACCCCGAGTCGCCCGCGTACGAAGCGGCCGCACTCGACCACCGGACACGTAAGGTTTCCGCGTCGAAACGGCGCCCCCCGCACACCTCGCACGGCACCAGCGCGTCGGGCAGGAAGCTCATCTCCAGCTTCTGATACCCCTGCCCCGCGCACGCCTCGCACCGCCCACCGCCCCGCTTCTTCGCCGGATCGGCCGACACGTTGAACGAGAACCGCGCCTTGCCGAACCCCCGCATCTGCGCCTCGGGGTGCCGCGCGAACAGCGTCCGAATGGCGTCCCAGACCTTCACGTAGGTCGCCGGCGTGGACCGCGGGTTCTTCCCGATGGGCTTGTCGTCCACGTGCACGAAGCGCGTGAGCCCCGCAACGCCACCGGGCGCCGACCCCAAGGGCCCCTCCACCGCGGCCCAGCGCGGCGCCGTCGTCTCATGGCCGGAAGGCTCGCAGACACCGCCGCCGTGCACGACGTCCCGCAAGACCTCCGTCACCAGCGACGACTTCCCCGAGCCGCTCACGCCCGTGACCACCGTGAGCCGCCCCAGGGGGATGGCTACGTCCACGCCGTCGAGGTTGTGGTGGCGCACGCCGCGCACGCGCAGGAACTCGGTCGCCGCGCCGCCGGTCGCCGTGTCGGGCGCCGCGTCACCCTCCCGCGGCGGCACCGGCCGCGGCTGGGCTCGCACCTTGGGCCGGGGCTCGCGCAGACACCGCCCCGTCACCGAGCGCGGGTCTTCGAGGGCCTGGGCCAAGGGCGCGGCCACCAGGACCTCGCCCCCGTGGCGCCCCGCCCCAGGGCCGATGTCGATGAGGAAGTCCGCCGTGCGCAGCGTGGCCTCGTCGTGCTCCACCAGCAGCACGCCGTTCCCCCGCGCCTGGATGCGGTCCAGCGTGCCCAGAAGCACCTGCACGTCCGTGGGGTGGAGTCCGATGGTGGGCTCGTCCAGGACGTACAGCACGCCCGACAGCTCGGCGCCGAGCTGGGAGGCCAAGCGGATGCGCTGGAGCTCGCCGCCCGAGAGCGTCCGCACCCGCCGGTCCAGCGTGAGATACCCCAGCCCCACGTCCAGCAGGAAGCGCGCCCGCTCGGCCACCGCCGCCAGGGGCGCTTGGGCCACGGCGCGGTCGCGGGCGTCGAGTGGCTGGTCATCGAGTGCCGGGGCGTCGGGGCTCTCGCCATGTGGGGCCTGGTCTCTGAGAGATCGTTCTGCGAAGGCCAGGAGCTGGCCCGGCGTCATGGCGAGGACCTGGGGCAGCGTGCGCCCCGCGAAGGTGACCGTGCGGCCCAAGGGGCCCAGGCGCGTGCCGCCGCAGGCTGGGCACACGGGCGCGGCGGAGGTCGCCGCGGCTTCGTTCTCGGGCTGGCTCTTGGCCTGACTCTTGCCCTGGGCCTTGGTCGGGACCTCTAGGCGCCCCTCGCCCCCGCAGCGCGGGCAGGCGCCCAGCTCGGTGCGGGGTGAGAACACGCGGGGGTCGAAGGACGGTCGGCGCCCCGCCTCGCTGGCGCGGGCGACGTGGAAGGCGGCGGGCGCGACGGGGGGCGTGGGGGCGGGCTGGGCCTCGCCGGCCTCGCCCACGGGCGCCACCTCCACCTTGCCGTCGGCCAGGCCGGCGGCGAGGTCTAGCAGTCGGCGTAGGGCGTCGCGGTCGTGGGCGGGGGCGCGTCCCACGAGGAGGTCGATGTCGTGGTGGCGGCCCCGGGCGAGCTTGGGCGGTGGGCTGCCGTCCCGCATGGGCCGCAGATCCACCCGGCGGCCGTCCACGCGGGCCCACTCCACGCCCGCGGCGGCGGCGGCGGTGAAGACGGGCTTGTGGAAGCCCTTGCGCTTGCGGACGGCGGGGACGGAGATCTCCAGCGTGGACGTGTCCGCGCCGGGCCAGCGCCGGGCGGGCCAGGAGCCGGCCAGGAGCGCTGCCAGCTCGCCCGGGTCGCGGTGGCCTCGGGCGGCCCCGGGGGCGGCCCCGGCGCGGGCGAAGAGCAGGCGCAGGAAGGGCTCGATCTCGGTGGCGCTGGCCACCGTGGCGCGGGCGTCGCCGCGGGTGGTGCGCTGGTCGATGGCGACGGTGGGCGGCACGCCCTCCACAGCGTCGGCGTCGGGGCGGCCGCGCTGGCTCAAGTACTGGCGCACGTAGGGCGACAGGCAGTCCAGAAAGCGGCGTTGGCCCTCGGCGAACAGGAGATCGAAGGCCAGCGAGGACTTGCCCGAGCCGCTGACGCCGGCCACGACCGTGCGCCCGTGGCGGGGGAGGGTCACCGACAGGTCCTTGAGGTTGTGGACGCGGGCGCCGCGGACGGTGATGGCGGGGGGCGAGGCGGCGGTGGGGGGCGGGGTGGGGCCGGCGCTTATGCACA
>CAYZID010000237.1:0-9466 GCA_964478315.1 uncultured Myxococcales bacterium | reverse complement strand
CGCCCACACGCGGGATCCAAAGCCGAATCCCAGAGTAGGTGGCGGATCGGGGGGGGCCTCGTCCCCTTGCGCCGGCGCGCCACGGCGGCCATCGCCAGCAGGGCGAGGCCGACCGGCAGCCACGGGGCGCTCGGCGCGTCGCTCGGGGCCGTCCCGCAGCCGCCCCCGCCGCCCGCGACGTGGCGGACGCCGTCGTCGGGGAAGCTCGCGGGGTCCGTGGGGTCCGTCCCCGCCACGACCTCCTCGCCGTCCGGGATGCCGTCGCCGTCCGTGTCGCTCAGGGCGGGGTCCGTCCCGTCCGCCAGCTCCTCGCCGTCGCCCAGGTCGTCGCCGTCCGTGTCCCACCGCCGCGGGTCCGTCCCCAGGCCCGCCTCGGCCGTGTCGTCGAGGCCGTCATTGTCATCGTCCTCGTCGCAGGCGTCGCCTCGCCCGTCTTCGTCCAGGTCGAGCTGGTCGCCGTTGGCGCGATCGGGGCAGTTGTCCGCCGCGTCCTCCACGTCGTCGCCGTCCGCGTCGGTGTCGCAGGCGTCGCCCAGCCCGTCCCCGTCTTGGTCGGCCTGCTCGGGGTTGGGCAGCGCGGTGCAGTTGTCGTCGCAGCCCACGGTCTCCCCGCCCGCGCACGGGCGGTCGTCCACCGCCCCGCTGGCGTCTCCGTCGTCGGGCACACCGTCGCCGTCGGCGTCCACGCGCACGCAGGTCGTGGGTTCGCCCTCGCAGGCCCAGCCCGGCTCCACCGCGCAGTGGGCGTCGCAGCCGTCGCCGTCGGCCTCATTGCCGTCGTCGCAGGCCTCCACGGGCGCGGTCACCACCCCGTCGCCGCAGGTGTCATCGCACGCGCTCGCCTCCCCGGGCGCACCGGCGCAGGCCCAGCCCAGCTCCACCTGGCACCCGTCGTCGCAGCCATCGCCCGCCTCCTGGTTCCCGTCGTCACAGCCCTCCACGCCCTGGGCCCAGGCCCCGTCGCCGCACGTCGCAACGCACACGCTGGGGGCCGCCGGCTCGTCGACCGGGGAAGCCTCGCAGGTCCAGCCGGGCTCCACTTGGCAGGCGCCGTCGCAGCCGTCGCCCGGCTCGGCGGCGGCGGGCACGCCTTCGGGGTCCAGGGCGCCGTCGTCGCACGCCTCGCCGCCGTTCACCACCCCGTCGCCGCACGCCGGCGCCTGGCAGAGCGCCTGGAAGCACACGCCGCTCTCGCAGTCCCCCGCCTCCGCGCAGCCCTGGCCGTCCACGCACGGCGCGCAGCCGCCGCCGCAGTCCACCCCCGTCTCGGTCCCATTGAGCACGCCGTCGTCGCAGGCCGGGGCCACGCACAGCCCCTGGGCGCACACCCCGCTGGCACAGTCCTGGGCCTCGGCGCAGCCCTGCCCGTCGGCGCACGGGTCGCACACGGCGCCGCCGCAGTCCACGCCCGTCTCGTCGCGGTTCTGGACGCCGTCCTCGCACGTGGGCGCGAAGCAAGTGTCCTGCTCACACACCTTGGACTTGCAATCCCCCGCCTCCTGGCAGCTCAGCCAGTCCGCGCAGGGACCACAGGCCGGCCCGCCGCAGTCCACGTCCGTCTCGCCCTGGTTTTGCGTCTGGTCGGAGCACGTCGCCGCCATGCACGCGCCCGCATGGCAGACCTGGGAGGCGCAATCGGCGTCCTCTCCGCAGGCCTGCCCGTCGGCGCACGGGTCGCACACGGCGCCGCCGCAGTCCACGTCCACCTCGTCTCGGTTCTTGACGCCGTCCTCGCACGTGGGCTCCAGGCACACCCCGGCTTCGCACACCAACGACACGCAGTCGCTCGCTACCGCGCAGCCGCCTCCCGTGAGACACCCGGCGCAGACGGCGCCTCCGCAGTCGGCGTCCGTCTCGTCCTGGTTCTGGACGCCGTCGTCGCAGGTGGGCGGGGCGCAGGCGCCGGCATCGCAGACGCGGGAGGCGCAGTCGGTGGCGACGGTGCAGGCGCTTCCATCGGGGCATGCTCCGCAGATGGCGCCTCCGCAGTCGGCGTCCGTCTCGTCCTGGTTCTGGACACCATCGTCGCATGTGGGCGGGGCGCAGGCGCCGGCGTCGCAGACAAGGGAGGTGCAGTCGGCGGCGATGGTGCAGGTGCTTTCGTCGGGGCACGGTCCGCAGAGGGCGCCTCCGCAGTCCGTGTCGGTCTCGTCCTGGTTCTGGACGCCGTCGTCGCATGTGGGCGCGGCGCAGGCGCCGGCGTCGCAGACGAAGGAGGCGCAGTCTGTGGCGGTGGCGCAGGCGCTGCCGTCGGGGCATGGTCCGCAGATGGCGCCTCCGCAGTCGGCGTCCGTCTCGTCCTGGTTTTGGACGCCGTCGTCGCATGTGGGCGGGGCGCAGGCGCCGGCATCGCAGACGAAGGAGGCGCAGTCGGTCGGGATGGCGCAGGCGGCGCCGTCGGGGCATGGTCCGCAGATGGCGCCTCCGCAGTCGGCGTCCGTCTCGTCTTGGTTTTGGACACCATCGTCGCAGGTGGGCGGGGCGCAGGCGCCGGCGTCGCAGACAAGGGAGGTGCAGTCTGTGGCGGTGGCGCAGGCGCTGCCGTCGGGGCATGGTCCGCAGATGGCGCCTCCGCAGTCGGCGTCCGTCTCGTCCTGGTTCTGGACGCCGTCGTCACAGGTGGGCGGGGCGCAGGCGCCGGCGTCGCAGACGCGGGAGGCGCAGTCGGCGGCGACGGTGCAGGTGCTTCCGTCGGGGCACGGTCCGCAGATGGCGCCTCCGCAGTCGGCGTCGGTCTCGTCCTGGTTCTGGACGCCGTCGTCGCAGGTGGGCGGGGCGCAAGCGCCGGCGTCGCAGACGCGGGAGGCGCAGTCGGTCGGGATGGCGCAGGCGGCGCCGTCGGGGCATGGTCCGCAGATGGCGCCTCCGCAGTCGGCGTCGGTCTCGTCCTGGTTTTGGACGCCGTCGTCACAGGTGGGCGGGGCGCAGGCGCCGGCGTCGCAGACGCGGGAGGCGCAGTCGGCGGCGACGGTGCAGGCGAGTCCGTCCGCGCACGGTCCGCAGACGGCGCCGCCGCAGTCCACGTCCGTCTCGTCCTGGTTCTGGACGCCGTCGTCACAGGTGGGGAGGGCCACCGCCGTACCGGAGACGGCGACGGTCACGGTGTCGAAGACCGGGGAGACGACGGGCAGGGTCAGGGTGGTGGCGTAGGCGCCCACGGTGTCCGCCGAGAAGGTGATCTCGACCGCGCAGCTCGCTTCCGCCTCCACGGTCTGATCCGAGCAGCCGTCCGAGGTGAGGGAGAAGATGCCCGCGGGGGCGCCGCCGGCTCCCACCAGTAGGCTCACCGTGCCCAAGGAGACGGGCGCTCCGGTGTTGGACAGCGTCACGGTCTGCGTCGCGGTCTGACCCTGGGTGAGCGTCCCGAAGACCACCGCGCTGGGCGTGACGGTGTAGGTCGGCTCGAACACGGTGACGGTCGTGCTCCCCTGGCCCACGGCGCCGGCTCCCGTGTCCGTGGCCGTGAGCGTCACGTGTCCGGCGGTGTCCGCGGCGGCGTCGGCGGCCACCGCGAGCTCCACGGTGACCACCTGGGAGGCCAGCGCCGCCAGGGTCACCTGGGCGGGTCCCACGAGGCTGGCGCTCCACCCGGTGCCAGCCTGGTCCACCGCGGCGGCCAGATCGAAGGTGTGCGCGGCGCCGTCGTCCAGGTTCTGGACCGTGAACGCCAGCGTCACGGTGTCGCCGGCCTTGGCGAGTCGCCCGGCGGGTCCCAGGACCTGGACGAAGGTGGGGTCGGTCCAACGCTCGATGGCCTCGATGATCCACGTGGTGCCTGGTGCCAGGGTGTCCCGGTCCCATTCGAGCTGGTAGCCGGCGTCCACGTAGGCCGAGACGGCTTGGTCCGTGAGGCGGCCGGCGTCCTGGGCCTGGTTCCAGCCGTCGGCGTAGCTTCCGCCGAAGTAGTGGGCCGCGGGGGTCCCCGGCGCGCCCGACAGCCCCATGATCCCCACGTTGCCGAAGTCCGTGTTGTTCACGTAGATGAGGTTCTGTCCGGCGTCCCACCAGCTTCGCGCCGAGTCCTGGCCGCCGAAGTAGGTGTCGCCGCCGTGGATGAAGCGCAGGTCTTGGTGCTGGGCGGCCGCCGTGTTCGTGAGCTCCCAGCGGATTCGGTAGGCCAGGTCCCCATCGCGATACGTGATGATGCGCGTGAGTTGGGCCTGGGAGCCCAGCGTGACCGTCGTCGTGGCCGTCCAGAGGGTGCCCACGTGGGTGAGGGTCTGGGACACGGGCGTCATGGCCGTACCTTGGCTGTAGGCGGGCGTCCGATAGTGCTGTCCTGTCGCCGTCCCGTTGAGCCAGACGTTGGTGCCCCAGGAGTCACCGCTATAGTACTGGTTCCGGATTCCATTGGGCTGGCACACCCAGACCGCCACCGAGCCCGCGGAGCCCACGGCGATGAGCAGCGGGTCCCCGTCGATGTGCACCCAGGTCTCGCCGCCGTTGAGCGAGGTGCCCCAGGTGCTGCCCCACGCGGGGGTCAGGCCGTTGGCGGCGCACCCCAGCGTGGCGGCTCGTGCCGCGCCAGCGCCCACCAACACGAGCCCTCCGGTCACGGCCAGGGCGGCCCACCGCCCTATCCGGCCTCGCGCGCGTCGTCCGAGCGCGGCCGCCGTGCCTCGCTCCGTTCCGCTCGCCTGCATGGCTCCCTCTCGCTGCTGGCGCCTCATGGCTGCCGCCTCCGTGACGCGGTGCCCACGGCCCCTGGAGGCCCGTGGGGGCTGGTGGGGCACGGGTAGAGCGCGGCCTCACAGGCCCGCGCCGCTGGCATGATGCCTCCGGCCGGGCCTGGGGTCGAGCCACCGGGCGTCGTGCGGACCCTCGTGGGCACCCGCGTGGGACGCCCTCGCTTCGTGGTTGTCGGGCCGTGCCGTTGCCACTATCGTCACGCCTCGATGGAGGCGAGCTTCTTCCGAAAGCGCTTCGTCGTCGTGGCCGGCAAGGGCGGCGTCGGCAAGAGCACCATGTGCGCGGCCCTGGGGTTGGCGGCGGCCCGGCGCGGGCGGCGCACGGTCATCGCCGAGCTCAACACGCGCCCCAAGGCGGCCACCCTCTTTGGGGTCGAGCCGGCGGATTACGCCGTGCAGGAGATCGCCCCGAACCTCCACGCCATCAACATCCGCCCCGATCCGGCCCTCAAAGAGTACGCGCTCATGAAGCTCAAGTGGGAGCGCGCCTACCGCCTCGTCTTCGAGAACGAGGCCATGAAGCGGCTGCTGCGCATGGTCCCGGGGATGAACGAGCTCATCCTGCTGGGCAAGGCCTTCAACATGGAGCGCGAGCGCCGCCGCGACGGCCGCCCCGCTTGGGACACCATCATCGTGGACGCCCCCGCCACCGGGCACGGCGTGAGCCTCCTGCGGCTCCCCCAGGTGATCTTGGAGGTCGTCACCGGCGGGCCCATGGCCCAGGAGGTGACGCTCATGCGGGACCTCCTGCTGGACGAGGGGCGTACGGTCATCAACCTGGTGTCGCTGCCCGAGGAGATGCCGGTGCGCGAGACCATCGAGCTGGCGCGCGAGGTCGAGGAGGTCTTGCGCATCCCCAAGGGCTACCTCTTGGTGAACCAGGTCTGGCCCGAGCTCCTCACGGACCGCGAGCTCAACATCCTCCGCACCTTCCGCCAGGACCCCAGCGCCGACCCGCGCGCCGTGGCGGCGGCGCGCTGCGTGGAGTCCATGACCAAGCGCCGGCGGCTCCAGGACCGCTACCTCAAGGAGCTGCGGCTGCGCGTGGACCTGCCCACCATCGAGGTGCCCTTCCTGTTCAGCGACACCTTCGGGGCCCCCGAGATCCGCACCATCAGCGACCACATCACGAAGGAAGCCGAGCGGGTGGAGCTCAAGCGCCACAGCCGTCTCCGCGGGCGCCAGCTGCCTCCCGAGCGCGCCTAACAACAGGGGACGTCCGCTCGCCCCAACGCCCCCGCCGCCGCTCCCGCCCCCGCCCACGCTTTGGGGGAGGCTCGCGGTCCCAGGCGCGGCGCTGGCTTACTGCGCGGCGGCCAACACCTCTACGAAACGGTCCAAGTCCCGTTCCACGAGGGGGCGCGCTGCGTCCAGCACTTCGAGATTCGCGGCGAGCTCTCGCGGGTCCCAGGCCGTGGCGTAGGCGTGGCGAAAGAAGTGGCGAAACGCCAAGAGCTTGCGCAACAGCCGGGTGGTTTCGGCGGACCACAGGGCGGGCCGCACGCCCGGGACGTCCAGGGCCGCCAGCTCCAGCAGCTCGGTGTGCCAGCGCCTTCCCGTGGGGAGGGTCTGCTCGAAGGCGCGGACCACGCGCTCCGCCAAGGACTCCAAGGCAGAGTAGTAGTGATGAAGGGAGGCCGCCGCGACCGTCTGACGGAGAGGGTCGTCGAGGTCCTCGCGCTGGGCGGCCGCCAGCTCCGCGTGCCGCACGGCGGCGGCCCGGTCGCCAGCGAGCGCCGCGCGCAGGGTCGCCAGGTCCGCGGGCTTCACGAGGGCTCCACGTCCGCCCCGCGCGGGGCGAGGGTGCCAGCCCCTGCGGGGGAAGGAGCCAGCCGCTCGCCTGCCCCGTTCGTCCCGTGGGGCTCCAAGGGGAGTTCCTCGCCCGTCTCGAGAATCCGCACGCGGAGCGTCTCGGCGGCCGCCTCCAAGGGGATGAGGTCCACGGGCTCCCCAGCGAGCTCCCAGAGCGCCGCTCGCGCGTCGCCCCAACGCTCCGGGGGCAAGCCCGCCACCGCGAGGTCCAGATCCGACCCCGGGTGGAGCCCCCCCCACGCCAGCGAACCCACGACCCACACCCGTTGGGCCCCACGCGCGGCCAGCAGACGGGCCGCGGGCGCGAGCAAGCTCCGCAAGAACGCGCGTCGAGCCTCCACGGCGCGGGCCTCGGAGGCCGCGCTGCGCCTCACGAACGCGCGCACATCGGCAGCGCCCACCGGCCGCGCGCCCGCCGCCGTGTCACCCTCCGCGCACCCCGGGGCTCCCGCGATGGGGGGGGCCGACCTCGAAGCCACGGGAACCTGGTTGGCAGGGTTTCGAGCCACATCGCCTGGAATCTCGGTTGGCACGTCCCAAGCGTAGGGCTGGACCACGACAGGGGCAAGCCTCGGCCAAGGCTTCCGCTTGCGTCTCCGCGCCCGCAGCCGCTTTCGCCTCCGCATCCGCACCCGCTCTCGCCCCCGCATCCGCACCCGCTCTCGCCCCCGCTTCCGCACCTGGTTCGGCGTGGGCTCGCGCTATGAGCGCCCCGGGCGCACGGGCATGGCCCACCTGTTCGAGCACCTCATGTTCAAGCCCACCCGCGACCACCCCCGGCTGGATGGAGGACATCGAGGCCATCGGCTTGGAGGACTGCCTCGCTTTCTACGCGGAGCACGACGCCCCCAACAACGCCACTCTCGTCCTCGTGGGCGACGTGGACACCGCCGAGGCCCTGGCCGTCATCCAGCGGCACTACGGCCACCTGGAGGCCAGCGAGCGCGCCTCGCGCACGCCGCCGGCCGAGCCCCCGCAGACCGCCGAGCGCCGCGCCGAGATGACCCTCCCCGTCGCCACCGAGAAGGCCGTCTACGCCTGGCACGGCCCGGCGGCCACCGACCCAAGTCACCCCGCCGCCACCCTCCTCGCCGAGCTCCTGGGCGGCAGCGAGTCCTCGCGGCTCCATCGGCGGCTCGTGCTGGAGCTGGAGCTCTGCACCGAGGTCTCCGCCTGGGCCGTCTCACAGCCCGAGCCGGTCGTGGCGACGACGGCCACGCCCCCCAGGCCCAGGAAACCGCCCAGCCCCAGGGCGCCCCCGAGGGCCCAGAGGCCCCCGAGGGTTCCCGCGAGCAAGGCGGTCATGGCCGCCCCCTTCGTTGGGCGTCTGGCTGGCGGGTCGGCGCTGTGATCTGGGGGGTGCGTGGTCGTCGGGGGCCTCCTGGGGGGCTCAGTAGTTGCCCTGGGGGGGCATGGTGTTGGTGTTGCCGAAGTCCCCGGTGGGGCGGAACCAGGTGCTGGTGTCCGGGGCGGGGATGGCGTCGTCCTTGAGGCAGATGAGCGCGTCCTTGGCGCCGTAGCAGGCCACGCCCGCGCGGGGGACGATGGGCTGGTGGCCGGAGTACGGTTCGAGGAAGGTGCTGCGTGTTGGCAGGCTCTGGTACAGGAGGACATCACCGTCCCGATTCAAGACGTAGAGTTCGTCGTTGAGGGTGACCGGCCCGTACAGGGGCCCTCTCCGAGCCCGATCGATGACGACGAGGCGTCCGTCCACGCCGATCACCGGAGGCGTGGATTGGCCCAACGTGAAATGGTCGTTTTGGCTATGGAGCTCGAGTCGGTACGCGCCGTCCTTCACCGACTCGATGCCGAAGGCGAAGACCTCTCCATCGGCGGTGACGGTGCTGCACCAAGACGACGGGGGATGGGTATAGCCGTCGATGAACCACTTGGTCTCGCCCGTCGTGAGGTCGAAGGCCCACTGGTTGCCCATGTAGAGGGTCCCGTCGGGGCCAGCGATGGGCCCCTTCTTCGTGTCGTGCAGGCAGCCCCAGCCGATGGTTCGGCCCCAGTCGAGGGGCCAGCCGGGCGTCGTCAATGCGGGGTGCTGGTCCACGAGCTCGCCGTCGAAGGTGAAGCGCTGGATGCCGTTGTTGGGCGTCACCGTGATGACGTGGCCGAAGGCGACGATGGGCGCCCAAGGGACGCGGAAGCCCAACGTCAGGACATCCCTGTGGTATGGGCCGTCGTCATCTTTCGACTCCGGGCCCACCTTGACCTTCCAGCGCAGGTGTCCGTTGAGGTCGATGGAGACCAGCCAGGGCCCAGCGGCGAAGTAGAGGTTCTCGTCGGGGTCCAGGGCGCCGGTCAAGGAGAAGCCCTGGGCCTCACATGAAGGAGAGTGCAGGATGTCCCAGTCGTCCGGGGCCTGAGGCCCCTGCCAGATGAGCGTTCCGTCCGGGGCGTAGCGATGTACTCGCGACGGGTGGGTCACGCTGAGGGTTGGGTAGATGTAACCATCACGGCCCACGCCGAGGATATAGAAGCCACCATCGGCCGTGACGACGATCCCATTGCGCCACGTCGACGGGGCCGTGGGGGGCGGGTCCCATAGCGCGTGGCCGTCGTCCAGAGAGTGTGCGCGGATGCGGCACGGACGCCCCCACTCGGGTTCCTCATAGCAATCAGCGCAGTCCCTCTCGTCTTGTGGCCCCTCGTACAGGCAGGTCACGAGATATAGCCGGTCCTTGTAGACGGCGAAGTCCCCGGTGACCACCATGGGCCAGTTGGACCAGTTGGCGTCCTCCCCCTCGTCATAGTCGTACCTCCAGAGCACCTCCGCGGCTGGCGGGAGCGGGTCCTTGACATCCTCTTGGGTGTCCTCGTGCGTGTCGTCCTGGGCGTCGGGTTCGTCGGGAGAGCCGACCGGGCGTTCGTCCCCACAGCCCGAGCCGGCCATGGTGACGACGGTCACGCCGCCCAGGCCCAGGAAGCCTCCCAGGCCCAGGGCGCCCCCGAGGGCCCAG
>CAYZID010000236.1:0-9597 GCA_964478315.1 uncultured Myxococcales bacterium | reverse complement strand
GAGCGCATGGGGCGCGGCGCCCGGAGCGGGGTCGGCGGGGTCGCACGGACCCTGGGCCGGGGGGCGCCCCCCGCGTGCGTTCGAAGCCTTCGATGAGGGCTCGGACCGCGAGCGCGTCCTGGAGGCCTTGGAGGCTGCCGGTGGCAACCGCACGCGGGCCGCGGCGCTGCTGGGCGTGAGCCGCGCCACGTTCTACCGGATGATGCACCGCTTCGACGTGCGCTGACCTCGCCTCGCGCGTGGGCGGGGGACCGTGGTAGGGTCCCAGCCCGCGGTGGCGCCGTGGGCCGGAAGGGTTCCGGTCGCGCGAGGGCGTCGGCGCGGAGTGGGCGGCCCAGGGGCCGCCGGAGGCCACGACAGGGGTGAGAGGGCGATGACCGACAACGTGCTGCGCTCAGCGATCGAGGTGGGGGAGCGGGTGACCGAGGGCAAGCTCGAGGGCTGCATGGTCACCGAGGTGGACCTGACCAAGAGCGGCCTGCCGGGTGCCGTCGCCAACGACGTGACCTTCCGCAAGGTCGGGCTCCACGACGCGGACGCCAAGGGCGCGGACTTCAGCCGCGTGAAGTTCACCGAGTCGAGCTGCCGGCAGGTCCACCTGGATCGGGGGTTGCTGCGCGGCTGCTCCTTCTTTGGCAGCGAGCTCATCGAGGCGACCTTCACCGACACCACCATGTCCGGGACGTCGTTCTTCACGACGAGGCTGGGCAACGCCGACTTCTCGGGCGCGCGGCTCCAGTCGTGCACGTTCAACTCCTGCGAGCTGTTCGGGGTGAAGTTCGCGCGCGCCATGCTCATGAACACCAAGTTCGAGGCGGTTGAGCGTGGCAACGTCACGCTGGACCGCGCGGACTTCTCGCACGCGGTGCTCATCGACTGCGACCTCTTGGGCTCCAACCTCTTCGGCGCCGACTTCTCCCATGCGGTGCTCATCAAGGTGGACCTCCGGGGGGCCAACCTCACGAACGCCAACTTCCAGGGCGCGCGGCTCGTGGATGTCCAGCTCGACACGACGCAGCTCGAGCCCGCCGAGCGTCGGGAGATCGAGCGCGCCCGCGTGGACGACCCCTGGCGGAGCCACGGGTTTCTCAGGGAGGTCTTCGCGACCTGGAGCCCCGAGCAGCTCACCCTCCTGCTCGAATACTTCATGCGCACCTACATCATCGAGGGGGCCCAGCCCTCGGCGGTCGTGGACACGTTCCCGGCCGTCCTGGCGAGCCTCAAGGCGCGGTACGACTTCTCCGAGCTGGACCACCTCCGCGTGCGAGGCATGACCACGCAGGTCAAGCACGGCTCCCAGTGGTTGGACCTCGGCGCCCCCCTGAGCGCCGACGCCGCACCCGCGGCGAGCCCAAGCCCTGCGCCGGCGGCTGGCGCCGGGGGCAGCGCGCCGGCTCCGGCGCACCGCGCGGCGCCCGCGGCCGCCGCCGCGGGGGACGACGAGCCCACGCCGGCCCCCGCCAAGAAGGCGCCCCCCAAGACCAAGCGGTCCAAGCGCTTCCGCAAGCTGGAGATCGACTGAGGCCGCTCCCTCGCGTGCGGAGGTGCGGCTACGGCCGCCCCCCCGCGCGTGTCCGCCCGGGTCGGCGGTGCATCTCCCCTCTATCGCAGGGCGAGCACGAACACCGAGGCGGTGACGGCGGCGGCGACGACCCACCGGAGAGGGCGGGGCCCCACGGCCACGGCCACGCGCACGGCTACCTGTCCACCGGCGAGGGAGCCCAAGCCCGCCGCGAGGCCGGGCGCCCAGGCGATGAGGCCGTGGGCGAGGAAGATGGCGAACGCGGCCACCGTGAGGCTGGCGACGATGAAGAGCTTCACGGCGTTGGCCCGCACGAGGTCGTAGCGGAGGACGCCGCCGAGCGTGGCCAGGACGAGGAACCCCATGCCGGCCTGGAGGAAGCCCGCGTAGAGCCCAACCCCGAACAGCGCGAGGAGCGACGCAGGCCGCGCGCGCGGGTGGACGGGCGTGCCCTCCTCGGGGGCGACGACGCGGGGGGCCAGGGCGAAGGAGGCCGCCATGACGACCATGGTGGTGAGCAGGATGGGCTTGAGGACCGACGCCGGGACGAGCGAGGCGGCCTGGGCACCCACGACGCCGCCGGCGATGGCGGGGGCGGCGAGCCACAGCACGGCGTCCCGTTCGAGCTTCCCGCGCGCGTCGAAGGCGCGCGTGGCGGGGATGGACTGCATGAGGATGCCCACGCGGTTCGTGGCGTTGGCGACGTCGGCCGGGAGCCCGGTGAGCATGAGCGCCGGGAGGGTGAGGAAGGAACCCCCTCCCGCCAGGGTGTTGATGAACCCGGCCACGAACCCTACGCCCACGAGCACGAGCGCCGACCACGCCGAGAACTCCGTCAAGACGCAGTCCCCCGGTCCTTCGAGGTGCGGCGGACGTCCGAGACGCGAGGTCGGGCACGAGGCCCGCGTAGGGGGGGGAGCAACACGGCGCTACGGTGCTCCGGGAGGGGGGCGACCGTCAACGGGGACCCTCGCCCCCGCTGGGATTTGGGTTGACACTCGCCGCCCGCGTCACTACAAGGCGTACCTCGAAACGGCCGGGGCGTAGCGCAGTCTGGTAGCGCACCTGCTTCGGGAGCAGGGGGTCGCTGGTTCAAATCCAGTCGCCCCGACCAAGTGAGAGGCCGCGTCTCCTCAGGAGGCGCGGCCTCTCGCGCAAGGAGAGGGGATGGCTCGGCGCGGACTTCGATCCCAGGACGACGCCTACCCCAAGAACCCCGGAGAGATGGGGCTAATGCGTGAAAATGAAAGGGTTGTTGCCTTTGTGTCCCGGTTGACACGCCCAGCCCTGCCTGATAGGGTCTCACGCGACTGAGACGTGTGAGAACACACCTACGCAGGAGGCCGCCTTGCGACGCGCTCACGCCCTCGCCGTCATGGCGTTGGCCCTCGCACTCGGGTTCGGTGCGTTCACGGGGTGCGCCGGAGATCCCGAGGCCAAGTCGGGCGGCGACGCCTATCGCAACGAGGCCCAGCCCATGCCCATGGGCGACTGGCAGGTGGATGACATCGCCTACGGTGAGGGGGATCGCACGGACTGGAAGGCCGTGGACGTGCCCCAGCCGGCCAAGCTCACCATCGAGCTGTCCGCGGATGAGCCGGACGCCACGTTCCGGGTGGGCTTCTTCGACCGGCACGGGATGCCCCTCGGGCGGACGGTCCGCAAGGAGGGGCAAGCCAAGGCCTCGTTCCAGGTGGACGCCCCCAAGCGAGGCCGCTACTTCTTGATGGTCCAGGCGACGGGCGGTCCCCCCACGAGCTATCAGGTGCGCGTGGCGGTCGCCGGGAGCAGCGGGGGCGCTGGATCGTCCGATCTGCCAGACTTCTGACCGAGAGCGCGAGCACGCATGCGGAAGATCAGCGCCTTTGGCCTCACGGACGTGGGGCTCAAGCGGGACCACAATGAGGACGCCTTCGGCATCGCCGAGGAGCTGGGGCTGTACGTGGTCTGCGACGGGATGGGGGGCCACGCCTCGGGCGAGGTCGCCAGCCGCATCGCCGTGGACAACCTCCTCGCCTTCGTGCGTGACAACATGGAGACGGCGCCGGAGGAGCTCCCGTATCGCGCTCAGGGGGTCGCCGACGGGGACCGCGAGGCGGCGTTGCTGTCCAACGCGGTGCAGTTCGCCAACGACCGCGTCTACATCGAGGGGATGAAGGACCCCAAGCTCGAGGGCATGGGCACCACCGTCGTGGCCATCCTCGCCCTGGACGATCGGGTCCTCCTGGCGCACGTGGGCGACAGCCGGATCTACCGGTGGAACGCGGTCGACGGGCTTCAGCAGGTCACGCGCGACCACAGCCTGCTGAACTTCAAGATCGACAACGGCGACCTGTCCACCCCCGAGGAGATCGCGAACTTCAAGCAGGGCAACGTCATCGTTCGGGCGGTAGGCCTCAAGGACTACGTGGAGCCCGAGGTGAACGTCCTCCCTCGGCGGCCGGGCGATCTCTTCCTGCTGTGCTCCGATGGTCTCAGCGACCTCGTGGACGACTGGGGGCTGAGCAACGTCCTGGAGGGGAACTTCGACGACCTGGAGGGCGGGGCGGCCGCCCTCATCCGCATGGCCAACGGGCGTGGCGGCAAGGACAACATCACGGCGCTCCTCGTGCGCGTGGATGACGACCCCATCGACGACTTCGATGACGAGGACGTCGAGCCCACGGACCCCGTGGGCGTCGCCGCCATCGAGGACGACGACGAGGACGACCCGGGCGTCACCGATCCCGTGCTCCCCAAGGTGGACCTGAGTCAGCGCGGCAAGCCCTCGTGGGTGGAAGACGACGATCTGCTGGACGACGACGACCTGCTGGGTGACGACGACCTCCTCGGCGACGATCTGTTGGACGACGAGGACGAGCTCCTCGACGACGATCTGTTGGACGACGAGGACGAGCTCCTCGACGACGACCTGTTGGACGACGACGAGCCCCTGGACGAGGCGCTGCTGGACGAGGGGCTGCCCGAGCGCCCGGCGCCCGCCACTTCTGGGCCCCCGCCCCCCCCGCGTCCTCCATCTCCGCCCGTCCCACCGCCTCCTCCCGGGCGCCTGGCGGCGCACGCCCGGCGCCGCGCCCCGGCCAGGCCGACGCCCAAGCCCAAGCCCAAGCCCACCCTCGATGAGGGCCTCCCGAGCATCATCATCGACGACTCGTTGGGAGAAGACTGAGGTTACGCCTCCCCGCCGCCGGGTTCCGTCGGCGCTTCACCCCGCCGGGCACCGGCGCGGATCGCGGTGATCGCCTGGGCGTAATCGGACGTCCCGAAGACGGCGCTCCCCGCGACCAGCACGCTCGCGCCGGCGGCGCGCACGTCTCGGGCGCGGTCGGGGTTGACCCCTCCGTCCACCTCCAGCTCCACGTCGAGCCCCCGCGCGACGATGCGCTCTCGCAGCGCCCTGAGCTTGCGGAGCGCGCTGGGCAGGAAGCGCTGTCCGCCGAAGCCCGGGTTGACGCTCATCACGAGCACGAAGCCGAGGTCTTCCAGCACGTAGTCTAGGGCCTCCGGCGGCGTGTGCGGGTTGAGCGCCACCCCGGGGCGCACGCCGGCCGCGGCGAGCCTGGCGATGAGGCGCTGGAGGTGCGTGGCCGCCTCGACGTGGACGCTCACCCAGTCCGCGCCGGCGTCCACGTATTGGGCGACGCTGGCGGCGGGGTCGCGGATCATGAGGTGCACGTCGAGCGGGAGCGTCGTGGCCTTGCGGATGGCCGCCACGACCGGCGGCCCAATGGTGAGGTTGGGCACGAAGTGCCCATCCATGACGTCCACGTGCACGAGGTCGGCGCCCGCGTCCTCCAGGGCCTGGACCTCGGCGGCCAGGCGTCCGAAGTCGGCGCTGAGGATGGAGGGCGCGATGCGGATGGGGGACAGGGTCATGGCGTGATGCTCCGGGGGCCGAGGGGGGAGGGGAGGCGTCGCCACGCGGGGGCGTAGAGCGAGTAGGGTAGGGCCGACGACAGCGGGCGTGCGCGCCCGCCGTCGGAGTCCATGATCCAAAGCCGCCGCGCCTCGCCCTCGCGGCGCACGAAGGCGATGTAGCGTCCGTAGGGGGACCAGGCCGGGCTCTCGGAGCTCACGTTGCCGGGCGTGAGGCGGTGGGTTGCGCCCGTGTCCAGGTCTCGGAGCATGAGAACGAAGCCCGCGCCCACCATCTGCGCGTAGACGATCGAGTGGCCGTGGGGTGCCCAGTCGGGCGTCGTGGTGTAGCCGCCCGTGAGGCGCTGGAGGGCCCCCGTGCGCAGATCCACCGTCCAGATGTTGGGGCTCCCGGCGCGGTCGCTCACGAAGGCGATGTGGCGCCCGTCGGGGGCCCAGGAGGGGCTCGTGTCCACGGCGGGGTGATCCGTGAGGCGGCTGAGCTCCACACCCGTGCGCCCGTCCAGCAGGTACAGATCGGTGTTCTCGCCCTCGGAGATGGACAGCGCGAGGGTGCTCCCGTCCGGCGACCAGGCGCCTACGGCGTTCATCCCCCGTCGGGCGCTGAACGCGCGCCCATCCACGACCCAGTCCGCGTTCCCGCTGCGGTAGGACATGTACCCAACGCGCCCGTCGGGTGCCCACGCGGGGTCGAGGTTCAGGCTCCCGTTGGCCGTGAGAAACGTCAGCCCCGCCCCGTCGGCGCCCAGGCTGGCGATCTCCTTGACGCCGCGTCGCACCTCCACGCTCACGGCGAGCCGCGCGCCGGCGACGCCCGGGAGCCCGGTGTCCACGGCCACGAGGGCGTTGGCGATCTTCGCGGAGGCGGCTCGGAGGCCCCCGGGGCGCACGGTGAGCTCCTCGAAGGGGAGGGCGACCGTGCCGAAGCGCTCGATCTCGAAGACCCGCACCTGGACCTTCAGGGAGCCCTCGTCCCGCGCGGGTCGCACGCTCGTGTGCACCACGCGCGCCACCCGGGCCATCTGCCAGGTCGTGCGCTGGGTCTCCGCGGGGCTCATCCCCTCTCGCGCCCAGGCCCCTGGGAGGCGCTCCTCCTCCAGGACCGTGTAGAAGCCCGTCCAGGCCAGGTCGGCCCGGAGCTCCTCGGTGAGCGCCCGCGCCGCGCGCTCGGTGCGGGCGTCTTCGGCGAGCGCGAAGGTCGGGGGCACGGCGAGAGGGTAGAGGGGGCGCACCAGCGCCCGCTGGGCCCCCACGCGGCACAGCCCCGCCACGCACACGCCCCCCGCCCCACAGTCCGCGGGGGCCACGCAGAAGGCGGGCGGGGTGCCCCCACCGGTCGGCGCGGCTCCCCGCGCCACGTCGGCGACCGCCAGGATGGCGAGCACGAGGCGGGCCGTGGCGCGACGTCTGGGGGGAGAGCTCATCGCAGCTTGGCCCCTTCGAGGTCGATGGTCAGCCCGTGCGCGTTGATGTAGCGCAGGACGTCCTCGGGTGGGACGGGGAGGCGGGCGTCCCCGTCCTCCTCGGGGACGTATCGCAAGATGAGGGCCACGGCGGCGGCGTCGAAGGCGGCGTTGCCGCTCTTGCGGGCGATGCGGAACGCCAGGACGCTGCCGTCGGGGCCCATCCGGGTCACCTTCACGCGCACCTTGAGCTGGCGCAGCGCGCTCTCGCTGAGGTGGGTGGGCACCCGGAAGCCCGCCTCCAGCTCTCGCTGAAGGCGGCGGAGGTAGACGCTCCCGGGCTTGCGGACGTCCCCCGCGCCGTACACGTCGCCGTCGGCGACGCCGACCATGTCCGCGACGGTCGTGGGGCGGCGCCGGGGGTCGTCGTCCTCGAAGTCCAGGGCCTCCAAAGCGCTCCTGGGGGCCCGACGCGCCTTGCGAGGCCGATAGCGCTTCTTCAGGGCCTTGGGCGGCTCGGGGTTGTCCCGGTCGAGGTTCACACCGTCGGCCACGATCTCGCGCTGCTCGTAGGTCTGGAGCGTCGGGAGTTTGCGCGGGTCGGCGGTCTGCATCCCAAGCGCCGGGACGAGCTCGGCCTGGAGGACGTCCAGGCGGGCGGGCGTGGGCTCGGCCGAGTGGCGCTGGCGCCGCACCTCGGGGAGCGTGCAGCGGCGGCGGGGGCCGCACAGGCCGAAGCGGACGCTGCCGGGCCCGCCCGGGGCCAGGCGTGCGTGCTGTGCCAGGGGGCGGGGGGCCCCCGAGCGGGCGAGCACGGCGAAGGCCGCGCCGTTCATGGCGACGCTCACCACCAGCGCTCCCCAGAAGGCGACGCTGGCCGTGGACTCGGGAGGCCCACCCGGCTTCACGGGGCCCCGGGAGGCGCGAGGGGGTCGGGGGAGGGAGCCACCGTGGCCCCGCCGAGCACGCCCGGCTGGGCCACGAGCCCGAACTTCGTGATGCCCGCCTGGCGCACGGCGGCCATGGTGCGCAGCACGAGGCCGTAGCGCAGGCGCCGGTCGGCGAGGAGGTACAGCTCCTTGTCCTGCTGGAGCTTGTGGTTGTCCACGAGGCGCTCGCCGAGCCGCTTGAGGCAGGGGCCGAAGGCGGCCTCCGCGGCGTCGCTCTCCGCGGGCGCCTTGGGGGCTTCGTGGAGCCAGCGGCGCATGGGAGGGGACAGGGTGAGGCAGTCCACGAGGACGGTGCCGTCCAGGGTGAACCGCAGGGCGTCGTCGACGACCAGCTTGAGTTTCTTCACCTCGGAGAGGTTCACCCGCTCGCTGTCCACGCGGGGCAGCTCGATGGGGACCTTCGTGCGCTTGGGCTCGCGTCGGAGGCGCTGGGCCTCGTCCACGAGGCGCTCGGCCTTGGCGAGCACCTCTTGCTGTTGGGCCTCCATCTCCACGGTCTGCACGCCGGCGGCGATCATGAAGATGATGAGGAGCACCAGCATGACGTCCACCAGGGGCGTCACGTTGATCTCGGCGAGGACGCGCCGCGGCCCCTGCCCGCCGCCCGCCGTCATGCCCATGGGCTGACTCCGGCGTGGGCGGGGAAGGGAGAGGGGACGGGGAGCTTCATGCGGGCGACCTGCGGGGTGGCGGGAGTCTGGGGGCCGGAGAGGTGTGGTCTACGAGAAGAAGTGACGTCGGAGGATGTTGAGGTACTCCGCGCCGAAGTCGTCGAGGTAGACCTGGAGCGTCCGCAGTCGCCCCACCAGCCAGTTGTAGGCCATGACGGCCGGGATGGCGGCCAGGAGCCCGATGGCCGTGGCGACCAGGGCCTCGGCGATGTGCGGCGTCACCGTCTCGAGGATGGGCTTGGACGGGTCGATGTCCGCGAAAGCGTTCATGATGCCCCAGACCGTGCCGAAGAGCCCGATGAAGGGGGCGGCGCTGCCCACGGTGGCGAGGAACGAGACCCCATATTCCACGCGGGAGACGGCGTTTCGGCCCGCCTGCGCCACGGCGCGCTCGATGTTCTCGAAGGCCGCGGCGCCGCTGGGAGGCGCCGCGGCGGGGCCGTCACCCTGGGGGCGCACCGCCTGGCCTTGGCGTTCGCTCAGGAGCACGTCCAGCTCCTCGTAGCCCGCGCGGAACATCTCGCGGGCCGGCGACCACGCCATGCTCGCGCTGTCCTGGTAGAGCTCGCCCAGCCGGGTGGCGGCGCGGAAGTCGGCCAAGAAACGCCGCGAACGACGGATGGACGCCCCGATGTTCACGGCGCGGTAGATGATGATGAACCAGGCGATGAGGCTCAGGACCACGAGGAGCACGAGCACGCCCAGGACGACGCCGCGGGAGGCGAGCACGTGCTCCAGGACGCCCCGCCCGGCGGTCGCGCCGGCCTGGAGGGCGGCCACGAGGGGCGACGCCTGGGCGGCGGGGGGGCCTGGGGCCACGGCGAGGGAGGCGACGGGGGCGAGCGCGAGCATGCTCGGCGGCTAGCACGGGCCCGCGGACCCTGTCAAAGCGCCGGGACCCGCCCCGCCCTCGTCCCCTGGGGCCTTCGGGGATGAATCTGGCTCGGTGCGCGTTGACAAGAGGCGCCGCCGGTCTACAATGGCGGCGAGGATTGGGGTGCAATTTCCCTACATTTTCTAGGAAGTTAGCCTCTGTGTGAGGCGGCAGGGAGGGATCGCGGGGTGGGCTCCGACGACAAGAACATCCCCGGTGGGATCAGCGACATCGCCGCCGACCTCCGGCAGGAGGGCGCCGTGACGGGGCGGCGGGCGGCTCCGGCTCGGCCCCAGAGCGC
>CAYZID010000235.1:0-9701 GCA_964478315.1 uncultured Myxococcales bacterium | reverse complement strand
TGCCCAAACGCGGCCTCCTGCGCCTCGGTCCGCAGAGCAGGTGGCGGATCGGGGATGCAGGCGGGCGCTTGCCTCGGTGGGCGGTCGGCGCTAGCTTCCGCGACCTCGTGACCGACTCGTCCCCAGCGCCCACCACAGCGCCCACCCCGTCGCAGCCCACCGCGACCGCCCCGCCCGCCGGGGCGCGGAGTCTCCGCGTTTGGCGGGCGGTGCTCGCCACGGTGCCCTTCGGGGTAGCGTTCGCCCTGGAGGCGCTGGGCATCAAGTGGTTGGAGGGGCGCCACCTGGACATCGCCGGAGTCCTCCCGCTGTTCCAGGCGTGGGCCCCCGACGTGGCCTGGGCGGCCGGTGTGGCGCTCGTCTTCGGCACGGCCCTGGCGCTGCTGCCCCGGTGGGGGCGCTGGCTCGCGATGGGGCTCCTGATCCTGGTGATGGCCGGCAGCTTCGCGACGCTGGCCTTTGGTCACGGCTACTTCATGGCCACGGGGGCCAACCTCTCCTGGAGCGGCATCCGCTTCTTCTTCACGAACCTGTCGGACGCCTCCACGGTCGTGGCGAGCGAGGCCAGCGCCGGGCGCGTGGCCCTCGCCTGGGGCCAGGCCGTCCTCCTGGTCGTCCTGTTGGTGCTCCCCGTGGTCCCCGCCGTCCAGCGTTGGGCCGCGCGCCGCCCCGCGTGGACGGCCAAGCGGACGGCCCTGCTGGTGGGGACCGCGGCGACGACCGTGGCCGTGGCGCTCGCGGTGCCGCGCCCGGCGGGGGCGGCGGTGGCGCTGTCGCGCTGCGCCCCGTTCGACATCGGGCGGGACCTCCTCACGGACGTCCTGGGGATCGAAGACGGGCTGGACGCGGGCGCGGAGGAGCACGCCGCCCGCGTCGAGGACCTCAAGGTCGTGGCGACCCCGGGCGCCCCGCGCCCCAACGTGGTCCTCATCGAGCTCGAGTCCCTGGGCTGGAAGTCGTCCGACCTCTACGAGCAACACCACGGCGCCGCGCCGAACCTCGCCAGGCTGGGCCGCCAGGGGCTCATCATCCAGAACATGTACGCCATCGTCCCGCACACGACGAAGTCGATCACCTCGTACGTCTGCGGCTTCGATCCGTACCCGGACTCCAGCCCCAAGGAGGCCACGCCGGGGATCCTGCCCCACCGCTGCCTGCCCCACATCCTGTCCACCCAGGGCTACCGGTCGGCCTTCTTCCAGCCCGCCGCGAACTTCGAGAAGCGCGACATCCTGGTGGGGAACATGGGCTTCGACACCTACCGGGGGCTGGACGACCTGCCCCACGAGGGGTTCGAGAAGATCAACTACTTCGGGCGCGAAGAGAAGATGATGCTGGCGCCCAGCTTCGACTGGGTGGACCGGCACCGGGATCGCCCCTTTCTGCTCATGTACATGACGCTCTCCACCCACCACAACTACGTCACGCCCCAGTCGTTCCCCAAGCGTCACTTCGATGGGATCACCGACCCGGACCAGCAGAACTACCTCAACGCGGTCCGCTACCTGGACGCCTTCCTCGCCGAGGTCGTCGAGGGCTTCCGCGCCCGGGGGCTCTTGGACAACACGGTCTTCATCGTCTTCGGCGACCACGGCGAGGGCTTCGGGGAGCACGGCCGCAGACAGCACGACCTCGTCATCTGGGACGAGGGGCTCCGCGTGGGGGCGGCCATCCTGGGCCCGCGCAAGCTCCTGGGCCCACCGCGCCGCATCCAGGGGGACCGCTCCGCGCTGGACGTGGTGCCCACGGTGGCGGACCTCCTCGGGCTGCGCCTGGAGGGGGAGGTCGAGGGGAGCTCCCTGCTGCGCCCCGTGCCCCCCGACCGCACGCTGCACCACTCGTGCTGGGCGCGGCGGCGTTGCCTGGCGGAGCGCACGGGCCCCATCAAGACCATCTACCACTACGACCTGCGTCCCATGGAGGTCTACGACACCGCGACCGACCCGGACGAGCGGCACAACCTCGCGAACACCGGCCCCTACGACCCCGCGTTCTTGGAGGCCCGCAAGGAGGACATGCTGCGCTGGGTCCGCGCGACCGAGCAGGTCTACAAGGTCTGGGAGGACAAGCTCGCCCAGGGGGTCGTGCTGCGCGAAGACCCCCACGTGGGGCAGCCCGTCCACGGCCGGTTCGACGACGCGGTGGAGGTGGTGTCCGCCGAGGTCGTGCCGCGCTCTCTCAAGGCGGGTGAGGACATCACGGTGCGGACGGTCTTCCACTGCCTCAAGGACCTCCCGAGCACCACCCGCCTGTTCATGCACATCCAACACCCGAGCGGGTTCGTGAACGCCGACCACGTCCCGGCGCTGGGGAGCTACCCTCCAGGGCGCTGGGAGCCCGGGGACTACATCGTCGATGAGCATCGCGTCCACGTGCCCAGCGCGTGGCGCACGGGCGACCTCAAGGTCCTGGTGGGCTTCTGGGACCACCGGTCCAAGCGCCGCTTCCAGGTCCACGACGCCGACGTCCCCGTGAACGACAACCGCCTCCAGGTCGCTACGGCCCGCGTGCAGCAGGTGCACCAAGGGCCACGGATGACGCTGGCGCAGCGGCGGGAGAAGATCGGACGGTGGATCGGGATGGACCCGCCGGTGGACCTCCGCGCTTACGAACCCGTCGGGGCGGTTTTCGGCGGCAAGCTGGAGCTCGTCGCCGTGCAGCGCAAGCGCGTGGACGTCAAGCTCGCCGGGACCGTGGAACTCAACTATGTCTTCCGCGCCAAGGGGAAGATCCCCGGCGACTGGAAGCTCAACGTGGAGCTGCTCCAGCCCGGGACCAAGGCCAAGGTCCCTGGGGACCACGTACCCATCGGTGGGCTCTACCCCCCCAAGGACTGGCGTGAGGGCGAGTACGTCGTCGACGAGCACCGCATCCACATCGACTCGCACGTCACGCGCCCGGGGCACTACGAGGTGTGGCTCGGCTTCCGGGGGCGGCGAGGGCCGGTGCCCGTGGACACGTCCCTGCCTACGGACGGGCGTCAGCGCGTAAAGCTGGGTGACGTCCAGGTAGCGCCCACCGAGTGACGGGCGGCCGCGCACGGAGGGCGCCCGACGAGGACGAGGAGCGCGCGGTCCGGGGCGCGGCGTCGTGTCCCCCCACGCATGTGCCGTTTCGGAACACCCCCCCGCTCCTTGGGGCGGCGCACGCACTCCGAGGTCGGAGAGCGCGTGGGCCCTTGGCGCCCGAAGCCCCCGCGGTAGTCCGCTTCCTGCCCACACGAGGCCCCGCCCCGGTCCATCGATGGCCTGGGGCTTGCAGCGGCACCGAAGGCCCCCGGTCTAGGGATCGCCATGTCACACACGCCTCCTCCCACACACGACTCCTCGGCCCCCGGGGTCGGCGCGGGCCCCACGGTGCCCGCCCCGCGGCCCCCCTCGTCAGGCCTCGCCGAGCCCCCGCCCAGGCCAGCGGGCTCCACGCTCCAGCGCATCTTCTGGGACATCGTCCAGCAAGTGGCGGCACAGGTCTCCCCGCGCTCGGACGCGGACGCCGCCGACGACCTCGTCCTCACGGTGCACGAGGCCATGCAGGCCGCCGCCGAGGAGCTCGATCAGCTCCTGGAGGCGCACCGTCAGACGGAGTGGCAGCTCGAGCAGCAGTCCCGCACCATGCGGTCGGTCACGAAGGTCCTCCAGACCGTCTTCGAGTTCGAGCGCGAGGAGGACGCGGCCCAGGAGTGGCTCGTGGCGGCGCTCGTGCTCCTGCGCTGCCGGATCGCCTCCATCGGGGTGTGCGAGGGGCCCGGAGCCCCCATCGAGGCCATGAGCAACAGCGCAGACGGGGTCTTCGTGCGCAGGCAGCTCGCGCCGCCGAGCCGCGAGACCCTAGAGCCCCTCTCCTGGGGTGAGCCCGTCCACGCCGACCCGCGGGAGAGCCCCGAGGTGGGGGCCCTGTTCGCGGGCGCGAAGCCCCAGGAGGTGGCCCTCGTCGTCCCGCTCATGGAGGGCGACCACCTCCTGGGCTACCTCGCGCTCGGCGACCGTCGGGGCGGCTTCGGGCGAAGCGAGATCGAGGCGGCGTGCACGCTGGCGGGCGCCATCACGGAGGCGTGGGTGCTCCTGCGCACCAAGGACACGCTCCGCAAGTCCGAGCGCCGGCTCGCGACGGTCACCCGCGCCGCGCGGGACGCCATCATCATGATCGAATCGGACGGGACGGTGAGCTTCTGGAACCCCGCCGCCGAGCAGCTCTTCGGCTACCCCGAGGCCGAGGTGCTGGGGCACAGCCTCCACGAGTTCATCGTGCCCCCGGCGGACCGGGCCGCTGCCCACCGGGGTATGGAGCGGTTCGCGGCTACGGGGAGGGGGATGATCCTCGGGGACGTCGTGGAGATGACCGCCCTGCGGGCCGACGGCACGACGCTGCCGGTCGAGGTGTCCGTGGCGCGCGCGCAGGTCGATGGCGCTTGGCAGGCGGTGGGGATCGTGCGCGACGTGACCGAGCGCAAGCGGCGCGAGGACGAACTCGAGCGGAGCCGCCGGAGCCTCCGCGAGCTTGCCATGCGAGACGCGCTCACGGGGCTCTTCAACCGTCGGCACTTCTTCGAACGCCAGCGCGCGCTGCTGGCGGCCGCCGCGCGCCACGGTTTCCCGGCGACCTTTTGCCTGGTGGACGTGGACAACTTCAAAGAGATCAACGACTCCTACGGGCATCTCGTGGGCGACCGCGTCCTGGCCGAGATCGCCACGGTCCTCCAAGCCGGGGTCCGAGAAGAGGACCTCGTGGCGCGCTTCGGCGGCGACGAGTTCTGCATCCTCTTCGCCCACAGCGACGGGGAGCAGAGCCGCCTGGCGGCCGAGCGCCTGCGCCTCGCCGTGAAGCGCATCCAGGTGCGCGCACCGCGGGGCCGCGTAGTCCGGGTCTCGGCCACCTTCGGGCTCGCCGTGGCGGACCCTGCGAGCAAGGACGACGCCCTGTTTCGCGCCGCAGACGAGGCCCTCTATCAGGCCAAGCGTCGCGGGCGCGATCGCGTCTTCGTCCAAGGGGACGAGGTGGAGCTCACGGTCCTCGACGGCGGCCAGGGCGAGGTCGCGTAGCGCCGGCGGTCCATTGCCCCAGGGGCGCCGGGGGAGAGAGCCGCTGGGGCGACTGCTGTGCCAGGGCCTCCCACGGAGACGCGCCGCTCCGGCCCCCCCCCGCTCCAGCGACGGATTCGGCGGTTTGCCCTGAGGTTGGACGGTGTGGCACAAAGGTGGCGTGCATTCCTCCGGTAGAGCGTAATGGCGGGCGCGTCCGATGAGAGCGCGCGCGGCCTCCGGCTGGGCGCCTTTCGGCTGGATCGGCGCATTGGGCGAGGGGGGATGGGGGAGGTCTGGCGGGGCGTCCACGCGGTCCAGGACGTCCCCGTGGCCCTCAAGATCATGACCGCCGAGCGGGCGCGGAACCCCAAGTATCTTCGCGCCTTCTCCAACGAGGTCCGGGCGGTTGCGCGGTTGGACCACCCGGGCATCATCATGGTGCTGGACCACGGTGAGGTGGGCGCGGACGTGGCCCAAGCCTCCGGCGGCCGCTTCGCCGAGGGGTGCCCCTACCTGGTCATGGAGCTCTCCAGCGGCGGCTCTCTCGCCCAGCTCCCCACGCCCCAGAGCTGGCCCATGCTTCGCGGCGTGCTCCTGGCGCTCCTGGAGGCGCTGTCGCACGCCCACGCCCGAGGCGTCATTCACCGGGACCTCAAGCCGGCCAACGTGCTGCTGTCCACGCGCACGGACCTGCGCCCTGGGCTCAAGGTGAGCGACTTCGGGATCGCCCAAGCCATAGAGCGCCAGACCTCGCTGCTCGGGGGCGCCGGGACCCCGCGGTACATGGCCCCCGAGCAGATCGCCCGGCGATGGCGAGATCAGGGCCCCTGGACGGACCTCTACGCGCTGGGGTGCCTGGCATATGAGCTGTGCAGCGGCGCCACCCCCTTCACCGACGACGAGCCCCGGGAGGTGCTGCGCGCCCACCTCACGCGGCCGGTGCCGCCCCCCACGCCGCGCCTGGCGGTGGCCGACGGCTTCACGGGCTGGCTCACACAGCTCCTGGCGAAGAACCCGGCCGCCCGCTTCCGACGGGCGGCGGACGCGGCCTGGGCCCTCATCCGGCTGGGCGATCCCAGCACCCCGCTGTGGCCCGCCGCGTGGGGGCGCTCCGCCCGCCTCCTCCGCGAGGAAACCGAGACGTTCGCCCGCCCCGGAGAGGCGAGCCGGCACGGCGAGAGCGCCACCGAGCGAGACATCCCGGCGCGCGCGGTGGGCCCCTCGCCGGGGGACGTAGCCACCAGCGGGGGGGCGCCAGCGGGGGCGATGTCGGCGGAGCCACGCGCACCGGCTCCCCCCGACGAGGACGTCTCCGACGCCACGGCCCCGGACGCCGTGGACCTCGCGCACCTCGGCGGCTTCGAGGAGCTCCGGGCCGCCGCCCCCGCAGTGGAGGGCGGCGCCCGGCTGGCCCCTGGACGCCTGCCCCCCCTCCCCTCCACCTGGCGACAGGCGACGCCCGAGACGCCTCCCCTACGCCTCGTGGGCGCCGGGCTCGGGCTCTTTGGACTACGAACGCCGCCCTTGGTGGGTCGGGAGCGCGAACGAGACGCCTTGTGGGCGGCGCTGCGGGCGACTCACGCCGACGCGGCGCCCCGGTTCATCGCCCTGCGGGGACCCACCGGGGTGGGCAAGTCTCGCCTGGCGCTGTGGCTGGCACGCCGCGCCCACGAGATGGGCGCCGCGACGACGCTCCGCGTCACCCACTCGCCGGGAGGCGACCCCGAGGCGGGCCTTGGGCGCATGCTCAGTGAGCACCTCCGCTGCGACGGCCTGTCCCACGAGGAGACCGTGGACCGCCTGGCCCATCTCCTGGGGCGAGAGCTCCCCGCGAGCGGCCGGGCCTTCGACTGGCGGGCGCTCGGCGAGATCATCGCACCAGCGCCCTTCGAGAGCGTGCTGGACAGCGCCCGCGTCGTCTACTTCCCCACCCCGGAGGCGCGCTATCGCGTCATCGAGCGGCTCCTGGAGGTGCTGGGCCGCGAGCGCCTCGTGATCCTCTGGATCGACGACGCCCAGTGGGGCAGCGACGCCTTGGGGCTCGCGGCGCATCTCCTCGAGCGCCACGCGCGCGGAACGCGGCTGCCGGTCTTGGTCGTCGCGACCGTCCAAGACGAGGGGCTGGCCGAGCGGCCGCTGGAGAGCGAGGCCCTGCGGCGCCTGGGGCGACACCCCCGCGCCACGGTTCTGCCCGTAGGCCCCCTGCCTCGCGAGGACCAGCGGAGGCTCGTCGCGGACCTCCTGCGGCTGGATGGCCCCCTCGCCGCCCAGGTGGCGGACCGGACCGGCGGGAACCCCCAGTTCGCCGTGCAGCTCATCGGCGACTGGGTGGAGCGCGGGGTCCTAGAGGTGGGCCGCGGGGGGTTCGTCCTGAGCCCGGCCCAGACCGCGCGCCTCCCCGACGACCTTCACGAGGTGTGGTCGGCGCGGGTGGATCGCGCGCTGCGCGGTGACGACGAGGTCACGCGCCTGGTCTTGGAGGTGGCGGCGGCCTTGGGGCAGCGCGTGGACCCCTGGGAGTGGCACGTGGCCTGCCACGAGAGCACCCACGCCCTGGAGGCCCTGCGCGCGGCGCCCCGAGGCACCGCGCTCGCCGACGTCATGGCCGCACTCCAGCGCAAGCTGGTGGCCTTCCACCTGGCGCGCCCCGAGGAGGCCGGCGGCTGGTCATTCGTCCACGGGATGCTGCGGGAGAGCGTGGGGCGCGCCAGCCGGGAAGCCGGGCGCTGGGCGGGGCACAACTTGGGGTGCGTGGCTATGCTCCGGAAGTGCTACCCCCTGGGCGGGCGCGGCGTCGAGGAGCGCCTGGGCCGGCACCTCGCGGCGGCTGGGCGCGCGGCGGACGCCCTGGCTCCTCTCTTGGCGGGCGCCCACGAGCGCCGGGAGCGGAGCGAGTACGGGCCCGCCCACGAGCTCCTCTGGCTGCGCGAGCGCATGCTCCTCAAGGACGGGGCCGAGGAGCGCGATGAGGCCTGGGGACAGGGCTGGGTCCTCCGGGCCCAGCTCGCGGCCGACCAACACCAAGGGGATGAGGCTCGGCGCTGGGCGCAGCGGGCGGCCCGGGCGGCCGAGCGCTTCGGCTGGGAGCGGGTCTTGGCGGAGAGCCTCCAGGTGTTGGGCGCCGTCGCCGAGCGGCGCGGGGACGCCGCGGCCGCGGAGCGCGACCTCCGCCGGGCCCTGGACCTCTACCGCCACCTGGGGGTCCCCCTGGGCGTAGCGGCCTGCCTCCAGGCGCTGGGCCGGAGCGCCGCACGCCGGGGGCGCTTCCGCCAGGCGCGAGACGCCCTCGCCAAGGCCCTGAGCGGCTTCGAGCGGGCGGAGCGTCCGTTCGAAGCCGCCCGATGCGTCCGCGCGCAGGCTCGGCTCGCCTGGCGGGCAGGAGCACCCACGCGGGCGGGGGCGCTCTTCGGCCAGTCCTTGGCCATGTGCGAGAAGCTGGGCGACCAGCTCGGGGCGAGCCTCGCGCTGGGTGGGCTCGGGGACGTGGCCCGACAGGCGGGTCGCCTGGAGGCCGCGAGCGGGCTCTACGAGCGCGCGCTGGAGACCCTCCGAGCGCTGGACGCCGGGTGGGAGATCCACGAGGTGGGCGTGGGCCTCACGCACATGGCCCAGGGGGACTTCGAGGCCGCCCAGCGAGTACTCGAGCGCGTGGCGCGCGCCTGCGACGAGCGGGGCGAGGGGACCATCGCCGCCCGCGCCTCCGTGGCCCTCGCCGCGTGCGCCGCGGCGACCCAGCGCTGGCAGGCGGCGGAGGAGCACCTGAGCCGGGGCCACGAGTTCGTGGAGGCCCTGGAGGTCGTGGACCCGGACATCGCCTGGGCCGCGGACGTCCTGGCGCGGACGGCCAGCGCAGCAGGGTGGCCGAAGCTCGCGGCGCGCGCCGAGGGGCTCGGCCGCCAACAGTGGGCACGGGTGCGGGGCCACGGGTGAGCGCCCCACCCCACGCCCTCGGCCCACGCCCACGGACGAGCCGGCGCCGAGCAACCCAGCGGCGTTTTTTTGGTTTGGAGGTTTTCGCCCCCGTGGAACAACATGGGCGAGCCGTCTTCGCGCGCCCCACCGAGCCGACCCAGTCCGTGATCCCGCGCCCCCGGAGGACCTGAACGTGCCATCTCGAGAGCCCACGAGCCCGCCCCCCGTGACGCCCCCCTACGGCCAGATCTTGGTGGCGGTGGACGGCAGCGAGCACGCCTGCGCGGCGGTCTCCCACGCCGCCATGCTCGCGGCGCGCCTGGACAGCAAGCTGCTGGCCCTCCACGTGGTCGCGGGGGATTGGGACGAGCCCGAGTTCGGGGGCGCGCCGGAGGAGGGCTACAACACGCTGGACCGCGAGGCCGCGCGCGAGGAAGCCCAGGCGGTCTTGGCGCGCCAGCTCCGGGGCCTCCCCAAGGGGATCGAGGTCGAACGTCTCGTGCGCTTCGGGGTCCCAGACGAGCAGATCCTCGAGCTCGCCGCCGAGCGCGACGTGGACCTCATCGTCGTGGGGAGCCGCGGGCTCACCGGCTTCCAGCGGTTCTTGCTGGGCTCGGTGAGCTACAAGGTCGCCCGGAGCGCCGAGCGCCCCGTGCTCGTGGTCCACGTCTGAGCGCCCCGGGGCCCGCGAACCCTGGACCGAGGGCACCCGATCAGCCCAGATCCGCCACCTGCTCTGCGGACCGAGGCGCAGGAGGCCGCGTTTGG
>CAYZID010000234.1:0-9895 GCA_964478315.1 uncultured Myxococcales bacterium | reverse complement strand
GCCCAAACGCGGCCTCCTGCGCCTCGGTCCGCAGAGCAGGTGGCGGATCGGGGCGTCTCGGGTCGCGTTGACACGACCCGTGGGGGCGTCTATCAACCGACCACGCGATCGATCATGCACCAACCATGCGACGTCGCGAGCGGTCGGGTGGCGGTTGGGAGCGGGCGACGGTGAGGGACGCATGCGGATCTTGGTAACTGGGGGAGCGGGCTTCATCGGCTCCACGCTGTGCGCACGCCTGCTGGACGAGGGGCACGGGGTTACCTGCGTGGACAACCTCACCAGCGGCTCCAAGGCCAACATCGAGCCCCTCCTGGGCCGGGACGGCTTCACCTTCGTGGAGCACGACGTCACCGAGCCCTACGACTTCGACGTCGAGCGCATCTTCAACCTGGCCTGCCCCGCCTCCCCCATCAAGTACCAGATCGACCCGCTCCAGACGCTGAAGACGTCCATGCTGGGCATGATGCACGCGCTGGAGCTGGCCGAACGGCGCGGGGCGCGGGTGCTTCAGGCGTCGACCTCGGAGATCTACGGGGATCCCGCCGTCCACCCCCAGGACGAGTCCTACTGGGGTCACGTGAACCCCATCGGCCCGCGGAGCTGCTACGACGAGGGCAAGCGCGTGGCGGAGACCCTGTGCTTCGACACGCACCGGCAGCGCGGCGTGGACATCCGCGTGGTCCGCATCTTCAACACCTACGGCCCGCGCATGGGCCTCGACGACGGGCGCGTGGTGACGGCGTTCATCGCCCAGGCCCTCCGGGGCGAGCCCCTCACGGTCTTCGGCGACGGCTCCCAGACGCGCGCCTTCTGCTACGTGGACGACCTGGTCGCCGGCCTCCTCGCCATGATGGACCAGGCCCCCTTCCCGGGCCCCGTGAACCTGGGCAACCCGGGCGAGTTCACCATCCTGGAGCTGGCCGAGCTGGTCCGTGAGCTCACGGGCAGCGCGAGCCCCATCGTCCACAAGCCCCTGCCCGTGGACGACCCCACCCGGCGGCGTCCGGACATCAGCCTCGCCAAGAGCTTGTTGGGCTGGGAGCCCACGGTTGATCTCCGCGCCGGTCTCGCGGCAACCATCGACTGGGTGCGCGAGCAGCTCGGCGCGTAGTCAGCCTGCAGCCGTCGGGGCAGTGGCCAGTGGGCCGACCGGCCGGCCTCGCATGAGAGTTCGTGCGCCGCGTCGGGACAGCCGCCCCCACCCTACCGCCTCACAGACAGGAGATTTCCTTGACCCAAGCACGACGCGTCGCCCTCATCACGGGCATCACGGGCCAGGACGGCTCCTACTTGGCCGAGCTGCTGCTGGCCAAGGGGTACGAGGTCCACGGCATCATCCGCCGGGCCAGCTCCTTCAACACGGGTCGCCTGGACCACCTCTACCGGGATCCGCACCTCCCCGACGTGCGCCTCAAGCTGCACTACGGCGACCTCACCGACGCGTCGAACCTGTCGCGCCTCGTGGAGACCGTGGAGCCCAGCGAGATCTACAACCTGGGCGCCCAGAGCCACGTGCAGGTCTCCTTCCAGGTCCCCGAGTACACGGCCCAGGTGGACGCCCTGGGGACGCTGCGCCTGCTGGACGCCATCAAGGAGACGGGCGTCCCGTGCCGGTTCTACCAGGCGTCCACGAGTGAGCTCTTCGGGGACGTGGCCGAGACGCCCCAGCGCGAGACGACCCCCTTTCGGCCGCGCAGCCCCTACGCGGCGGCCAAGCTCTACGCTTACTGGGTGGTCGTGAACTACCGCGAGGCCTACGGGCTGTTCGCCACGAACGGCATCCTGTTCAACCACGAGAGCCCGCGGCGCGGGAAGACCTTCGTGACGCGCAAGGTCACGCGGGCCGCCGCGCGCATCGCCGAGGGGCTCCAGGACACGCTCTACCTCGGCAACCTGTCGGCGCGGCGGGACTGGGGCTATGCGCCCGAGTACGTGGACGCCATGTGGCGCATGTTGCAAGCGGACGCGCCGGACGACTTCGTGGTCGCCACGGGCGAGACGCACACGGTGCGCGCCTTCGTGGACCGCGCCTTCGCCCGCGTGGGGCTCCCGCTCCGCTGGGAGGGGGAGGGCGTGGACGAGGTGGGGGTGTGCGCGGCGGACGAGGCGGGCGACGGGGCCCGCGTGGGCCAGACGTTGGTGCGCGTGGATCCCCGCTACTTCCGCCCCACCGAGGTCGAGCTGCTGCTCGGCGACCCCACCAAGGCCCGCGAGGCCCTGGGCTGGGCGCCCAAGACGCGGTTCGCGGACCTCGTGGATCTCATGGTGGATCACGACCGAGACGAGGCCCGCGCCGAGCGCACCCTGCGGGACGCGGGGCTGCACGCGACCGTGCCGGGGAGCGGCGCCGAGCGAGGAGAGCGATGATGGGTGAGGTGGAGGGGCCCCTGGCGGGCAAGCGCGTGGCGGTCACGGGAGGCGCCGGCTTCCTGGGTGGCTTCGTGTGCGAGGAGCTGCGGGCGCGCGGCGTGGCGGAGCCCTTCGTCGTCCGCAGCGCCGAGTACGATCTCCGCGACCGGGCGAACGTCCGGCGGATGCTGGATGACGCCCGCCCGGACGTGGTCATCCACCTGGCGGCGGTCGTCGGCGGCATCGGCGCCAACCGCATGAACCCCGGACGCTTCTTCTACGACAACCTCATCATGGGCGTGGAGCTCTTGGAGCAAGCCCGCCTCGCCGAGGTAGACAAGGTCGTCGTCCTGGGGACCATCTGCGCTTACCCCAAGTACACGCCCGTGCCCTTCCGCGAGGACGACCTGTGGAACGGCTACCCCGAGGAGACGAACGCCCCCTACGGGATCGCCAAGAAGGCGCTGCTCGTGCAGGCCCAGGCGTATCGGCAGCAGTACGGCATGAACGCCATCTATCTGCTGCCCGTGAACCTCTACGGGCCGCGCGACAACTTCGACCTCCAGACCTCCCACGTCATCCCGGCGCTCATCCGCAAGTGCGTGGCGGCGCGCGAGTCGGGGGCGGACCACGTGGACGTCTGGGGCGACGGGTCGCCGAGCCGCGAGTTCCTCCACGTGCGGGACGCGGCGCGGGGCATCGTCCTCGCGGCGGAGCGCTTCGACGGGCCGGAGCCCGTGAACCTGGGGACGGGGCAGGAGATCACCATCCGGGCGCTGGCCGAGATGATCGCGCGCCTCACGGGCTTCGAGGGCGAGCTGCGCTGGCAGACCGACCAGCCGAACGGGCAGCCTCGCCGCGCCCTCTCGGTGGAGCGCGCGCGGGAGCTGTTCGGCTTCGAGGCGCGCATCCCCTTCGAGGAGGGGCTCCGCGAGACCATCGCCTGGTGGGAGCGGGCGCGCGTGGAGCTCGCCGGACCCACGGCCCAGGGGTGACCCCGTGATCAACCCACCGATCCGGGGCAACCAAGCGGTCCGATGACAGCGCCTACCTCCAGCTCGACCTTCCCGCAGGCCTCGCCGCCCGGCGGCACCCAGGGCGTCTCCGGGGCTGCGCTCGGCCCGGGGGGCCCCGGCGGCGGTGGCCCCTTGGGCGAGCCCGGTGAGGAGGAGAGCCTCCTCGCCCAGCTCCGCGGCCACCTCCAGGTCCTGTTCCGCCGCAAGCTCCTCGTGATCTTCCTCACGGCCGCGGGCGGCGCCGCGGGCTACCTGTGGCTGCGGGAGCAGGCGCCGCGCTATCGCGCCACGGCGCGCGTGATGATCGACCGGCGCGCCCCGCAGATCCTGGCCAACACCAACGACGTCGTGCGCTTGGGCAGCCCCACGGACTACCGCGGGCAGCTCATGTACTTCCAGACCCAGTACGAGATCATCCGCAGCCGCCCGGTCATGGAGCGCGTGTTGGACCGCCTGGGCCTGTGGAACAGCGAGCACCTGCTCAAGCTCGACGAGCGCCACGACGAGCTGGACCCGGCCACGCGGCGCAAGATGCTCACCGAGGCGGACATGCCCACGGTCCTCAGCGAGCGGCTGGAGGTCAAGCCCGTGGAGAACTCCATGCTGGTGAACATCCGCATGGAGGACACGGACCCCGAGTTCGCCCAGCGCGTCGTGAACGCCGTGGCGCGGGCCTACGAGGACGAGAACCTGGACCACAAGCGCAAGGCCGTCACCGAGGCGCTGGGGGATCTGGACGAGCTCGAGAAGAAGTGGGCCAAGACCTACCACGACGCCCAGGACCGCACGCGGGCCTACGAGGTGGAGCACAACGTGGGGACCATCCCCAACTCCAAGAAGGCCATCGACGAGCGCGTGGCGACCCTCAGCGCCCGGCTCACGGAGGCGCGCCTCAAGGTGTTGGAGCTCCAGAAGCGCTCGGCGGCCCTGGCGGCCTACCGCGAGAGCCCCGACATCGACCACCTGGCCGCCGCCGACATCCTCCAGGACGCCGTCATCCGCAACATGCGCCGCAAGGTCTCGGACCTGCGCGCCAAGCTGGCCGCCCTGCGCACGCGCTACCTGGACAAGCACCCGGAGGTCGTGGCGCTCAAGACCGAGCTGCGCTCGCTGAGCCGCTCGCTGCGCTTGGAGGTCCAGGGGCTCGCCGAGAGCGTGCGCCGCGAGTACCAGCAGTGGGTGCGCTACGAGGCGGGGGTCAAGGCCGAGCTGGAGCGCGCCCGCGCCGAGGAGACCGCGCTCGCCGACGTGGAGCGCGAGTACGCCCGGCTCGTGGCCGTGGAGACCCAGTACAAGAAGCAGTACGACGAGATCAACCAGCGGCACATCCAGACTCGGGCCTCGGCGCAGGTGGAGACGAACAACGTGCGCCTCATGGACCCGGCCGTGCAGGCGCCCGAGGTGTGGCCGCGGCGGGGCGTCGTGCTCTTCGGTTCGGCGGCGGGTGGCTTCCTGCTGGCGCTGCTGCTGGCCTACCTGTTGGAGTACGGGGACACGCGCATCCGCGGCTGGGCGGAGATCGAGGAGCGCCTGGGCCAGAAGGTCCTGGGCGTGGTCCCCGTCATCGCCCGGGACCCCGACGAGCCCGAGGACGTCGCCGCGGGCGCGGACGGCGCGGCCGCCAAGCCCAAGTACGGCCACGAGCTCTACATCGCCGACCACCCCACCTCGCGCGTGGCGGAGGCCTTCCGCGCCCTGCGCACGAACCTGCTGTTCATGGGGACGACCAAGCAGCTCAAGAGCCTCCTCATCACGTCCGCCGAGCCCTCCGAGGGCAAGACCACCGTGGCCCTGTCCACGGCGCTGTCCATGGCCTCCAGCGGGGCGCGCGTGCTCCTCGTGGAGGCGGACATGCGGCGGCCGCGGCTGGGCAAGGCCTGCGGCCTCCCCACGGACAGGGGCTTCACGCGCCTGCTCGTGGGCGAGGGCGAGCTCGCCTCCCAGGTCCAGGAGACGGCGAACGGGCTGCACGTCTTGCTGTGTGGCCCCATCCCTCCCAACCCTGCCGAGCTTCTGCACACGCCGCGGTTCCAGGAGCTCTTCGCGGAGATGCGGGAGCAATACGACACGGTCATCTTCGACTCGCCCCCCACGGGCCCGGTGGCCGACGCCATGGTCCTCGCCGGGCAGGTGGACGGCTGCCTGGTCGTCGTCCGTGCGGGCCGCACCTCGCGCCACGCCCTGCGGCACGCCTACACACAGCTCCAGTCCGTGGGCGGTCACATGCTGGGGACGGTCTTGAACTACCGCGAGGAGCCCCGCGCCGGGTATCGCTACGGCTACGGCTACGGCTACGGCTACGGCTACGGCTATCGCTACGGCCACCGGTACGGCTACTCCAGCGCCTACACGGCGGACTCGGACGGGGCGTAGGTGGGCGGCCTCGGCCACCGGGTCCAGGCCGTGCGCGACGCCCTGGCCCACGAGTTCACGCGCGCGGGGGGCGCGGGCGCCCTCGTCATCGTGCTCTTGGTGGGCGCGGCCCTGGCTTTCGGCGGGGTGCACCTGCCCTCGCGGCTCGTGCTCTCGGGCCTGGCCCTGGCCGGCGTGGCGGTCGTGGGGCGCGCCCGCGCCCGGCACGGCCAGCGGTTGATCTTGGGCTGGGTGGGGCTCGGGCTCCTCGTGGCGCTGGCGTGGACCTTCTTCCAGTGGGTGCCGCTCCCTCGCGCCCTGGTGGCGGCCTTGGCGCCGGCCTCGGCGGCGGCGCGCGCGGCGGCGGCGCAGGCGCTGGACGTGTCGCCGCCGTCGTGGATGCCCATGACCCTCGACGGGCCGGCCACGGCCACGGCGTGGGTGTCCCTCGCGGGCGCCCTGGCGGTCTTCGTGTTGGGCTCGACCTTGGCCCGCGAGGGGCGCGCCCGGGCGGTGCTCGCGGCCGTGGAGCTGGCGGCTCTGGCGACCTTGGCGGTGGGCGTCGTGCAGGTCCTCGTGGGCACCGACCGGATCTACGGCGTCTATCGCCCCACCTTGCCGCCTCACGGGCTCGGCTTCCTGACGAGCTTCGTGAACCCCAACCACGCGGGGGCGCTCATGCTGCTGGGCGCGCTCGCGGCCTTCGGGATGTGGAGCGGCCGCCGCGAGGGGCCGCGCGGGACGCTGCACCTGGGCATCCTCTCGACCCTGGTCGTGGGCATCTTGGCGACGGGGTCGCGCGCGAACCTGCTCCTGGTCTTGGCGGCCCTCGGGACGCTCGGGGTGGTGAGCTGGCTCCAGGCGGAGCCGGACTCGGCGGCGCGCGGGCAGCTCGGGCGTGTGCTCCTGGGCGTGTTGGGGCTCAGCGCGGCCGGGGCCTTCTTGGTCTGGGGGCTGCGTCCCCCGCAGGCCCAGGCGGCGGGGCAGGGGCTCTTGGACTGGTCCGAGGCGGCTCAGCGTTGGCACGTGGGGGCGGGTGTCGTGGCGGCCCACCCGTGGTCGGGTGTGGGGCTCGGGGCTTTTCCGCGCGAGGCGTCGCGCTTCATGGAGAGCTGGGACGGCGGGTTCGTGGACTTCGCGCACAACCTGGGGCTGCGCCTGGCGGCGGCGTGGGGGATTCCGGTGGCGCTGCTCGTGGGTCTCCTGGTGGGCGGCGGCTGGTTGGGGCGCCTCCTCGCCGTGCGGCGCAAGCCCGAGCTCCTGGCGGCCGGCGTGGCGGTGGCGGCCGTGGCGCTCCAGAACACGGTGGACTTTTCGCTGGCGCTGCCCGGCGTGGGGTACGCGGCGGTGGCGCTCTTGGGGGCGTTGGCCGGGTATCCGGCGGCGAAGCTCGCGCGGCGGGGGGCCGGGGGGCGCGGTCGGCCGTCGTGGCTTGCGTGGTTGGGGCGTGGGCGTGCGGTGTCGCTGTCCTCCTGGGGGGTGGTCGTGTTGGTAGCGGGGCTGGTCCTCACGGGGCGTCACGCGACGATGCACGGTGCGCGGGCGTGGGGGGCGGCGGCGCGGCAGGCGTTGGACGAGGGGAAGCCGGGGCGCGTGGACTTGGCGCTGATGTTGGGGGAGCACCCGGCGGACTTTTACCTGTTCACGTTGGGGGCGGAGGTGGCGCTGCGGCGGGGCGGGGAGGCGGCGCGGGACGTGGCGCGGCGGTTGAGCGCGCGGGCGGTGGAGTTGGCGCCCACGGAGCGGGATGCCTTGTGGGAGCGTGCGCGGGTGGAGTTGGAGGCGGGTGACGCGGGGGCGGCGTTGCCGTTTGCGGTTCGGGCGGCGCGTTCGGGGAAGGCGGGGCCTTGGGTCATCGCGGGCAAGGTCTTGGGGTACGCGCAGGTGCCGGGGTTGTTGGACGGGTTCGTGCGGGCGGAGGCGCGGCTGGCGGGGATGGTGGCGCGGCGGCTCACGGGGCGGGGGCGGTGGGCGGAGGCGTTTCGGGTGTACGACCGGGCGTTGGGTGTATTCCCGGACGCGGTGGCGTTGCGTCGGGCGTATGTGGCGGCGTTGGCGCGGCGTCCGGGGACGGACGGGCGGCTGGCGCGGTTGGCGACGGAGGCGCTGGGGCGTGGGGGTGCGGCGCAGGCGGCGGGGGAGGGACAGGATTTGTCCGCGGCGCGGCGGTGGTTGGAGGTGGGGTATTTGGCGCAGGGGTATGTGAGCCAGCGTGCGGGGCGGTTCGAGGAGGCGTGGCACCTCTTTGACGAGGCGTGGCGTCAGGGGGGGGAGCGGTCGTTGGCGCCCTTGGTGGCGAAGGCGGACATGTTGGCGCAGGTGGGGGACTTGGACCGGCTGGCGGTGGCGTTGGAGGAGCTGCGGAAGCTCGGGCCGGAGGACGACGACGTGCAGGCGCATCTGCACCGGTTGGCGAGCCGCTTGGCGGAGGGGCGTGGGGATCTCCGCGAGGCGGTGCGCGAGCTACAGCGGGCGCTGGTCTACGCCCAGCGTGACGGCGCCCTGCGCCAGCGGCTGGCGACCCTCTACGACCGCCTGGGCGAGCCCCAAGCCGCCCAGCGCGCCCGAGGCGAGCTTTGACCTCGCCGCCGCCAGGTCTTCGCGCTCAAGACCTCTGTGGGGCGTGACGATGGCCTTCGCGCAGCCCTACTCCCGCGCCGCGCTCGCGCCGGTCCGGCGGTCGGCCGTCCCGCGCTTGGCGTTCGCGCTGTTTGCCTTGTATGCGATCGTCTTGCCGTGGCCGAACAACGTCGCTATCCCCGAGGCGTGGCGCCTGCGGGTCTACAACTTGCGTCCCTACGCCGTCGTGGCCTTCATCGCGGTCTTCTTGGTCGGTGGTGTGCTCCTCAACAGTTGGCGCTTGCGGCGCGCGGTGCGTGATCCGCGCGTCATGCGGCTCGCTCAGCTCTCTCTCGTGTTCCCTTTCGTGTTTTTCCTCATCGGGTTCACGCGCGGGGAGCTCTCGGTGAAGGTCTTCGGGCTGTACCTCTCCTGGAGCTTGTTCACTTTCATCATCATACCGGCGCTGGTCCGGACGCGCCGGGACGTCTTCGTCTTGGCGGTGATGGTGGCGGTCGTGCTTGGCGGGAACTGGCTGTATGCCGTGCTCTTTCAGCGGGCGCCCACCGCCCTCTTGCCGGCGGAGGAGTCCGCGCGGATGTCGTTTTCCTACTCGAACCCCAATTACTACGCGCAGCTCCTCCAGGTGACGGCGGCGCTCTCGGTGCTCGCCTACTTGGCTCGTCGCCCCAGGAACCGTCTCTTCTGGCTCGCCGTGGTGGTCTCCATCCAGATCGTCGCGCTGGGGTTCGTGTTCTTGGCTCGGTCGCGCAACGTGTTGGTTTTCATGCTGGCGGCGGGGTTTGTCTACGTGACCCTTCGGCGGCCGCGGGTGCAGATCTGGGCGGCGGTGTTGGGGCTCATGGTGACGGCCTTTCTCGGGGGGATTCTGGTCTCGGGCATGGAGACCTCGGTGGTGGACCAAGCGGCTTCGGGGCGGTTGAGCTTGTGGGGCTCGTGGATCGACGCGCTCAATCGGAGCGACAGTCCCCTGTTGAGCTGGATGTTTGGCAACCAGCACGCGGGGGGCGTGGGGCTCGCGTCCTATGACCAGCTTCACGAGAGCAAGGAGTTCGTGAAGTTCCACGTGGACAGCTTCTACCTGGAGCATCTCGTGGAGAGCGGGATCATCGGCTTGGGGGCTCTCGTGCTCCCGCGTCTCGCGGTGATGGTTCGGGCGGCGCGGCGGCTCGGTGTGCCCCCGGCGCGCCCCGCGATGGCGTGGGTGTTGGCTTTCCACGTGGGGATCTTCGCCCAGGGCATGTTCTACGCGACGTATCCGTCGTTCAACGCCCCGGCAGCGTTCACGCTGGCGCTGTTCGGCGTGGCTCCGGTGTTCGTGGACTGGAGCGAGAGCACCTGAGACGAAGGGCGGGAGCCGGTGACAGAGTCCCGACGCTTGGTGTACGACGCTCGGGTGGTCGAGTCGGCCTGCGAATGGACAAGACCCCCGGGTCGTCGTCGGTTCCGTGCCACCAGGACGCCCCCTCTTCGCGTAGGCGCCTGAAACCACGTCGCTGGCGCCATGCTCGTTCCGACTGTCCCGACACCCTCTTAGTTCGCATCCTGAAAAGCCTCCCGTCGCCGCGACGGCCGCTGCACGCACCATGCGCGTC
>CAYZID010000233.1:0-9939 GCA_964478315.1 uncultured Myxococcales bacterium | reverse complement strand
CAACCAGCCCCCTCGCCCCCCTTCCGCGGACGCCCTCACCCCTTCCTTCGAGAGCCCCACAGGAAACCCACTATCGCCTTTGGCTAAGCGGCTCTCAGGCCCCCCTGGTTTGTCTTGACACCCCCCTACAAGCCAACTATGTTCGGGCCCGCCTGCGGCCGGAAATATGCGGAATCACTTGACATCCACGAGGTAAGCCCATGGCACTGGCCTTCAGCCCCGAGGCCGAGCGGCAGATCGACGCCATCTGCGCTCGGTACCCGGATCGATACGCCGCGCTCATCCCGACCCTCTACGTGGCGCAGCGCGAGTTTGGCTACCTCACGGCGGAGGCGATGAGCCTGGTGGCCACGAGGCTGGAGCTACCCGAGGCGAAGGTCATCAACACCGCGACCTTCTACACCATGCTGCGCAAGAAGCCGGTCGGGCGGTACCATCTTCAGGTCTGCAAGAACGTCGCCTGCTACCTCCGCGGATCCGACAACATCTTCGACGCCATCCAGAAGAAGCTCGGCATCGGGGTGGGCGAGACGACGGCCGACAACAAGTTCACCCTCGAAGCGGTCGAGTGCCTCGCGTCCTGCGGCACCGGCCCGGCGATGATGGTGAACGAGGACTACCACGAGCGGCTCACCCCGGCGTCCGTCGAGGCGCTTCTCGACGACCTGGCTAAGCGGGAGGACTGATGGCCATCACGGTACACCACCACCTCCATCGCCTCGGCGACGGCAAGGACTATCGGGACCTGGCCACGTATAGGGCCGCCGGAGGCTTTCGCGCCGTGATGAAGGCTCACGACATGGGCCCGCAGGCGGTCGTGGACGAGGTCAAGCGCGCCGCGCTTCGGGGGCGAGGCGGTGCCGGCTTCCCCGCCGGCGTGAAGTGGGGTTTCCTCCCCAAGGACACGGACAAGCCCAAGTACCTCGTGGTGAACGGCGACGAGGGCGAGCCCGGGACGTTCAAGGATCGCTACTTCCTCAGCCGGGATCCGTTCCGCCTCATCGAAGGCTGCGTCATCACCTCCATGGCGCTGGATATCCACACCGTCTACATCTACATCCGCGGCGAGTTCTACAACCCCATTCGCACCCTCACCAAGGCCATCGAGGACGCCTACGCTGCCGGCATCCTCGGCGCCAACGTCATGGGAACCGGCTACTCCCTGGACATCTACGTCCACCCGGGGGCCGGCGCCTACATCTGCGGGGAGGAGACCGCTCTCCTCGAGTCCCTGGAGGGCAAGCCCGGCCAGCCCCGTCTCAAGCCGCCCTTCCCGGCCGTGGTCGGCGCCTTCGGCAACCCCACCCTCATCAACAACGTCGAGACCATCTCGGCCGTCCCCCTCATCATCGAGCATGGCGCGCCCTGGTGGGTGGACCTGGGCATCGAGGGCGACGGCGGCACTCGCCTCATGGGCATCAGCGGGCACGTGAACAAGCCCGGCGTCTACGAGCTGTCCACGGGCGTGCCCTTGGACCGCGTCATCGAGGAGGTCGCCGGCGGGATCCTCGAAGGGCGAAAGCTCAAGGCCGTGATCCCCGGCGGGTCCTCCTGCCCGGTGCTCCTCCCTGAGGAGATCCAGGGCCTGCCCATGAGTATCGACGGGCTCCGTGGGGTGGGCTCCATGCTCGGCACCTGCGGCGTCATCGTCTTCGCCGAGGGCACGTGCATGGTGCGCGCGCTCCAGCGCATGAGCCACTTCTACGCCCACGAGTCCTGCGGCCAGTGCACCCCCTGCCGCGAGGGGACGGGCTTCATGGCCCGCCTCATCGACCAGGTCGAGGCAGGCCTCGCCAAGCCGGGGGACCTCGACCTCCTGCTCGACATCGCCTCGGGCATCGGCGGCCACACGATCTGCGCCCTGGGCGACGCCGCCCAGATGCCGGTCGTGAGCTTCATCAACAAGTTCCGCGACGAATTCCAAGCCCACATCGACCACGGCGGGTGCCCCTTCGAGGGCAAGCCGCTGCCGGCCTGGTCCTGACCCTCGGCCCGGAGCGCAGTGATGCTCGCGCACGTCCTCTTCTTCCTCCTCGCCCTCGGCGCCGTCGTGAGTTCCTTGATGGTGGTCCTCCCGCCCACGGGTCGGAACCCCATCTACGCCGCGTTGGCGCTCGTCGTGTCCTTCTTCTTCATGGCGGGGCTCTACGTCATGCTCCTGGCGCACCTCATGGCGGTGCTCCAGATCATGGTCTACGCCGGCGCCATCATGGTGTTGTTCCTGTTCGTGATCATGCTCTTGAACCTCCGCGACGAGGAGCTCGGCGACGAGCGCTTCACCGTGGCCAAGGGCGTGGGCGCCCTGGCCGTGGGGTTCATCGCGGTCAAGGCCATCAGCCTCGTGAGCACGGCGAGCGACGCGTCCGCGGCGACCTTCATGCGCCTGGAGTCGGTGAAGACCTTGGGCACCGTGGACCAGATGGGAGAGCTGCTCTTCCGGCAGTTCCTCCTCCCCTTCGAGCTCACGTCCATCCTCCTCCTCGTCGCCATCGTTGGCGCCGTCGTCCTAGCCAAGAGGACCCTCTGACATGCCCGCGACCATCCCGCTGAGCTGGTATCTCATCCTCGCCCTCGTGCTGTTCTCCATCGGGGCCGTCGGCGTGCTGGCGCGCCGTAACGCCCTCATCGTGCTGCTGTCGGTGGAGATCATGCTCAACGCGGTGAACCTCACGTTCATCGCCTTCGCGCGCTTTCGCGCCGACACCACAGGCCAGCTGGTCACCTTCTTCGTCATCGCCGTGGCGGCCGCCGAGGCCGCTGTGGGGCTCGCGTTGGTCATCGGCCTGTTCCGTCACCGGAAGTCGGTCGACGTCGACCAGATGAACGCGCTCCGCCACTAGCCCTCCGCCAGCCCTCCGCACCTAGGCCCCCACCCCGGTAGGAGTCGGTCCCATGACCCACGAATCTGCCATCCTGCCCTGGATCGTCGTCCTGCCGGCGATCGGGGCGTTCATCAACGGCCTGTTCGGCCACAGCATGCCCAAGCGCCTGGTCACGACCATCGCGGTGGGAGCGCCCGTGCTGGCGTTCCTCCTGGCTCTCTTGGTCCTCGCCGAGCTCCTGGGCATCCCGACGGAGGTGGGGGCGCTCGCGGGCGACCACGAGGCCTATCGCGCGGTCACGGCGCACGTCTGGTCGTGGATCCAGTCCGACACGCTCCACGTGAGCGTCGACTTCATGGTGGACCCGTTGTCGGCCATCATGCTGCTGGTGGTGTCCGGTGTGGGGAGCCTCATCCACATCTTCTCCATCGGCTACATGTGGGACGACAAGGCCTACTGGCGCTACTTCGCCTTCCTCAACCTGTTCATGTTCAGCATGTTCCTGCTCATCCTCGGGCAGAACCTGCTCATCCTCTTCGTGGGTTGGGAGGGCGTAGGCCTGTGCTCCTACCTCCTCATCGGCTTCTGGTTCACCGACGCGCAGAAGGCTGCCGCCGGGCAGAAGGCCTTCGTCGTCAACCGCATCGGCGACTTCGGCTTCCTCTTGGGGATCTTCATCCTGCTGTTCTACAGCCAGGGTGACCTCGACTTCCTCCGCCTGCCCGCCGTCTTTGGCGCTGGCGGCGTCTTGAACCCCCACGAGCCCGGCCTCACCGCCGCCGTGGCCCACAACCGAGAGCTCACGGTCACCCTCATCGGGCTCCTCTTCTTCGTGGGCGCCACCGGCAAGTCGGCCCAGATCCCCCTCTACGTTTGGCTCCCTGACGCCATGGCCGGCCCGACGCCCGTGAGCGCCCTCATCCACGCGGCCACCATGGTCACGGCCGGCGTCTACATGATGGCCCGCCTCAACTTCCTCTACGTGCTCAGCCCCACGGCCATGACCGTCATCGCCACCGTCGGCGGCGCCACCGCGCTGTTCGCGGCGACCATGGCGTTGGTCCAGTACGACATCAAGAAGGTCCTCGCTTACTCCACCGTCTCCCAGCTCGGGTACATGGTGCTAGCCATCGGCGTAGGGAGCTTCGTGGGGGCCATCTTCCACCTCATGACGCACGCCTTCTTCAAGGCCTGCCTGTTCTTGGACTCGGGCTCCGTCATCCACGGCCTCCACCACGAGCAAGACATCCGCAAGATGGGCGGCCTCAAGAAGAAGTTCCCCATCACGGCCCGCACGTTCTACATCAGCACGCTCGCCATCTCGGGCATCCCGCTGTTCTCGGGCTTCTTCTCCAAGGACGAGATCCTCTTCACGGCGGCCACCTCCAGCCAAAACGGCGCCCCACCCCACACCATCCCGTACATCCTCGGCGCCCTCGCCGCGCTGCTCACGGCGTTCTACATGTTCCGCCTGTACTACCTCACCTTCGAGGGTGAGTACCGCGGCGACGCGCACACCTGGGAGCACGCCCACGAGGAACGGGTCATGACCACGCCCCTCATCGTCCTCGGCTTCCTCGCCGCCTTCGGCGGCCTCCTGGGCCTGCCCATCGCGGTGGGACACGCGCTCGGCTTCGAGCACTGGAACATCCTGGAAGGCTTCTTGGCCCCCGTCTTCTCGGCCGCGGAGCACGTCTTCCACTACAACCACGAGCTTGGCACCGAGATCCTCTACATGGGCATCTCGGTGGCCATCGCCCTCCTGGGCTGGGGTGTCGCTCGCTCCATGTACAAGCGCCCCAACGAGAAGCTCCCCGTGGCCCCCGTGGACGCCGTCTGGTTCAAGGTCCTCTACAACAAGTGGTACGTGGACGAGATCTACGACGCCCTGGTCGTGCGGCCCTTCGCCAAGCTGTCGGACCTCGCCTACCGTGGCATCGACCGCGCCATCATCGACAAGGGCCTGGTCCACGGGGTCGCCAAGCTCGCCGACGTGGCGGGCGCTGGCCTGCGACAGCTTCAAACCGGTGACGTGCAAGCCTACGTGACGGCCGTGGTCGTCGGCTTGGCCGTCCTGCTGGCCTACGCGGTCGCGTAAGGCAAGGAGAGACGACGATGGGCGCCGAGACGACCTCCCTCCTCACCATCCTCATCGCGCTGCCATTGTTCGGTGCGCTGCTGACGATGTTCATCCCACCCGAGCAGAAGGCGGCCCACCGGGGTGTGGGCGCCATGGTCTCGCTCGCCGAGTTCGTGTTCTCGCTGCCGCTCCTCGGTGGCTTCGACCCGAACGTCTCAGGGTTCCAGTGGACCCAACACTTCGCCTGGATCCCATCCATCGGCGCGGGCTGGTCCCTGGGCCTCGACGGCGTGAGCCTCTGGATCGTCCTGCTCACGACCTTCCTCACGCCCATCGTCCTCATTGGCTCTCAGGGTGCCGTGAAGCACCGGGTGCGCGAGTTCGTGGCGAGCATGCTCGTCCTCGAGGCCGCCATGATCGGCGCTCTCGTAGCCACGGACCTCCTGCTCTTCTACCTCTTCTGGGAGCTCATGCTCGTGCCGATGTATCTCCTCATCGGTATCTGGGGTGGAAAGAACCGCATCTACGCCACGGTGAAGTTCTTCATCTACACGCTCGCCGGCAGCCTCCTCATGCTCGTGGCCATCCTCTACCTGTACATCCAGGCGGGCTACAGCTTCGACTACGGCGCCATCCTGTCTCTCAAGCTCAGCAGCTCCGAGCAGTTCTGGCTCTTCACGGCCTTCTCTCTCGCCTTCCTCATCAAGGTCCCCATCTTCCCCTTCCACACCTGGCTGCCTGACGCCCACACCGAGGCGCCCATGGCGGGCTCGGTCATCCTGGCCGGTGTCATGCTGAAGCTCGGGACCTACGGGCTCCTGCGATTCTCGCTGCCGCTGTTCCCCGAGGCCATGGGTACCTATTCGCCGCTCCTCCTCGTCCTGGCAGTGGTGGGCATCGTCTACGGCGCCATGATGGCCTTCGCGCAGAACGACGTGAAGAAGCTCGTCGCCTACTCCTCCGTGAGTCACCTCGGCTTCGTGGTCCTGGGGATCGTGGCCCTGACCCCCAAGGCCGTGGAGGGAGCCATCCTCCAGATGATCAACCACGGCATCTCCACCGGCGCCCTGTTCCTCCTCGTGGGCCTCATCTACGAGCGCACCCACACCCGAGCCATCCGGGACTACGGCGGCGTCGCCGTGTCCATCCCCATCTTCGCGGCGCTCTTCGTCGTCGTCATGCTGAGCTCCATCGGGCTGCCGGGAACGAACGGGTTCGTGGGCGAGTTCCTCATCCTCAGCGGCACCTTCCAAGAAGCCCTCCCCATCTACCCCGGGCTCAGCGCCACGAGCTGGCCCATGCTGACCATCATCTTCGGCGTCCTCGCGACGACGGGCGTGGTCTTGGGCGCGGTCTACATGCTCACCGTGGTCCGTCGGGTGTTCTACGGGCCCATCACCCACGAGAAGAACAAGCACCTCAAGGACATGAGCCTCCGGGAGATCCTGAGCGTCGTCCCCCTCATCGCTGCCATCTTCTTCATCGGCCTGTTCCCGAACTTCTTCCTCGCCCCCATCCACGCCACCGTGGACGACCTCGTGGGCGCCACGCGCCCCACGGTCGAGCAGGTACGCGACGGCGAGCGCCAGAAGATCCAAGGCGGAGGCCAGGTCGCCCTGCAGGAGCGTGCCCCGGGTGAGGCGCCCTCCCTCCTTTCCCTGATCCGCGTCGCGGACGGCGCCACCCCCACGGAGTGAGCTGATGTTGCCCGATCTCGCGCTGCTGTCTCCGCTCCTCATCGTCACCCTCATGGGGCTGCTCGTCCTCATGGCGGGCGTCTTCTCCCCCGCCGGCACCTTCAAGGGCTGGCTCGGGTACCTCACTGTCCTGGGCTTCGCCGCCGCTTTGGGTGCCACGTGGTGGATTTGGACCCAGCTCCCCGTCGAGCTCCACGGGCAGCTCGCTGGCGCCCTGGCCATCGACGGGTTCGGACTGGCGCTGTCGGCCGTCATCCTGGTGGGAGCCGCCCTGACGACCCTTACCGCCGTCCACTACCTCCCGGCGCAGAAGTCCGACCACGCCGAGTACTACGCCCTCGTGTCCTTCGCCGTCGCGGGGATGCTCGGCCTCGTCCAGGCCCGAGGTTTCCTCACGCTCTTCGTGTCCCTGGAGGTCATGTCCATCGCCGTCTACGTCCTCGCAGGCTTCAAGCGGCAGAGCGCCTTCTCCATCGAGGCCGCGCTCAAGTACTTCATCATGGGCTCCTTCGCCTCCGCGCTGCTGCTCCTGGGGTTCGCCTACCTCTACGGCGTGACCGGCAGCCTCGATCTCGTGGACATCGGCCGCGCCCTCCGCGACACCGCCGGCCTCGCCGACAACCCCATGACGACCTTCGCCATGGTGCTGGTCCTCGCCGCCTTCGCCTTCAAGGTCGCGGCGGCGCCCTTCCACATGTGGGTCCCTGACGTCTACGAGGGCTCCCCGTCCTCGGTCAGCGGCTTCATGGCCGTGGCCGTCAAGACGGCCGGGTTTGGCGCCTTCGCCCGCGTGCTCCTCACGGCCTTCGGCGATGACTCCATGCGGACGGGCGCCCACGGTGGCTGGGAGGCCATGATCGCGGGCCTGGCGGTGCTCAGCATGGTGGGCGGCAACCTCATGGCGCTCCGCCAGCGGAGCCTCAAGCGGATGCTCGCCTACTCGGCCATCGTCCACACGGGCTACATCCTCATCGCGCTCATCACGCGCCCCAGCGCCGGCGGCGCCGACATCCCAGCCAATGTCCTGGGCAGCGGCCTCATCTTCTACCTCGTGGCCTACACCTTCGCGAACGCTGGGGCCTTCGCCGTGGCCGCCGCGGTGGCAGGCGACGGCATCGAAGACATCAACGACCAGGCCTACGCGGGCCTGGCCAAGCGCCGCCCGTGGTTGGCGCTCGTGCTCACCGTGAGCATCCTCTCGCTCTTGGGGATCCCCGCGACCGCCGGCTTCATGGGCAAGCTGACCATCTTCACCGAGGCCCTGTCCGACGCCCCGGCGGCCGGCCAGGCGGGCGAGGCTCCCCACCTGCTGTGGCTCATCATCGTGGCGGTCATCAACTCGGCCATCAGCGCCTGGTACTACCTCCGAGTTCTGGTCATCGCCTACTTCCACGACGAGGCGCGCCCCGCCGCCATCATCCGGTCCAACGCCCTGGCGTGGGCGGCCGGCCTGGCGGCCATCGGCACGCTCACCTTCGGCCTGGTCCCCAGCAAGGGCCTCAGCGCCTCCCTCATGGCCGGCCATAGCCTCGCCGGCAGCGCCCCAGCCGTCCGCACCTCCCAGGCGAACGACGAGACCGCACAGGGGCGAGCGCCACTCGTCCGCTCGGCCCAGCGCTGAGAGGCGACCTCCCGCGGCCGAGGTCGCGCGCTCCCCAACCCCGACTGGCTAGCCTTCCCAGGGCAAGGGCGCGCGACCGGTGAGGAGGCGCGGGACGTTCACGCCCTCCCAGCGGCGGGCCTCTCGGAACCGCGGGTGCTCCTCCTCGGCCCGCCGAAAGGCCTCGTGGTGCCATCGCCCCGCCCTCCCCCGCCCCTGCTCGCGCGGTCCCCAGGCGCGGCCGAGCTGGTGGTGGAGCAGCTCGTGGAAGATCACGAAGCCCAGGTACCAGGTGGGCACCGCGGGATGATCGAGGGCGCGGTGGACGCGGACGTACGGGACCGACGGGACGTAGCTGCCCAGCCGCATGGTCCGCTGGGGCCGCCGGAGGCGCCGTCGGCTCCCCCAGCTCACCGCGGGCGGCTCGGCGATGTCGAGGCGAGCGGCCTCCAGGCCCGCGATGGGACGAAGGTCATGGTGGTCACCCACTGGGCGCAACGACGCCCGCCGGCGCGGGCCAGGGGGAAGAGGCGGGAGCGTAGCGATGACGCGCCGCAAGGCCGCGTGGGCCTCGGGGCTGCCGTGGGCGAACGAGGCGATGGTGGGGACCACGTCCGGCCCCAAGCTCAACAGCCGGCGGGCCACCCGAACCTGGGCGGGGCGACGGGGTCGACGCTGGACGCTCACGAGGCGCACGCGGTTGTTCGTGAGCACGACGCGCTCGTCCCCCACCCCCTGGGCTCGGAGAGCGTCTTGGAGCACCTGGGCCAGGGCCTCCGGGGTCCCATCTTCCGCCACGACGTGCGCGTCGACCACGGCGTCAGGCCCTCGCACCGTCCCCTGGGCCCGGCCGTCCAGCGCGTCGGCGCGCGAGGAGGAGGTGGGCGAGCAGGAGCCCAGCGCTCAAGGCGAGGAGCGCCGCGGGGATGTAGAGGGACGGCATGAACGGCCGGATGACGACCTCGGGGCCGGGCCCCGCGGCCAACACGACGGCGCGGGGAGGCACGAGGTCCACCAACACCCAGGCGTAGAAGAGCTCCTGAGCGACCGTGGCCAGAGCCATCACGACCCGCGCGAGGCGCCGGCCCTGCATGTAGGCCTTGATGTAGAGGATGAGGAAGGAGAACACGACCGCGTAGGCGGCCATGTGCATGAACCAATCGTGGAGGGTGCCCAGCGGCGACACGCCTAGGAGGGCGACGACGATCCCCGCGGCCGCGGCCAACAGGTAGATCGCGAGGATCCCCCACAACGCCACCGTCCCGATGCCGGCGAAAAAAGCGCGGGCCCGGTGCGCCTCGGCGCGCACGTCGGGCAGGTGGATGTCGGCCCTGAGCCGCTCGATGGCGCGATCCGCTGCGCGCTCCGTGCGCTCGGCGAGCACCTCGGGCAGGTCCGTCGCGTGGCTGGCGTGAGCCAGGTGATGCTCGCCGCCCCGTGGGCGCCCCCCCCCGTCATCGTCTTCGCCAGCGCGACCGGACCGTGTCATGGCGCGAGGCTACCCGAAGGGAGCGGGCCGATCCACAGCTCGATCGGACTCACACGTGGGGCCCAGCCTGGCCGGGGTGGCCTGGCACACCAGGGCGCAGCGGCCCGGGCAAGCACCCGCACACGGCCCTGCCAGCCCCGCCCCCGCCCTCTCCCCGGGTCCAGGCGGAGCAGGTGGCAGCTCGGGGACCGCCCCAGATCCGCCACCTACTCTGGGACTCGGCTTTGGATCCCGCGTGTGGGCGGCGTCGG
>CAYZID010000232.1:0-9963 GCA_964478315.1 uncultured Myxococcales bacterium | reverse complement strand
CGCGGACCCGTTCGCCTCGCCTGGCTCCCAGGGTGGCGCGGACCCGTTCGCGACGCCTGGCTCTCAGGGTGGCGCGGACCCGTTTGCGACGGGTGGCGCGGACCCCTTCGCCGCCCCTGAGGGCCAAGCGGCGAACTTGAACGAAGGCGCCTGGGCCCGAGACGGCCAGGGTGTGTCTCCCCAGGCGGCCGCGGGGAGTGACGCGCCCATCGATCCGAGGACGCAGTCCACCTTCTTCGTACAGGGAGCCGGGGGAGGCGCGGGGCAGGCCACGGAGGATGAGGGCGCGCGCGGCGTAACCGATGACCTCTTCGACGTAGACATGCCCGCGAGCCCGAGCTCCGGAGCCCGATCCGAGGGGGACAAGCCCCGACGAGCCCGGTCCGGTCGCCGTCGCGGCCAGGGACGCAAGAAGGAGCAGGCCCGCAAGAAGCGGCTCAAGGCCGCGGCCATCGTCGTGGGTGTCGTGGTCGCCGGCGGGCTCGCGCTGGGACTCACGGACGTGGGTGTCTTTGGCGTGGGCGCCCTCTCGGGCTCTACGGGCAAGCCCGTCGTGACCACGAAGCCGCGGAAGACCATCGTCAAGAAGACCCCGCCCAAGCCGCTCCTGGCGGACGATGTGGGTGCCTATGTGGGGCAGCTCCAGGCCATGCGCCAGCGCCTCAAGAAAGATCCGAACGACGCCGCGGCCAAGGCGGCGCTCGTGGACGGGCTCGTCCGCTTGCGCGACCGGTACCCTTCGGTGTTCAAGGACGACCCCTCTTGGGCGGCGGAGCTGGAGCGGCTGGCGACCCCCGCGTTCCGGAAGGATCACCCCGAGCTCGCGGTCTTCGACGCCCTCGCCAAGGGAGCCTGGAGGAAGGCAGCCGACGCGCTCGAGGGCGTCCCCGAAGGGAACCCGTGGCGCACCTACCTCGCCGCGCGCGTGGCCCTCGCCAAAGGGGCCAAGGCTGAGGCGGTGAAGCTGTTCCAGCAGGTCGTGGAGGCCGCCCCCAAGCTCCAGGCGGCGCGCGTGGGGCTCGCCCAGGCCCAGCTCCAGGCGGGCCAGACGGACGAGGCGCGGGCGACCTTCGAGGGGCTCCTGGCGGCCAACGCCAAGCACACGGGCGCCCTCCTGGGCCTCGCGGAGATCGCGTTGGGGGACAAGCGCTTCAGCGACGCGGAGCGTTACGTGCGCTTGGCCCTGGACCAGGCCAAGGCCCAGAAGGACCGGCAGGCGCAGTTTAGGGCGTACCGCCTGGGGGCCGCGGTCGCCAAGGCCGAGGGGAAGCCCAAGGAGGAGATCTATTCGCTGGACCGCGCTCTGGAGCTCATGCCCCGCGACGAGGACACGGCGCTCAAGCTCCACGCCCTGTTCATGAGCCGCGGCAAGCCCAAGGACGCATTGGACCGCCTGGAGAAGTGTGAGCGTGCGGGGTGCTCCGGGGCGGAGTTCAGCCGCGTGCTGGTGGAGAGCTACATCAAGGCCGACCGGAGCCAGGCGGGTCTCGCGCAGCTCACCAAGGCCCTGGAGCGACACCCCTCGGACACCGGCCTGCTCATGCTCCACGCGGACTTCGAGAAGAAGGCGGGGAGGCTCAAGTCCGCGAAGTTCATCTACCAGACGATCATCGACAAGGACCCGTCCTATAACGCGTCCTACCTCCGCCTGGCCGAACTCCAGTCCGCCGAAGGGATGCAGCGGCAGGCCATCACGACCCTCGAGCGGGGGATCAAGAGCTCCCAGGAGCCGTTGCCCCTCATGGAGAAGCTGGCCCAGCTCCAGATGGCGAGCGGCGCGACGCTCAAGGCCAAGGAGACCATGCGCCGGATCCTCGAGATGGACCCCCGGCGGACCGACGTCAAGGAGCGCTTCGCCAAGCTCCTGCTGAGTTTGGGCCTCGCCAAGGAGGCGGAGGCCTACTATCGCGAGCTGGCGGACGCCAAGGCGCTGAGCCCCGAGGGGGAGGTGGACTTCGCCGACGCCTTGTTCCGGCTCAAGCGCTACGGCGAGTCCCTGGAGCACGTGGAGAACGTGCTCAAGTCCGACCCCGACAACCTGGACGCGCTGGTCCTGCGCGGCGGGATTCGCGCTGCCCAGGGGCAGCACAAGCTCGCCGACAGCGACCTCCGCCGGGCCCTGAAGATCTTCGGGGAGAGCGCCCGCGCCTACCACTTCCTGGGGCTCAACGAGGCGAGCAAGGGGAGCCTTCCCACGGCGGCCGAGTATCTCGCCAAGGCGGCCGACCTGGCCCCCAAGGACTTCGACGCGCGCGCGGACCTGGCGCGGGTGCTTACCGAGATCGGCGGTGTGGACAACCGCAAGCGTGCCATCCGTGAGTACACCGTCATCATCCGCGCGTACGGAAAGTTCAAGACCCCGCTGGAGAAGAAGAAGATCCGCCCGGACATCTACCTCGCCCGAGGGCGCCTATACCTGGACGCGGGCAAGTTCAAGGCGGCCCTCAACGACTTCCGGAAGGCCATGAGCCTGGACCCGGGCCGGGACGACCTCATCATCCAGCTCGCCGCCACCCTGCGCCGCATGGAGCGCTATCGTGAGGCCCAAGCCCTGCTGTCGGACGTCCTCAAGCGGGCCCCGGAGGACCCGGCGGCGAACTACGAGCTGGCCCTCATCGCCCTCAAGCGCGGGCAGTCCAGAGACGCCGAGCGCTACCTCCGCGTCACCGTGGCCCAGGCCAACCAGCTCTACCCAGACGCCCACCGCTACCTGGGCTACCTCTACAAGGACAAAGGCGTCATGACCTTGGCCTGTGCGGAGTTCCGGGCCTATCTCCAGTTCGCCCCCGAGGAGGCCCTGGACCGCCGCGAGGTGGGCTACATCGTCCGCCGTCAGTGCCGCCGACGATAGCGCCGCGCCAGCGCTCGCACCAGCCCGTCCACCGCGCGCCGGATGGTCGCGGTGCGGCGCGCCGTGGCGCCGTTGACGAGGATAGCGAAGGCCAGCGTGGGCCCGCCGCGCGTATCCACGTAGCCCGCCAGGGTTACCACGTCGTCGAGCGTCCCCGTCTTGGCGTGGACCCGGCCGCGGAGCCTCCCGCCGAGCCGGTGGGCCAGGGTGCCCGTGCGCCCAGACACGGGGAGCGCCGCCCGGAGCCGAGGGCCCACGGAGGGGTCGCGCTGGACGCGCGCCAGGAGCGCCGTGAGAGCCCCCGCCGAGATCCTCGTCCCGTGGTAGAGCCCCGAGCCGTTGACTACGGTGACCTCACCGGGAGGCACTCCCAGGTCGCCCAAGACCCGAGCCACCGTGGCTTGGGCCGTCTCCCATCGCGCTGGATCGCTCGCCGCGGCGGGTTCTCGCGGCCTCCCCAGGTGCTTGAAGACGACCTCCGCCATGTAGTTGTTGGACCACGTGAGGAGATCTCTCAGGGCCTCCTCCAGCGGCTCGCTCTGCACCTCCGCCAAGACCGGGCCCGAGGGCGCGCGAGCTTCGGCCAGGCGCACGCCCCCCGTCACGCGGACGCCGCGGCGGCGGAGCGCGGCCACGAACAGGTGACCGGTCCAGGCGTCCGGCTGGAGCACCCGTCGCCGCTCGCGCACGGGCCGCGCCGCCACGCCAAGGGTGCCCCCGACCACCAACTCGGTGCGGGCTCCCTCCGTTGGGCGCAGGGCATAGCGTAGATCGCGGTCGCGCCCGGCGACCGTCCGCGCGGTGACGACCACCCGCACGCCGGGGCTCGCTGGCGAGACGCGCACGCGCACCGGCGCGCCCACCCGCCGCCCGGGCCGCACGCTCACCCACACCGCCCCGAAGTTCGCGCCCACGGCCCCCACCGAGGCCCGATACCCGGCGGTGGAGGGCTTCTCGTCGTACTGCGGCGGGGTGGCTGGCGGCGCAAAGGCCAGGCCGTCCACGACGACCCCGTGGGGGACACCCCGCACGCCCCGCGCCCAGCACCCGTCGGCGAGCCGCTGGACCCCCTCGGGTGTGAGCTTGGGGTCCCCCTCGCCGCGCAGGACGAGGGGGCCGCGGAGGATCCCATGGGCGTCTAGCTCCCCTTCCGCCCGCGTGACCCATCGCGTCCCGGGCGCGAACGTGCGCAGGGCGGCGACGGCGGTGAGCACCTTGGCGACGCTGGCCGTGTACAGCGGCGTGTGGGCGTGCAACGCGGCCACGGGTCGGGCCCCTCGCTCGTCGAGCACGCGCACCGAGACGCCCACGGTGAGCCCGCGGAGCGCGTCCCCGGCCGCCCACCGCTCCACCAGCGCCTGGGTCGTGCCTCCGCGGGGGACAGGACGTCCTCGGCGAGCCCGGGCCTGGGGACTGGAGATGAAACCGATCGCGACCGCGGCGCATACCACCGAGCGGGCCGCGGGGCGCAGACGGTGGCGTTGGACGTGGCCGCTTGTGCGTTGCATGACACCCTCGCTTGTGGTGGAGATCCCGGCCGCTGGCAATTTCCTTCCCCTCCTGCTCCCGGAGCCCACCTTGACCTCCCCCTCTCGTTTCCTCCGCGGGTGGCTCCGCGACCTCGTGATCGCCGGTGCCATCTTTGGGCTCGTGTATTTGGCCGTTGGGTACATGGGCCGGCGCGGCCAGCGCGGCGGCGGCGGCGTGCTGCCCGTGGGCGAGCCCGCCGCGGACTTCCGGCTCCGCGACGTACGGACCGGAAAGTGGGTGTCCCTTTCGGACGGCAAGGGGCAGCCGGCGGTCGTGAACTTCTGGGCCACGTCGTGTCCGTCGTGTCGCGCCGAGATCCCGGCGCTCAACCGCGTGTGCGAGGCGGGCCGCGGTCGCTACCGCATCTTGACCATCGTCAACGAGGACCCTGCCAGGGTGCGCGCCTTCCTGCGCGAGCACCCCATGTGCCCCGCCGTGTTGCTAGACCCCACCGGGGCCGTGCTCCGGGCTTACCATGTACGCCCGATCCCCATGACGGTGCTCGTGGACGCGCACGGCGACGTCGTGCACGACTTCGTGGGCGCCGCCGACGAGGGCATCCTCCAGGAGAATCTGGACCGCCTCAGCGCCGAAGCGTCCGAGCGATGAGCGCCGGGAGGCCTCGGGGTGGGGGCGCCACGACCCTCCCCTCGATGGCCCGCACGCGGGCGGCCACGCCGGGGGCCCCCGGGCGCGCGGCGAGGAGCTCCCGCCAACGGGCGGCCGCCTCGCTCCAGGCTCCGGCCCGCTCCAGCGCCACGGCGCGCACGGCGGCGACCGCCGTCTCCGGGTGCGGCCCGAGCCGGGGAATGGGCCCCGCGAGGGCGTGACGCAGGGCCGCCTTTTCCTCGGCGGTCCACACGTAGAACCACGCCTGGGCGGAGTCGCCCCCGGCGGTGACCTCCCAGCGATACCATCGGCCTTCCCTGAGGGGAGCCCAGGTTCGGAGCCGCCCACCACGCAGGCCCGTCCAGCGCTCCAGGACGCGCAGGGTCCCCTCGGTTTGCTGCACCGCCAAGGCGAGCGAGGCATCTCGTCCCGGGGGCGCGCTCCACCTGAGCACGCGCTGGTCCGCCGCGACGGCCTCGCCCGCCGGGTGCAGGGGGCCGGCCGGGGGACCAAGCCGCCGCCCCGCGCGAGGCAGGGAGGTCACCTGGTCGATGATGGGGGCCTGCTTCAAGGGGGGCGCGGAGACGCTCACGGGGACGTGGGCGGACTCTATGGGGAAGACGCGCCCCGGGTCCACGACGAACCGCCCCGGCCCCTCGACGGTCCACAACGTGTCCGGGTAGAGCCACAGGGTCACGGCGGCCCCGTCCTTCAAGGCGATCGTCGTGCCGGGCTCCAAGCCGCGCCCCAGCGCCAGCGCCGCGTCGGCCCCGTCGCTCACGTCGATGACGGCGGCGACGGGCGTCGGGGGTAGGGTGGGGAGCCCCAAGCGCGCCGGCGTGAGCGCCAGGGCGACCACCCACAGGACGGTGGGGGGCATGGGTCAGGCCTCTCCCTTTGCGCGGGCGCGGACGGGCGACATCGCGGACCTCCAGGCCCCCACTGGTCAGGGGCGGCGTGGGGCCCAAACCATACCACCGTGGGCGGCGGGTGGAACGGCGCGGCCCGCCCGCGGGGCTTCTTGGGCCGGTGAGGTGTGTGGGAACGTGCTTGTTGCTCGGGGCTCGCGTATGATCGGGCGCCGTGGGTCCCCGATGTTCGAGGAGGAGCCCTTGATCTACGAGCCCGGAACCACCATCGCGTCCCGTTATCGCGTCGAGGGGCCGCTGTCCAAGGGGGCCATGGGGGCCGTCTTCCGGGCGGTGGAGCTGCGCACGGGGCAGCCCGTGGCGCTCAAGGTGCTCCTGGACCAGTACCTGGACCGCGACGACTTGGTGGAGCGCTTCCGCCGCGAGGTCGAGGCGGTGGGCGCCCTGGAGCACCCGAACATCCTGCACTACCGAGACCACGGTCGCGACGACGCCGGGCGCCCCTTCCTGGTCACCGAGCTCCTGAACGGCTACCCGGGGCGCAAGCTCGTGAAGCAGTCCCCGCCGCCCCCCTTGCACGACGTGGTCCACGTCATCGAGCAGCTCTGCTCGGCGCTCGCCGTGGCTCACAGCCGCGGGATCGTCCACCGCGATCTCAAGTGGAACAACGTGATGATCACGCCGGTGGCGGGCGATCCCCTGTTCGCCAAGCTCATCGACTTCGGCATCCTCAAGTATGCCGAGGAGGCCCAAGGGGGGCTCAAGAAGCTCACGCGCGCCGGCGTGGTCCTGGGCACGCCGGAGTACACGAGCCCCGAGCAGATCTTGGGGAGGCCGCTCGACGGGCGCGCCGACCTCTACTCGCTGGGGATCATGACCTACGAGCTCCTGGCGGGGCGCCGCCCCTTCGAGTCCAAGGTCAAGGCGGATCTCCTGGTCATGCACATGCGGACGCCGCCGCCCCCTCTCGCGGAGGCAGCGGCGGGGCGCTACGAGATCTCGCCGGCCCTCGAGGCGACGGTCCAGCGGGCCCTAGCCAAGAAGCCCGCAGACCGCTTCGCCTCCGTGGCCTACTTCGCGCGCGCCCTCGCCGCCGCGGTGGGCGAGGGTGCCGAGGAGGCCCAACCCGGTGCGGACGCGGCGGAGACGGCGGCCCCTGGCAAGTCCCGCTGGTGGTGGCTCACCAAGGGGAACAAGTGAGCGCCCCCTCCGCCCAGCGCCCGCTCCCCGGCTGTCCTCGTGGGAGGAGATGACCGAGACCCCGACGAGCATCGAGGCCCTCGCCCGCGCGCTGGGCGCGCCCGTAGGGCCCACCACGGCGCGCTTTCGGGTGGAGTTCGCCGCGGCCGAGCGTCACTTCGGTGAGTACGGCTTCGTGTTCCCGTGCGGCGCCCTGGCCGTGCTCACGCTGGGCTGCGGCACCAAGTTCGGGGCTCGCGTGGGCGCCTTCTTGGCGTCCGCTGGGCTGGGACCGGACCTGCCAGAGACCATCGCCCGCCTCCAGGACGAGATCGACGACTGGATGCTCGTCCGCGTCCTCGACACGCCCACGGGCGACATCGAGGCGGGGCTCTACTTCCGGCGCTCGGTGGGCGTGGAGGCCACGCAGCGGATCTTGGAGTCCCACGGGGCCGCGCGCGACGAGCTCGACGCCCTGGGAGACGCCGCGCGCGCCTTGGGCACCGACCGGGTGGGCATCTTGGGCGTCCGCCTGCGCCCGGGGCGGCGCCCGGTGTTCGCGCCCTACCTCCACGCCTACGAGGATGGCACGGGGGCCCTCGCGGAGCGCCTCGCCCGCGGCTGCGCGCGCCGCTGCCAGACCGACCGCTATTGGCGCCCCTTCGTGGAGCACATGCACGGCCAGGCCGGTGCGGTCCAGGCCGAGACAGACCGGAGGCCCGAGGAGGCCGCCGCGTCCGAGGTGGGGGACGCGTTCGTGAGCGTCCGCGGCGGCCCCCACCCAGCGCTCAAGCTCGACTACTTCCACACGCCCCTAGCGCTGTTCGAGCGCGCGCTCGAGGCGGGCGGCGGGCTCCGCCCCGGCGAGCCCAAGCCCACGGAGATCGGCGCCGCTTGGGGCGCCCCCTACGCCGAGCACGTGGGCGTGACCTTCACCCCCGACGGCCCCAGCCGGTGGAGCCTCTACGTGGGCCGCCCCCACCCGCCCACGGCGGCGCCGGCCGAACCCACGCCATGAGCCACCTCGCAGCCATCTCCCTGCCGGGCTTCGCGAACGCCCACTCGCACGCCTTCCAGCGCGCCCTCCGGGGCACCGTGGAGCGACGCGACCCCGCGCGAACCGACACGTTCTGGACCTGGCGGGAGCGCATGTACGCCCTCGCCAATGGGCTGGACCTCCAGGGCCTTGAGGCCGTCACGCGCGCCTGCTACGCCGAGTGCCTGGAGGCTGGCTACACGGCCATCGGCGAGTTCCACTACGTCCACCACCGCCCAGACGGCGGGCCCTACGACGACCCCGTCGCCACGGCCCGCGCCGTCTTGCGCGCCGCGCGCCAGGTGGGCATCCGCGTCACCCTGCTGTGGACCGTCTACGCTCGCGGCGGCTTCGACGCCCCGCTGTCCCCGGCGCAGGCGCGCTTCGGGGCGCCATCCCTGGACGCCGTGCGCCGCGCCCTGGACGCCCTCGCGGGGGATGTAGACGGGCGCATGTCCGCGCTGGGCCTCGCTATCCACAGCGTCCGCGCCGTCCCACCGGAGTGGCTCGGCCCGCTGGCGCGCGAGGCCCGCCAGCGTGGCCTCCCCCTGCACGCCCACGTGAGCGAGCAGCCCGCCGAGGTGGCGGCCTGCCGCGAGGCCACGGGGCTCTCCCCCGTGGGGCTCCTGCACCGCGAGGGTGTCTTGGGGCCCGGGTTCACCGCCGTCCACGGGACCTGGCTCGACGACGAAGACATCGCCCTGCTCGCCGCGTCCGGCGCCACCGTGGCCCTGTGCCCCACCACCGAGGGCAACCTGGGAGACGGCTTCCCCCGCACCCGAGACCTGGCCCGGGCGGGCGTGCCCCTGGCCGTGGGCAGCGACTCCCACGCCGTCATCGACCCCTTCGCCGAGCTCCGTGCCCTGGAGTACCAAGCCCGCGCGGCCACCGGCACGCGCGCCGTCCTCACCGACGCCTCCGGCGAGGTGGCCCCGGCCCTGCTGCGCGTGGGCCACGACGCCGGCTACGCCGCCCTGGGACTCCCCGACGACGGCGACCTGGTCACGCTGGACGCCTCCGCGCGGGCGCTCTCCTCGCCCCTCCCGGCGGATCCAGCCCACACACCGGACCACGAGGAGTCGCAGCACGAGACGGCACAGATCTCGCGGGATCGGCTCGCGACGGCGCTTACGGCGGGGCACCCGGGGCTGGTGGATGAGGTCACCGTCGCCGGTGAGGTCCGCGTGCGGCGCGGGCGCCTCGTGGACGCACTCGCGGCCCCCGCGCCCGCTCCTCCGAACCCCCGCGCGCGTTGAGCCACCCGCTTCCCGAAAGCGCCCGCGGCGCCGTCCCCGAGCGCGGCGTCGGCACGGGCGCCCAGGAGGCCACGCGCCGCAAGGGCCTCAAGGCTCGGCGGCTCGCCGCCGGTCTGGGGAAGGGGGTCGGGGGGGCGGCCTTGTCGCTGGCGGCGCTCTACCTCGCCGCCTACTTCGGGGTGAACTCCTCGGCCGCCAACGCGTGGCTGGAGCGGAGCCTCCTGCGGCGGGCGCCGCGCGACGCGGTGACGGTTTCGCGCGTCCAGTGGGGCCCCGCGCCCGCCTGGGTGTGGCTGGCGGAGCCCCGCGGTCACGGCCCCGACGACCGACGGACGCTCCGCGCGCACGCCGTGGGGTTGCGGCTCGCCCTGGACCCGGCCCACCCGCTCAAGCCGCGCCCCACGGCCCTCGTGGCCACGCGCGCCCGGGTGCTCGACGAGGCCGACGCGGTCGCCCTCCACACCGCCCACCTCCAGGCCGAGCTCGTCGAGGCCCCGCGGGGTGAGCTGCGCCTCACGAAGGTCCGCGTGGACGGCTTCACCGTGGATCTCGCCTGGGACACGCGCGGGCGCTCGTCCGTGCGCCGGAGCTTCCGCCTCCGCACACCCCGCGCCCCCAAGCCGCCCCCCGAGG
>CAYZID010000231.1:0-9977 GCA_964478315.1 uncultured Myxococcales bacterium | reverse complement strand
GGGGGGGGGGGGGGGGGGGGGGGGGGGGGGGGGGGGGGGTGGGGGGGGGGGGGGCGGGACAGGTCGGTCGGGGCGCGGCGCGGATCGGGTGTCCGTTGACACCGCGGCGTCAGGGTCCGTAGCGTCTCCACCGGAGGTGAGTCATGAGGAAGGTGCTTGGATGGGCGGCGGCGGCCGGGGTGCTCTGCGTAGGAGCGGCCGCGGTGGGCATGGGCGGGTGCGGTAGCGAGCCGAGCGGGGCCGTGAGCGACGCCGTGAGTGAGACCGGAAGCGGGGACGGGGCCGGGGACGGCGGCGCAACTACCGAGGACCAGGGAGGCGGGGACGCGGGCGGTGGGACATGGGCCGTGGCCACCGAGGGCGACGCCTGGCGGGTGGTGTTCGACTACCGCGGGAGGGTGATCGGGTCCGAGACGTACGGGCAGAACGAGCTGTGGCTCATGGACGCTCACGGGGCGGACAAGCAGAAGGTCACCGACCTCGCCGGGCTCCCCTACATGGACCCGCCGCTGTCGTGTAACTACGGCTGCTTCATCTCCGAAGACATGACCTGGCTGGCCATCGCGGAGGGACCCGCCGACCAGGACGGCTTCGACTTCCGGATCGGGAAGTTCACCAACGGGACCGGCGAGTTCAAGCTGATCAAGGGGCTGAGCCTTCAGGACAACGTGGACTTCAAGTTCGCGGGAGACCGGCTGTACCTGTCCCAGCGGAGCACCTGCGTAGGGCCCTCGTGCCAGTACACGGTCTCCTACATCGACTTGAACACCAACGAGCGCCACGAGATCCTGACGTTCCCCCTGGCCGACGACCTGGAGCAGTCGACCTACAAGGGGCACTTCAAGGTGAGCCCCGACGGGCGGGAGCTCATCCTCCTGAACACCACGATCCGCAGCGTGGGCGTCTTCCTGTGGAAGGACGGCACCGGGCTCGTGAAGCTGGACTTCCTGTGCAAGTTCGGCACGGAGGGGAACTGCGAAGGGACCGGGTCCGAGTACGACGACAAGGACCCCGTAGCCATCTCCCACGACGGGACCCGCGCGGTGTTCTTCACGTTCTCGGACCGCTGGCAGCGGGCGCGCGTGTACGACCTGACCAACCCCGGTGACGTCGAGATGGCGGTCTTGGCGAGCGTCCCCTCGGGCTCCTACATCGAGCACGCGTGCGACTACGGCGTGCTCGAAGGGTGGCAGTGGCCGCGCGTGGTGGGGGACCCGGTGTTCACCCCCGACGACCAGGAGCTCGTCTTCCTTACGGTCAACGACTGCCCCGCGCCCAACGGGGTGAAGCCCAAGAAGCCCAAGACCGACCTCATCCGCGTGAAGCTGGCGACGCTGGAGACCGGCAAGACCCTGGAGGAGAGGGACGTCTTCAACGTGACCCGCAACCCCGGCGGTGACGTGGCGCGGAACATCGTCATCGGGGGCTTCCGGCTGTCCCCGGACGGCGCGACCGCCGTGTTCGCGGGGACCCCCATCTACAACCAGAGCGGGGAGCCTCTCCAGGACAGCGAGAGCCGGCACAGGAACGACCGTGAGATCCTGCGCGTGCGGTTGGACGGCCAGAACCTGGAGCAGCTCACCAATAGCCTCTCGTGGGAAGCCCAGTCGCCGCGGCTCGTGCCAGGAGCCGCGCCCTGACTTCGGGACCGCGCCGGGACGGGCGCCCATAGACCGAGGGCGGGCCACGGGGGCCCGCCCTCGGCTGAGCGAACACCGGAGAAGGACTAGAGGATGGCCTTGAGCTTCTCGGTGAGCTCGGGCACGGCCTTGAAGGCGTCCGCGACCAACCCGTAGTCGCTCACCTGGAAGATGGGCGCCTCCTCGTCCTTGTTGATGGCGACGATGACCTTGGAGTTCTTCATGCCCGCGAGGTGCTGGATGGCGCCCGACATCGCGATGCCGATGTAGAGCTTGGGCGCGACGACCTTCCCCGTCTGGCCCACCTGGAGGTCATTGGGGCAGAAGCCGCTGTCCACCGCCGCGCGCGTGGCGCCGATGGCAGCGCCCAAGAGGTCGGCGAGGGGCTCCAAGATGCTCTTGAACCCGTCGGCGTCCTTGAGCCCGCGGCCGCCCGAGACCACGACGTCCGCGTCCGTGAGCTCGGGGCGCTCGGAGATCGTGGCGTCGAACTTCACGAAGCGCGCACCGTAGTCCCCGCCGTCGAGCGTCAGGCTCTCCACCGGGCTCTTGGCGTCCCCAGGCTCGGCCTGGTCGAACTCGGAGGTGCGCACCGTGATCACGGCCGTCTCCGTGGTCACGCGCACCGACGCGATGACGTTGCCGGCGTACATGGGCCGCTTGAACAGGAGTTCATCGTCGCCCCCGAGGCCCACGCAGTCCGTGACCATGCCGCCCTCGACCTTGGCCGCCACGCGCGGCAGGCAGTCCTTGGCGAAGGTGCTCGTGGAACCTAGGACGAACTCGTACTCCTTGTCCTCGACGAGCGCGGCGATGGCGGTCGCGTAGGGACCGGCCAGGTAGTCGTCGAAGGCGGCGCCCTCGACCACGTAGACCTTCTCCGCCCCAAAGGCGGCGGCGTCCTTGGCCGCGTCGCTGGCGCCCTTGCCCATCACCACGATGTCGAAGCCCTCGTCGAGCTCCTCGCCGAGCTCGCGAGCGAAGGTGACCACCCCCCGGTTCGACTTCTTGAAGGACCCCTCGTGCTGGTCCCCAACGATGAGAATGCTAGCCATGTCGGACCTCCCCTAGAGCACGCGGGCTTCGTTCTTGAGCTTGTCGAGCAGCTCGTCCACCGAGCCGACCATGGACCCGGCCTGACGGCTGGGCGGCGCCTCGAAGGAGACCACCTCGACGTTGAGCTCCAGGTCGTCGTCGTCGAGCCCGAGGTCGGACGCCGTGAGAACCTCGATGGGCTTGCGCTTGGCCTTCATGATCCCGGGCAGCGAGGCATACCGCGGCTCGTTGAGGCGCAGGTCCGCCGTGATGACGGCCGGCAGGGTGAGGGCGATCGTCTCTAGCCCACCGTCCACCTCGCGCGTGACCTGGGCCTCCTCACCCTCGACGGTGACCTTGGAGGCGAAGCAGGCCTGGGGCGCGTCCACGTACTCCGCGAGGAGCTGCCCCACCTGGTTGTTGTCGCCGTCCACCGCCTGCTTGCCAAGGATGAACAGGTCGGGCTCCTCCCGCTCCCAAATCGCCGCGAACACGCGCGCCACGAGGTCGCTGTCCAGGTCAGCGTCCTCGAGGTCCACGCGGATCCCGCGGTGGGCCCCCATGGCGAGCCCAGCCCGCATGGTCTGCACGACGTCCTCCGGGCCCACGGACACCACGACGACCTCCCCACCGTGCGCCTCGTTCAGCCGGAGCGCCTCCTCGACCGCGTTCTCGTCGAAGGGGTTGGGCTTGTACTCCACGGACTCGGTGTCCACACCGCTCGCGTCGGCCTTGAGCTTGATCCGCGCGTCCGGGTCGATGACCCGCTTGACGGAAACCAATATCTTCACGATGAAACCTCCTCCTCTCGCAGGGGCTTAGGTGGGTTCCCCGCCCGAAGAGCCGTCCGGCGCCGTGGCGCGGTCCGGGGCTTCTGGGTGGGGACTCGGTGACAGCCTGTCCTGGGGCCGCGGCACCAGGCCATGCAGGAACAGATCGACCGTGTGCGCGGCCAGGGCGTCCACGGGAGGCCGACGCGCGGCCATGGACCACTCCAGGGCGAGCTCGTCCAGGGCGCCAAAGAGGGTCCGCGCCACGATGCGCGGCTGGAGCCGGGCCGCGAACACGCCCTGGGCCTGACCCGCGCGAATGATGCGAGCCAGGATCCCCAAGTAGCGCCCGAAGGGCTTCATGTCCGTGGCGCGCATGAACTTGCTGGACTGCCGGAGCTCCACGGTGACGACCTCGGCCAACGCCTCATCGCTCGTCACGGCCCGAAAGTGCTCCGTGATGAAGGCGCGGAGCTGCTCCACCGGATCGTCCAACCCACGGAGGGCACCCTCCTGCAGCGCCACGGCGCGCTCCATAGTGTCCACGAAGACCTGGACCAAGATGTCTTCTTTGTTCTTGAAGTACAGGTAGATGGTGCCGTCGGCCACGCCCGCCTCGCGGGCGATCTGCGACACCTTGCTGTTGTAGAACCCGTTGCGGGCGAAGACGTGCACGGCGGCCTGCAAGATCTTCTGGTGCTTGTCGGGTTGCGCCATGCCGCCGGGCCCTCGTGGTCGGGGTGGTGGCGTCCAGCCGCCGCGGGGAGGTCGGCCCGCGGCGGGGACATGACCTGGTGAATGAACGGTCATTCAGCAGCCGGGCGGACGCTAGCACAGGGACCTGGGGCCAACAAGAGGCTCGTGGGCCCCCTCCGAGGGCCGCGGACACGGAGGGCTGGGCGGGGCCGTGAGGGCGAGGGAGGGCCAGCCGGAGGGGCCGTCGCCGGCGCGGCGCCCACGGGCGCCTTGACGCGAGTTCGCGCGGGCCCGGATACTCCCGGGGGCGAGGGGACCCGCCCCGTACGCGTGGGGCCCCCGGGGCTGCGCACCGGCCCGGCCTCGCTCCCACCTCCGAGACGCCGCCGAGAGGAGAGCGCGTTCCCGTGACCGAGCAGACCCAGCGCGTGCTCATCGTCGAGCAGGACCGCGTGGAGGCGGGCATCCTCGCCTTCCACCTCCGCCACAGCGGGTTCAAGCCGCTCCTGGTGCCCAACGACGAGGAGGCCCGGGACGCCGCCTCCTGGGCGGCCCCCCACGCCATCGTCTGCGAGCTCAAGGGCGACCGCATCGATGGGCTGCGCTTCGCCCGCGATCTCCGCGGCGCAGCCACGAGCTTCTTCCTGGTCACGGACCGGGCCCTCACTGCCGAGGAGGACCTGGAGGCGCTGCGGCTGGGCGTCACCCAGGTCTTCACCAAGCCCGTGGAGCCAGCGCACCTCACGGCTGCGCTCCAGCGTTCCACGGCGAGACCCTTGGGCGCCCTGGCGCCAGACCTCCCTCGCAACGAGATCGCGGGGCGCTTCGAGGACGTGTCCCCCGTAGACCTGGGGCGGCTGTGGACGCGGCACAGGCTGGACGCGAAGCTCCGGGTGCTCTCGGACGGAGCCCCCCTGGACGCCCCACCTGTGGGAGAGCTCCTCCTCCGTGATGGGGCGATCATCGCCGCCCGGCATGGCGGGCTGGAAGGACGCGACGCGGCCGTGGCGCTCCTGGCGGCCCCACGCGGCACGTTCGTCTTGGAGCTCCTGACGCCCGACTCCCCGGAGCTACGGCGGCGGGACGAGGTCAACGCGGACCTCGCCGAGTTGGTTACCTACACGGCGCCCCACACGAGTCCGCCGTCCCAAGAGACCGGGCTACCAGAGACGGCCACCACGCCCACGGATGGGACCGCTCCGGCCCCCTTCCGACTCCCCGCGCTGCCCGAGACCCGCGCCGCGCACCCCACGGGCGCCCAGGACGAACGCCCGGGACCAGGGCGCGGAGAGTTCCACATCCCGCCGCCCGTCCATGGCTCGGGCCGTGACGCAGCGACGCCCGCCGGTGGGCGGCCTCGCTCGCGAGCCCGGCGCCAGACCCCCACGAAGCCGCGAGCGGGCGCCCGGGCCGGGGGCCGCAGGCGTGAGGACATGCGGTCCACCGAGCCGAGCTCCACTGCTCCACTGCGGCCCCCGGAGATGGGCGACCCAGAGCTGGACCCGGCGACCACGGAGTACCCCCTGGTGCGCTTGCGGCGGGGGCGACGCTCCACGCAGCCCGGGCTGTCCGGGATCTCGGGCGCGCCCAGCTCCACCATGGACGGCGGGACCAGGCCGGCCAACACGAATACCTGGAAGCGCCCCACCCGCCGAGTCCACCGCGACCGCAGCGAGACAGGAAGACCCGGGGATGACCGGCGGCCCACGACCCAGCCTGGGTTGGGCTCTGGGAAGGTCGCCGGTCAGACCGGCGCCGCACCCGCTGGAGGCGCGCGTGTGGTCTCCATCGGTCGCGGCCCGCGTCGGCCCATCACCCAGCCCGGCCGCCCCGTGCGCCCCGCCGACCTGGAGCGCTCCCGCCGGGTGGAGATGGGCCGCGAGCCGGACGCTTCGCCGCCACCGAAGGACGACGAGGAGCTCGGGTTCGCCCCGGACGACCCGGTGGAGATCACGTCGAGCGGCGTGTCCGAGCGCCTCTCCCGGCGCCCGCGGCGCTTCCCAGCCCCCCCCAAGGCCCCGCGCCCGCGGGTGATGCCCGGCGGGGGCGAGCGCACGGGCACGCCCGGGCTGCGGGCGCCCGCGCTCGCTCAGACGGAGGACCTGGCGACCTTCCGGGCGGCCCAGGGCCCTGGTGTGGGGACCCCAGGAGCCCAGCATGCACCCCCACCACGGGGAGACGGGGGCAACGCGAGCGAGGTGTTCGAGACGCCCGCCGAAGACGAGGAGCCCGCCATGGCGGGCCCGGCTGGAACGGCGGTCGCGTCCCCCGCGCCCACGGGGATCGAGGACGAAGCCCAAGGACCGTCCCGGGAGCCGAGCGACGAGGAGGAGGACGGGAAACAGGGAGAGGCACCTGAGCCGCAGGCGTTCGACCGGGGCGAGGAGGATGCGGGGGCCGCCCGAGGCGGCGAAGGTAGCCCTGAGGAAGACGGCGAGGACGGCGCGAACGAGGGGGACGACGAAGACGTCTACGGCTTCGACGAGGACGACGAGACCGAGGGAGGCGAAGCCCCGGAGGCCAACGCAGCCGAGTGGGCGCAGCGGACGACGGGGGACCTAGAGCGGGAGGACGAGGCCGCGCCCAGCGACGGGCCGGACGAGGCGCGCGCGGAGGGGGATCCGGGGCGTGAGGCGGGTGAGGAGCGCGCAATCTTCGCGCCGGGGCAGCGCCCCAAGCGGCGCCTGCGTCGCACGAGCGACGAGCCTGCCCGCGGAGACGACGACGTGCGGTACGGGTCCACGGCGGAGACCGTCCGCCCGTCAGAGACGGGGCGAGAGACGCGCCCGGGGACGCGGCCGGTGACGAGGGTGGACCTCTTCGACGTGGCCGATGGACGGCCTCAAGAGGCCCGGGAGGCCGCGGGAGGAGGTCGAGATCCTGGCGGGGGGCGGGGGCGGACCGTGGCGATCGTGGTGCTCGCCGCCCTGTGGCTGGCCCTCGTGGCGTTCATCGCCGTGCGGCTCGCCAGCAGGCCGCCCGCTACGCCAGCGGGGACGGCGCCCGGGGCCCACGCCTCCGCGGCCCCTGCCCAGGACCCCGTGGACGCGGCCTACGAGGAGGCGCTCCGGCGGGCCCAGGCGGGCGAGACGGACCGGGCCATCGCCGGGCTCCGCGGCGTGCTCGAACGACGCCCCGCGCACGACCCGGCGCGGGCGACCCTCGCCACCCTGCTGTTCGACGCGGACCGGTACAACGAGGCTCTCCCGCTGTTCCAGCGGCTCGCCAGCGACCACCCGGATGACCCGGCGGTGCTGTGGCACCTGGGGCACATCCATCGGGCGCTGGGGGACTTGGAGCGTGCCCGGGCGGCTTGGACGCGCTACCTCGCCGTGACCAGCCCGGATGCGCCGCAGCGGGGGGCGGTGGAGCGCCTCGTCCGCAGGACGGGAGCGCGATAGCGTGGAGCTGGCGCTCGCCATCGAGAGCTCGTGCGACGAGACGGCGGCGGCGGTGGTCGCCGCCGGGGGGGTGGTGCGCGCCAGCGTGGTGTCGAGTCAGATCCCCATCCACGCGCGCTACGGGGGGGTGGTGCCCGAGCTGGCCTCGCGCAGCCACATGACCGAGATGCGGCCGGTCATCGAGCGCGCCCTGGAGGAGGCCGGCGTGACCCTGGAGGACCTGGACCTCGTGGCGGTGACGGCCGGCCCGGGGCTGGCCGGGTGCCTCTTGGTGGGGGTCCAGACGGCCAAAGCCCTGGCGTGGGCGCGCGGCCTCCCGCTGGCCGCCGTGGATCACATCGCGGCCCACGTCCACGCGGTGTTTCTCCGCGACGATCGCGGTGCGGGGGCCGCCCCGCCGCCGTATCCACACGTGGCGCTTGCGGTGAGCGGAGGGCACACGAGCCTCTATCGCGTCGACGCCCCCGGGAAAGTGCGCCTGCTGGGCGAGACGCTGGACGACGCCGCGGGCGAGGCCTTCGACAAGGTAGCCAAGATGATGGGCCTGCCCTACCCCGGGGGCGTGGAGATCGACCGCCTGGCGCGCGGGGGGGACCGGGACGCCAAGCGGCTCCCGCGGCCCATGAAGAACCGGGGCCTCGACTTCTCGTTCTCAGGCCTCAAGACGGCGGTGCGCTACGAGCTAGAGGGGGCCTGCCCGCTCAAAGCCCCGGACCTCGCCGCCAGCGCCCAGGAGGCGATCGTCGACACGCTCGTGACCAAGGCGCTGCGCGCCTGCCAAGAGACGGGGCTCGCGGACCTGGTCCTGGCGGGTGGGGTGGCCGCCAACAGCCGCCTGCGCGAGGTCCTCCACGCACGCGCCGCCAAGCGCGGGATCCGGGCCCACCTCACGCCGGCGCGCTACTGCACGGACAACGCCGCCATGGTCGGCGGCCTGGGGCTCGCCATGGCGGCGCGGGGCGAGGTGCTGCGGGGTGCCGAGCTCCTGGCGCTGGACATCTACACGACCCGGCGCCGCGCGCGCGCCCACGAGGCGTGAGGGCTGGACCAGAAGACCGGCAGCCCAGAGGCGCCCGCCATCTGGGAACGAACCACCGCACAGGGAAGGGTCCCGAACGCATGAGACCGGACAAGAGACTGGGCCAGCACTTCCTGCGGGACACGGACGTGCTGGAGGACATCGCGGCGGTGGCCGACGTGGCCCACAGCGCCGGCGTCCTGGAGATCGGCCCAGGCGAGGGGGCGCTCACCGCGTACCTCGCCGAGGCGGGGCGCCCGGTGGTTGCGGTGGATCGCGATCCCCGCGCGGTGCGCGAGCTGGAGCGTCGGTTTGGGGCTCGGGTGCGCGCCGTGGAGGGGGACGCGCTCACCGTGGACCTCGACGCGCTGCTACCCAGCCCTGGGGAGGACGGGCGGCTCCCGGTGGTCGTGGGCAACCTGCCGTACAACGCCGCCAGCGCTATCTTTCGGCGCCTGCTGGGGCTCCAGCGGCCCGTGGCCCGGATGGTGCTCATGTTTCAGCGCGAGGTGGCGCTGCGCATCGTCGCCGGGCCGGGGAGCCGCGCCTACGGCGTGCCGTCGGTCCTCCGGGCTTTGGTCGCGGACGCCTGGATCGTCCGCGACGTGCCGCCGCGGGCCTTCTTCCCGCGCCCCAAGGTGGACTCGGCGGTGGTCCTGGTGGAGCCGCGCGCCACGCCCGCCTTCCCGGACGCGGCGGAGGCCCTCCGGCGCCAGGAGGCCTTCGCGACGTTCCTCGCCCGTGTGTTCCAGGCGCGGCGCAAGGTGCTCGCCAACGCCGTGGCCCCGCCCGAGGCTCTCACCGCGGCGGGCCTCGACCCCCGGGGGCGGGCCGAGGGACTCACGCCCGAGGAGCTCTGGCACCTGTTCCGCGCCGTGGAGAGCCTCTCCAGAGGGGAGCGCGAGGCGTAGGCAAGCTCAACCGAAGGGGCTGTTGCCACCGCCGCCGAAGCCGCCGCCGCCCCCGCGGGAGGAGCTCCGACCACCGCCCATCTTGGCGCGCTTGGCCCCGCCGCCCTTGGACTTGGGCGCGTCCACGCGCTCCAGGGCGATGGCCTTGCCGTCCAGGGTGGCGCCCTGAAGCTCGGCCAGGGCGCGCTCGGCAGCGGCCTCGTCCGCGAAGGTCACGTGCCCAAAGCCGCGGGAGCGGTCGGTCTCCCAGTCCCGGGCCACCTTGGCCTCGGTGACCTCACCGAAAGGCTCGAAGGCGGCGCGCAGGGCCTTGTCCGTGGTCCTGTAGGCGAGCTTGGAGACCTTGATGCGAGCGGAACCCATGGTTACCTCCTGATTGCCGGGATGGTGCCGGGTGAAGACGAGCGCCTCGCCCCGAGCGAGCTTGATTCACAAGGGCGGACCGAGCCAGCCCAGATCCGCCACATGCTCTGCGGACCGAGGCGCAGGAGGCCGCGTTTGGGCAA
>CAYZID010000230.1:0-9983 GCA_964478315.1 uncultured Myxococcales bacterium | reverse complement strand
GCGGGCTCATGAGCTTCCTCAAGATCGGCGACCGCGCGGCGGGCGCCATCAAGTCCGGCGGGACCACGCGGCGCGCCGCCAAGATGGTGGTCCTCAACGTGGATCACCCGGACATCGAGGAGTTCATCAACTGGAAGGTCCTGGAGGAGCAGAAGGTCGCCAGCCTCGTCGTAGGCTCCAAGCTGTGCAACACGCACCTCAACGGGATCCTCGCCGCCATCACCGCGGGCAAGAAGGCGGGGCTCAACGGCGAGAGCGCCCACGCCCGGCACAACACGGAGCTGGCCCAGGCCATCCACGACGCCCGCCAGGCCGGCGTGCCGGACAACTACATCCGCCGCGTCGTCCAACTCGGCGAGCAGGGCTACACGGGCATCTACTTCCCCGAGTACGACACGAACTGGGACTCCGAGGCCTACTACACGGTCTCGGGCCAGAACTCGAACAACACCGTGCGGGTGGACGACACCTTCCTCCAGGCCGTGGAGCGGGGGGGCGAGTATCCCCTCATCCGTCGCACGGACCGCGCGGTGGTGCGCACCGTGCGGGCCAGGGAGCTCTGGGACCAGATCGCCTACGCCGCCTGGAGCTCCGCCGACCCGGGGCTGCAGTTCGACACGACCATCAACGACTGGCACACCTGCCCGGCCGACGGGCGCATCAACGCCTCCAACCCGTGCTCCGAGTACATGTTCTTGGACGACACGGCCTGCAACCTCGCCAGCGCCAACCTAGTGAAGTTCCTGCGTGAGGACGGCGAGTTCGACGTGGAGAGCTTCCGCCACGCCGCCCGCCTGTGGACCATCACCCTGGAGATCTCGGTCCTCATGGCCCAGTTCCCGTCTCGGCGGGTGGCTGAGCTGTCCTACGAGTTCCGGACGCTGGGGCTCGGCTACGCCAACATCGGCTCGCTGCTCATGCTCAGCGGCGTCCCCTACGACTCCCCCGAGGCCCAGGGGATCGCCGGCGCCATCACGGCCATCATGACCGGGACGGCCTACGCCACGAGCGCCGAGCTCGCCGCCGAGCGCGGCCCCTTCGCCGGCTACGAGCGGAACAAGGGCTCCATGCTGCGCGTCCTGCGCAACCACCGCCGCGCCGCTTACAACGCGCCTCGCGACGAGTACGAGGAGCTCGCCACGGTCCCCGTGGGCATCGATCCCCACCACACCCCTGGCTACCTGGTCCGCGCCGCACGCAAGGCCTGGGACGAGGCCCTGCGCGGCGCCGAGCGCCACGGCGTCCGCAACGCCCAGACCACGGTCCTCGCCCCCACGGGCACGATCGGGCTGGTCATGGACTGCGACACCACCGGGATCGAGCCGGACTTCGCCCTCGTGAAGTTCAAGAAGCTCGCGGGCGGGGGCTACTTCAAGATCATCAACCAGTCCGTCCCGGGGGCCCTCAAGCACCTGGGCTACACGGACGAGCAGGCCCAGGACATCGTCTCCTATTGCGTGGGCTCGGGCTCCCTCAACGGCGCCCCCCACGTGAACCGCGAGAGCCTCCAGGCCAAGGGGTTCACGGACGACGCCCTGAAGCGCGTGGAGGCCGAGCTCCCGCGCGCCTTCGAGCTGAACTTCGCCTTCACGCGCTGGGTCCTGGGCGATGACTTCCTCACCCAGACCCTCAAGATCCCCGCGGCGACGCTCAACGACCCCGGCTTCGATGTCCTGCGTCACCTGGGCTTTACGCCCGAGGAGATCCAAGCGGCCAACGACCACATCTGCGGGCGCATGACCGTCGAGGGCGCCCCGCACCTCCGCGATCGAGACCTGCCCGTGTTCGATTGCGCCAACAAGTGCGGGCGCTACGGCACGCGCTACATCGCCCCCGAGGGCCACATCCGCATGATGGCGGCCGCCCAGCCCTTCCTCTCGGGCGCCATCTCCAAGACGATCAACATGCCCCGCGAGGCGCGCGTGGACGACATCCAGAGCGCCTACATGCTGAGCTGGAAGCTGGGCGTCAAGGCCATCGCCGTCTACCGCGACGGCTCCAAGCTCAGCCAGCCCCTGAGCGCCAGCGCGGACGACGATCTGTTCCGGGAGGTAGAGGCGGGCCTGGCCGCGGCGCCCAAGGCGGCCGCGCCCCTGCCCAGCCCGGTGGAGCAGGCGGAGCGCGTGGTGGTCAAGTACCTGGCGCGGCGCCGCAAGCTGCCCTTCCGCCGCGCGGGCTACACCCAGAAGGCCGTCATCGGTGGCCACAACGTCTACCTGCGCACGGGCGAGTACGAGGACGGGAGCCTGGGCGAGATCTTCCTGGACATGCACAAGGAGGGCGCCGCCTTCCGCAGCATGATGAACTGCTTCGCCATCGCCGTGTCCCTGGGCCTCCAGCACGGCGTCCCCCTGGAGGAGTACGTGGACGCCTTCTTGTTCACGCGCTTCGAGCCCAACGGCGTGGTCCAGGGCAACCCCTACATCAAGATGTCCACGTCCATCATCGACTACATCTTCCGCGAGCTCGCGGTGTCCTACCTGGGCCGCTTCGACCTGGCCCAGGTGCGCCCGGAGACCAAGCCCAGCGTGGACGACGTGTCCGCCCCCCGCGGCGACACCGGCGTCATCCCGCGCAGCGGCCACCTCCACCTGGGCGACCAGCCCAAGCCAGCCCCGACCGCGCACACGGCGGCCCACGCCAGCGCCAGCGCGCCCCCGGCGAGCGCGCCCTCGCCCGCCAAGGCCAAGCGCGCCGATGCCGCCCCCACCCTGCTGCCCATGGCGCCCGCCCCCACCCAGAGCGAGGCCGTGGACGACGCGGCCATCGCCCGCCTCAAGGGCTTCACCGGCGACACCTGCAGCGAGTGCGGCCACATGACCCTGGTGCGCAACGGCACTTGCCTCAAGTGCGTCACCTGTGGGACCACCACCGGGTGCTCCTGACCCACGCAGCCGGGGTCGCGGGCGCACTCCCCCGCGGCCCCGCCCCCCACGCCCCTGGAGATGCCCTCCCCATGTCCCTCGCACTCGGCCCGCTCATGCGCGGCGCAGCGCGCACGGTACCTGCGTTCGCGCTCGCTCTCTCCCTCGGCGCTTGCACCATCGCGGACCTCCCGCCGGTGCCCGGGGCGGGGGCGTCCGAGACGGTCGCCGACTCCGCAGCAGAGACGGACACGGCGACCGCGATCGACACGGCGACCGCGACCGACACGGCGACCGCGACCGACGCCGTGAGCGTCGCCGACACCGTGAGCGTCGCCGACACCGCAGGCGCGGCCGACTCCGCGACCGGTACCGACACCGCGAGTGCGGCGGACACCGCGGCGGACAGCGGCACCGGTGACTGAGGCCCCCCACGCCCCGGCGGCGGTCCTCGTCTCCAACATGGGCGGCCCGCGGAGCCCCGAGGAGGTCGAGCCCTTCCTCTACCGCCTGTTCGCGGACCCCGACGTCATCCACCTCCCCCTGGGCGGCGCCTTCCAGCGCTTCGTCGCCCGGCGCATCAGCCGCGGGCGCGCCCCCAAGGTCCTTCCCGAGTACGCTCGCATGGAGGGCGGTTCACCCCTCGTAAGCACCACCCGCGCCCAAGCGCGCGCCCTGGCGGGGGTCCTCCAGGCGCGCATGGGCCCCACCGCGCCCACGGTCCACACGGCCTTCTCCTACAGCCCCCCCTACCTGGACCAGGGCGTCGCCGAGGCCTTGGCGGCCGGGGCCAAGCGGATCGTCTCCCTTCCCCTCTATCCACACTACTCGGGTACGACGAGCGGCTCCGTCCACAACGACGTGTCGGACGCGCTCCGGGCCGCCGCGCCCCAGGTCCCCATGACCCCGGCCCCTCCGTTCTACGACCATCCGGGCTACGTCCAGGCGGTGTGCGAGCGCATCTGGCAGGGGCTGAACGCCCTCACCTCGGAGGCCGGGGTGGCCCCCGACGACGCGTTCGTCCTGTTCTCCGCCCATGGGCTCCCGGCCCGCTACGTGCGCCAGGGGGATCCCTACCAGCGGCAGATCCAAGAGAGCGTCCGCCTCATCGTCGGTCGCCTGGCGGCGCACGTCGCGCCCACCCCCGGCATTCCGCGGCCCTGGCGGGGCCGTTGGGGGCTGAGCTACCAGAGCCGCGTGGGCCCCGTGCGCTGGCTGGGCCCGGCCACCGAGGAGGAGGTCCAGCGCCTCCCCCGGGCCGAGGGCGTGCGCCACCTCCTCGTGGTCCCCATCGCCTTCGTGGGCGACCACCTGGAGACCCTCGTAGAGTTGGGCCACACCTACGCCGCGCTCGCCCGCACCGCGGGCGTGGAGTCCTTCCGCGTCACGCGAGGACTCGACGACCACCCCGCCCTCATCGAGGCGCTGGCCGACGTCGTCCAGGGGGCACTCGCGGGCGCCCACGAGCGTCTCTGCTTCCGCTGCCTCGTCCCCCGCGAGGCCGCCCACTTCGCCCGGGCCAAGTGCCCGGACTGCCGCGTCCGCCGCCCTCGCTTCGAGCGGCACTGGCGAGGCGACCTCCGCGCCGATTAGCCCACGCGGAGGGGGCAACGTCCTGTCTACAGGGCGCGCAGCACGGCGAGCCCCAAGGCCGGCAGGGGTCCCAGCACGAGCGGCGCAGTCGCAGCGTCTCGCTCTACGGCGGCCCCGGTTCCGCCCAGCCCGCCGTCCAGATCCTCCACGACGCCCCACCGCAGTCCCTCACCGAGCCCCTCGGGCCCCACCTCCACGGCGCCCGCCGCGTCCGCGAAGTTGGCGACCACCAGCAGCCGCTCGTGCGAGGTCGTGCGCGTGAAGGCCCACGGCGCCGCCCCACCCCCGTCCGCCGCGCGGGCCTCGAGGACGCGGGTGCCCCCCGTCGCCAGGGCCTCGTGGGCGTGGCGCAGGGCGATGAGGCGCGCGTAGGTGCGGAGGAAGCTCTGGGAGTCCGCGCGCTGCCCCGCCACGGTGTCCAGCGCCGCCACGCTGGCCGGCGCTCGCCACGGCGTCCCCGTGGAGAACCCCGCCGAGGCCCCCCCCGGGGACCACTGCATGGGCAGGCGCTTCGCCTCGTCCCCGCCGCCCGGGCCGTTGCGCATGCCGATCTCCTCGCCGTAGTAGATCCACGGCGTCCCCGGGAGGGTGAGGAGGAGGCCCGCCGCCAGCTTCAACGCCCGAGGCCCCCGCCCCGCTAGCTCGCTCGCCACGCGCACCTGATCGTGGTTGGTCAGGAAGGTCCCCGCCCGGCCTCGGGCCGGGAACCGACTCAGACGCGCGCACAACGCCCCCCGCGCGGGCGTGGGCGACCCGAGCTCGATCCCGCGCACGAGCCCGGCGGCCAGATCGAAGTCGAAGGCCATGTCCAGCTCGGGCGCCCCCGCGTCCCCGAAGTACGTGGCCACGACGTCGGTGTCCGTCCACACCTCGCCCACCAGAAGCGGCGCCGGACGCGGCTCATCCCCCGTCCTCGGACCCCCGGCGGCCGCGTTCACGGCGGCCTCGTGGATGGCGGCGAGGGCGGCGTGCGTCTCGGGCGTGTCCGCCTGCCCCGCGCCGGGCCCCGTCTCCACGAGATACCGCGCCGCGTCCAATCGGTAGCCGTCGACGCCCCGGTCGATCCAGTCGCGCACGACGCCCAGCAGGGCCGCGCGCGCCTCGGCGTTCGTCCAGTCGAGGTCGGGCATCCCCTCCCAAAACAGCGCGTAATACCAGGCGCCCCCGCGCTCGTGCCAGGTGGGGCCCCCGCCCCACGGGCGGGCCCACGCCGCGAGGTCGGGCTCGGCGTCGCGCCACACGTACCACCCCCGATGGGCGGCCCCCGGGCCCGAAGCCGCGTCCACGAACCACGGGTGCTGGGAGGAGCTGTGGTTCAGCACGAGGTCCAGGATGACGCGCACGCCCCGCGCGTGCGCCGCCTTCAAGAGGGCCTGGAGATCGGCGTCCGTGCCGTAGTCGCGCTCCACGTGCGCGTAGTCCGTCGTGTCATAGCCGTGGTAGGAGGGGCTCTCGGTGATGGGCATGAGCCACAGCAGGTCCACGCCCAGCTCGTCCTTGAGGTAGTCCAGCTTCCCGGTGAGCCCGCGGAGATCCCCCACCCCGTCACCGTCGCTGTCCGCAAAGCTGCGCACGAAGATCTCGTAGCCCACGGCGTAGTCGACCCAGCGGGGCGCCGCCACGGCGGGCGCGGAGCACGCGGGGCGGGGGACGACCTGGGCGTCGTGGGCCTCTTGGGCCTCGGCCTCACCACCTCCCCCGTCGGCGGGCCCTGGGGGTCTGGGTGAGTCGTCGCGCACGACCTCCCCGCGACAGCCCACGGGGCCACCGACAGCGCCGGCGGCCCCCAGCGTGAGCGCCAGAAGCGCCCAGCGCAACCGCTGCCGTCGCGGGCTCATACCGCTCCCGTCCTCACGAGCGCCCGCCCGAGCCGCCAGCTCGACGGCGCCCTCGCCCCGCCCGCACCAGCAACCGCGTGAGGGCCTCGGCGCGCGCCGCCGTCTCCTGGGCCGCCTGGGCGAGCGCCTCGATGGCCTCGGCGAGGCCAGCGAGCTCCCCGCCCGCGTCGGTGTGGGCGGCCCCCGAGCCCCCCTCCTCGCCCTGGGGCGCCGCCACAAGGGCCCCGAGTGCCCCCAGCGTCGTGACCACGCGCTCCAGGTCCTCGACGGGCCCCTGGGTCGCCTGCCGGGCGTAGGCCCCGAGCGGCCCCCGGAGAGCCCTGGGGTGTACGGCGACCCCCTCCTCCATGAGGGCCAGGGCGTCCTCGACCTGGTCGGCCAGGGCGTCCACGCCGCCCGCCGTGAGGGCGTGGACCCGGGCGCTGGGCGCCTCGAACAGGTAGTCGGCCAGCACGTAGAGCTTGGCGATGGCCCCCGACGCCTCGGTGAGCTCGCGCACGGGGGCCTCGATGGCGCGCGGCTCCTGGGCGTCGGCCGTGGCGAGGAGCAGGCGCAAGAACCGGCGCTCCAGCGCCACTACGTCAGCCCCGGTACGAGCCCCGGCCTCCAAGGGCCAGGGAGCCACCTCGCAGCGCCACGCCTGGGGCGCGCTCGACGCCGCGCCCGGCTCCGCCGCGGCCGCGGCGTCGATGTCCACCGGCGAGACGCTCGCCAGCTTGGCGCGCGTCATGTCCTGGATGAGCAGGCGGGGACCGTCGTCGCCCCCCTCCCCATCGTCCCCATCGCCGAGCACCCCCACGAGGCTCCCGCTGCCCACGACGCAGGCGGCCAGCAGCGGTCCGGGGGTGCCGGGGGAGCCGGACGCGGGCGCCGCGAAGGGGGGGCGCGCGCCCAGCGCCACGGCGCGCCCGGACGCCGCGTCGTCCGGCCACTGCGCGCGGAGCGCAGCCGCCTCGGTGGGATCCAGGTAGATCTCGGTCCCGGGCCCGGGGAGGACCACGGTGTCGAGGATGAGGAGCGGGATCGTGTCGGCCATGCCCCCTCATGCCACGAGCGGGCACCTCACCGCCAGCGTCCAGCGCCCACCGGCCGGGGCGTCACCGCTCCAGGAAGCGCTTCATGGCGGCGATCATCCACGGGTGGTCCTGGACGCCCGCCTGCTCGCGGATGGAGTGCATGGACAGCATGGGGTTGCCTACGTCCACCGTGTCCAGCCCCAGGCGCGTGGCCGCGATGGGCCCGATCGTGCTGCCGCAGGGCAGGTCCGTGCGGTTCACGTAGCGCTGCACCGGCACGTCCGCCTCGCGGCACGCGGCCTCGAACCAGGCGGCGCTGGCCCCAGAGGTGGCGTAGCGCTGCTGGGCGTTCACCTTCACCACCGGGCCGGCGTTCAGGGCCGGCCGGTGCTGGGGCTCGTGGCGATCCTCGTAGTTGGGGTGGACGGCGTGGGCCATGTCCGCCGACACGTGCCGCGAGCGGGCCATGGCGCGCGCGAAGGCCTCTCGCGGGCGCTCCCCGGCACGCTGCTCCACGAGGCGCCCGAGGATCGCCTCGGCCAGGGGGCCCGCGGCGCCCGTCGTGGACCCGCTGCCGATCTCCTCGTGGTCGTAGAGGACGGCCACGGTGGTGGCCGCCCCGGGCCGCGCCGCCGTGAGGGCCACGAGGGCCGCGTGGCTCATGGCCTGGTTGTCCAGCCGCGGCGCGAAGACGAACTCCCCCCCGAGCCCCCCCACGACCGGCGGCACGACGTCCACGACGGCCAGGTCGAAGCCCACGATGGCCTCGGGCGAGACGTCGAGCTCGTCGCCCAGCAACGTCACCAGGCGCGGGGCGTCCACGCCCTCGGCGGGGGCCAGACCCAGGATCGGCGGCAGGTGCTTCTGGCGATCCAGCTTGAGCCCCTGCTCGCGTACCTCGCGGTTCAAGTGGATGGCGAGCGACGGGACTCGCAGCAGGGGGCGGCGGATGTCCACCATGCGCACCCGCGGCGGCGCCGTCTCGGCCGCGCCCGGCTCGCGCACGAAGACGCGCCCGGCGAGGCCGAGGTCCCGGTCCAGCCAGGTGTACTCCAGCATCCCGCCGTAGACCTCCACTCCGAGCTGGACGTACCCCGCCCGTCGCACGTCGGGCTGGGGCTTGAGCCGCAGGTGGGGGGAGTCGGTGTGGGCGCCCAGCACGCGGAACCCGGCCTCGTGGGGCGCCTCTCCCCCCACGCGGAAGGCGGCCAACGCCCCCCCGCGGGTGACGAAGTAGCCCCGCCCGGGCTCCAGCTCCCAGGCGGCGGCCTCGTCGAGCTCCTGGAAGCCCGCCACGCGGAGCCGCTCCCGCGCCTCGGCGGCGCAGTGATAGGCGGTGGGACTGGCGTCGATGAAGGCCAGCAGATCGAGCGTGTCGGTCGGAGTGCTGGTGGGGGTGCCGAGGGGGTTCGTCGTGGGTTCCATCGCCGCCATCGCCTGCGTGAGCCTCCTCACCCGCCGTGTCCGCGCGCGGCCCAGAGACGGGTGGAGCCCCGGGCCGACCCACCATCCCTCGCTCAGCCACCCGGCGCTGTCAACACGCGGTCGACCGCCTCCGCGCGGCGTCGCTCCTCTCCCCACACGAAGAGCGCCGCGCGCGTCGCCTGGACGCCCTCCTCGATGGCTCGCGCGGCCTGGTGGAAGTCCAGCAGCCCGTAGTCGGCCAGGCGCGGGGTGACGAGCAGGTCCGGTGGATCGGCCGCCATGCGGCTCTCGCCGATGCGGACCTGCATGATGTTGATGCTGTTGGCGACGACCTCGTAGATGGACGGCGTGGAGGCGGCGGGGGCATCTTCCCGGGCCAGCTCGTCGGCGCGCCGGCGCCAGCGATGCCAGACGCGGGTCCCCTCCCGCGGGCCGCCAGCGTCGTCGCCGCCGTCGGGGCCGGGCGCGGCCCGGTGGTCGCTGTCCAAGAGGCGACGCGAGAGCAGCGTCGTCTGGAGATCCACCGCCACGACGAAGTCCGCGCCCAGCGCCCGGCACAAGGACACCGGGACGGGGTTCGCGAGCCCGCCATCCACCATCCACCGGCCGCCGACCCGCCCCGGCGTGAGCATCCCGGGGATCGCGATGGAGGCGCGCACGGCTTGCATGACGTCGCCCTCGGTGAGCCACACCTCGCGCCCCGTGGCTAGCTCCGTGGCCACGGCCCCGAAGGGCATGGCGAGCCCCTCGATGCGGGCCTCGGGCAACAGCCCCATGAAGTCCTGGAGGAGTCGCCGCGCGCGGATGAGCCCACCGCCAAACCCGAAGTCCAGGTACCCCAGAACGTCCCGCCAGCGGAGGCCCCGCGCCCACTCCTCCAGCGCGTCGAGCTGCCCAGCCGCGATGGCGGCGCCCACGGCCGCCCCCATGGAGGTACCGGCGATGACCGCCGGCTCCCAGCCGATCGCCCGCAGGGCGCGCACGACGCCCACGTGGGCCCAGCCCTTGGCGGCGCCGCCCCCCAAGGCCAGCCCCAGCCGGCCGCGCGGCGGCGGCGGCGCGGTGAACCCCGCGCCCTGCTGGGCCCCCGCCTCTCTCACGCCCGACACGTCTTCCATCTCGCCGACCTCCGCTCGGTCCGCCCCCGCCCCGCCCCCGATCCGCCACCTGCTCTGAGGACCGAGGCGCAGGATGCCGCGTTTGGGCAAGGAGGCAAGCGGCTGGGCGCGGAGGCGTGGCCGCGTCAC
>CAYZID010000229.1:0-10103 GCA_964478315.1 uncultured Myxococcales bacterium | reverse complement strand
TCCTTGCCCAAACGCGGCCTCCTGCGCCTCGGTCCGCAGAGTAGGTGGCGGATCGTGGCTGGGCGTGCCCGGGGCGCCGGGCGGATCGCCTCCGCGGGCCGTCGCTTGCGCGCCCGTGGCCCTCCCTCTTACCCTTGAGGCCAAGAGGTCTTCGCCACACACGGACGTCTCAGCACGGTTGAGGAGCAGCTCATGGGAGAGCACGACGTCGCGCAGCCGACCGACGAGCGGGATCTGCGCTCGTTCATGCGCCGCCTGCTGGATGACGTCCAGGCGCTGGAGCGGATGCTCGACGAGGGCATGATCGAGACGGGCGTGCGCCGCATCGGGGCCGAGCAGGAGATGTTCCTCGTGGAGCCGAGCGGCGGCCCCGCGCCCGTCGTCATGGACATCCTCCCCGACCTCGATCCCGCGACCTTCACCACCGAGCTGGCGCGCTTCAACCTGGAGGCGAACCTGCCCCCGATGACCTTCTCCGGCGGGTGTCTCGGGGACATGGAGAGGACGCTCAACGACGTGGTCGAGCGCGCCCGCGTGGCCGCTCGGGCCCACGGCGCGGACGTGCTCCTCACCGGCATCCTGCCCACGCTCCGCCCCCAGGACCTCACCCTGGACAACATCACCCCCATCCCGCGCTACTACGCCCTCAACGAGACGATCACCAAGCTCAAGAACGGCCGCTTCCAGACGCTCATCAAGGGCCTGGACGAGCTCCAGTTCACCCACGACAACATCCTGCTGGAGGCCTGCAACACGAGCTTCCAGATCCACTTCCAGACGGGGCCGGAGGAGTTCGCTTCCCTCTACAACCTGGCCCAGGCCGTGACGGCGCCCGTGCTGGCGGCTGCGGTGAACTCCCCCGTGCTCCTCAAGCGCAGGCTGTGGCGCGAGACGCGCATCGCGCTCTTTCAGCAGTCCATCGACATGCGCACGGACGCCCGCGCGGCGCGGGGGGCGCGGGCCCGCGTGCACTTCGGCGACCGTTGGGTGGGCGAGAGCATCCTGGAGATCATCCGCGAGGACATCGCGCGGTTCCGCGTGGTGCTGGCCAAGGGCGCCGACGAGGACCCCCTGGGCATGGTGGCCCAGGGCAAGGCGCCGCCGCTCTCGGCGCTGCGACTGCACAACGGCACCGTCTATCGGTGGAACCGCCCGTGCTACGGGGTGGCCGACGGCGTGGCCCATCTGCGCATCGAAAACCGTGTCCTCCCGGCCGGTCCCACCGTCGCGGACGAGGTGGCGAACGCAGCCTTTTACTTCGGGCTCATGAGCTCCGTGCAGAGCGAGTACGGGCCCGTGGCCGAGGCCATGGACTTCGACGCCGCCAAGGACAACTTCCAGCTCGCGGCGCGCCACGGGCTCATGGCCCAGTTCACGTGGCTCGATGGGCGGCACTACAAGGCGGGGGATCTCATCCTGGAGCGGCTGCTCCCCCTGGCGCGGCACGGGCTCCAGTCCAAGGCCCTGCGGAGCGAGGACATCGACCGCTACCTGGGGATCATCGAGGAGCGCGTGCGGTCCCGGCGGACGGGGGCGCAGTGGGCGTTGGGGTCGCTCCAGCGCATGGCGGGCGCCGGGACCCCCGAGGAGCGGCTACGGGCGCTGGTGCTCCGCTCGTTGGAGCACCAGCGCGAGGGCCACCCCGTCCACACGTGGGAGCTGGCGCGCCTCCCCAAGCTAGAGGACTGGCGCCACAGCTACCGGCGCGTGGAGCAGTTCATGTCCCGGGATCTGTTCAGCGTCCGCCCGGGGGACATCGTGGACTTCGCGGCGGCCGTGATGGAGTGGGAGCACATCCGCCACGTGCCCGTGGAGGACGACGAGGGGCGCCTGGTGGGGCTCGTGACGCACCGGGATCTCCTGCGCATGGTCGCCCGCCGCGACGCCGAGGACGGGCAGGTGCCCATCGCCCAGATCATGCAGCGCGACGTGCTCACCATCCCCCCGGACGCCCTCACCCTGGACGCCATCCGCCTCATGCGCGAGCGCGGCGTGGGGTGCCTGCCCGTGGTGCGGGAGGACGGGCACCTGGAGGGGATGGTGACCGAGCAGGATCTCCTCCGGATCGCCGGGCTTCTCATGGAGCGTGAGCTCGCCGACTGATCCCTCCGCGGGCCGGGCGCTCTCCCTGCTCCTTGGCGAGCTCCGCTTCCCACTCCGCCAGGGCGCGCGCCGCCGCCGCCGGGTCGTGTTCGGCCACCCACTGGAGGAGGGCCGTGAGGGTGTCGCGGAAGGGCTCGGAGGTCGGTGGATTCACGAGGCTCCTGGGGCTTCGGAGAGACGCGTGGCAAGGCGCGGCGGCCGGAGGTGCGGTGCGCGGTGTGGTTACGCTGCCGCACGCGGTTCGTCCAGGAAGAGACGTCTTCTCCGCGAGTCGTTACACCGCTGCCGTGGGGGGCGGGGGGGCCGATGGCGTGGGTGTGAGCCGATTGGGGTTGGATCGACCTGCGCCTTCGTCCACACTGTCGCGGCTTGTGCCGTCGGGCCGGTGCGTGTCACGGCGGGACGAGGACCCGCAGGCCATGGCCGGGGTGAGACAGCCGGGCGGGCACCGTGAGGTGACCCAAGGGAGCGAACGATGCGTCGACTGGATACCTTGTTGGTCGTGGGGCTCAGCGTCGTGGCGCTGGGTTCGCTCGCGGGGCTCGCGGCGTGCACGGACTCGGCCCAGGGGCCGCCCGCGGGCGGTGGTGACACCGCGGGCCCGGGCGCGGACGCGGGGACCGCGGATGGCGAGGACGACGGGGCCCAGGACGCGGCGCTCGACGGGACGGAGGAGGACGCCGACGCATCCGAGACGGGGGATGCGACGCTCACCGACGGGCTCAGCGATGGGCTCGGGGACGGGCAGGGCGCGGAGGTCACCGATGGTGGGCCCGTGGACGCGATCCCCGAGCCCGACGTCAAGGCGCCCTTCTTCCATTGTTCGGAGGCGGGCGGAGACCGGAACATCTACGACATCCAAGACCCCCAGTGCCCGGACCACTTCTCGCCGGAGCCCGTGGGGGCTCCCGGAGTCTACGTGGAGGTCAAGGACGTGATCGTCACCGCCGTCTACGGAGACACCTTCTTCGTGCAGGAGGCCAAGAGCGGGCCCTACAGCGGGATCGCCGTGTTCGCCCACGGGGAGCCGCTGGACGAGATGACGCCCGGGGATGTCGTGACCGTGACCGGCTACTACTCCGAGTTCTACGACCTCAGCCAGATCTACCTGGAGACGTGGACCAAGACGGGGACCGCCCAGGTTCCGGCGCCTTACGTCCCCGACTACCCTTCGTACCTCAGCACCGAGAGCCCCGTGGCGGAGATGTTCGAGGGCGTGCTCGTGCGTGTGGAGAACGTGGAGACCGTCCACACCCAGCCCGACTGCCCCTACGACTACGGGGAGTTCATGGTCACGGGCAAGCTGCGCATCGACGACATGGGGTATCGGTTCGACGCTCGCCTGGGTGACGAGTTCGAGAGCATCACCGGGCCGCTGCACTACACCTTCGGCAACTACAAGATCGAGCCGCGCGACATCACGGACCTGGTCGTGAACGTCAAGGGGAGCGAGACCGCCGTGTCCAAGTGTTTGCCCTCCGAGTGCCAGGCGCCCGCGGACCAGCCGGGGACCAAGCAGGTCGTCGTGAACGAGATCATGGTGGATCCGTATGGGCAGGACCAGGGGTTGGAGTGGGTGGAGCTCTACAACCCCACCGACCAGCCCGTGGACATCAACGGCTGGGAGATGCGTGATTGCGACGCGCAGAAGATCCCCCTCGCGGGGCCCGACCTGGTCATCCCGCCCCACGGCTACCTGGTCGTGGGCGCGAGCGCGAACCCCAACACCAACGGCGGCGTTCCGGTGTCCATGGCCTACGGGTCGTCGTTCTACCTGCCCAACACGGTGGGGGCGGTCTTGCTCTACGACGGCGCGGGCTACCAAGGGCAGCTCGTGGACCAGACCCGCTACAGCGCCTTCGACCCGTGGTTCGTCCTCAAGGTGGGCGCGAGCCTGGAGCGCATCGACCCCACGGGCGACGGGACCGTGCCCGAGAACTGGGCCACGGCCACCGAGACCTTCGGGCCCACGGACAACAAGGGCACGCCCGGCGAGAAGAACACGGCGACGCCGTAGCGTCCGGTTCGGCGCGGGGACCTCGCTGGAGACGGAAGGTCCTCCCGGGCCGAGGCGTTCTATCGGCTCTGGACGCGGGGGCCGGTGGCCGTGTCCGCCACGGTCACGCCGAGCTCGGCGAGGCGCTCGCGGATGGCGTCGGCGCGGTCGAAGTCGCCGGCGGCCCGGGCCTCCTCGCGCTCGGCGACCAGCGCCTGGATGTCTTGCCCCACGCTGGATAGCTCGGGGAAGCCCAGGCCCAGGACCTGGTCCAGCTCGTCGAAGGTCGCGAGGATCTGCTCGGCGTCCGCGCGCCCCAGGCGACCCACGTCGAGCTGCCGGTTGGCCCAGCGCACGAAGCCGAAGATCTCGGCGATGGCCGCCGAGACGTTGAGGTCCTGGAAGATGGCGTCGCGGAAGCCTTTGCGCAGGTCCGCGAGGGCCTGGGCGGTCTCGTCGTGCGCGCCGTCTTGGGACACGGCGCGCAGCCGGTGCACCAGCGTGTCCAGGCGTCCCAGCGTGGCGCGCGCCTCCTCCATGGCCTCGACGCGATAGCGCAGGGGCTGGCGGTAGTTCTTGGACAGCAGGAGGAATCGGATCTCGCGCCCGGAGAAGCCCGCCTCCAGGAGATCCCGCACGCTCGTGGCGTTGCCCTGGGAGTGGGACATCTTCTTGCCGTCGGGCCCCATCACGACCTCGCTGTGGAGCCAGGTCTGGGCGGGCTGGTGGCCCGTGAGCGTGGCGCACACGGCGATCTCGTTCTCGTGGTGGGGGAAGACGAGGTCCGTGCCCCCCAGGTGGAGGTCGTAACGGTCGCCCAGGTGCTCCATGGCGATGGCGGCGCACTCCACGTGCCAGCCGGGGCGGACCTTGCCCCAGGGGGTCGCGTAGGCCGCCCCGCGCTTGATCTCGCCGAGCGTGGAGCGCTTGAGCAGCGTGAAGTCGCGGGGGTTGTCTTTGTCGTAGCGGTCCAGGTCGACCGTGGCGCCGACCTTGATCTTGGACAGGTCGGCGCCCGAGAGGCGGCCGTAGTGGGGGAAGCGCGCGATGCTGAAATAGACCGACCGGTGGAGCTCGTAGGCCGCGCCCTTGTCCACCAGGCGGCGGGTCGTGTCGATCATGGCGTCCACGTAGTCGCTGGCGCGGGCGTAGGTGGTCGCCGGGAGGACGCCCAGCGTCTCGCGGTCCCGGTGGAACTCCTCGATGTGCCGGTCGGTGAGCTCTCGTAGGGGGAGGCCCTGGGCCTCGGCGGCGGCCAGGGTCTTGTCGTCCATGTCCGTGATGTTCATCACGAACTCCACCTCGTAGCCCGCGAACCTCAGGGCGCGGTGGACGAGGTCGGTGAAGACCACCCGGCGCATGAGCCCTAGGTGGGGGAGGGCGTGGGCGGTGGGGCCGCAGGCGTACATGCGGACCTTGCCCGGCTCCAAGGGCTGGAACGGCTCCACGCGGCGCGTGAGCGTGTTCAGGAAGGCCAGGTGGGTGGGCGGCGGGACGGTCTCCGTGACCTGGAACAGCGGTGTGGAGAGGTAGCGTTCACCTCCGTCGGGGAGGATCGTCACCACGACCCCGCCGTCGGTGAGCTCGCGCGCCACCTCCACCGCGCCCGCCACCGCGGCGCCTGCGCTCATGCCCACGACGAGCCCCTCCTCGCGCGCCAGGCGGCGGCTCATCTCGAAGGCCGTGTCGTCGTCGACGTTGCGCTTCTCGTCCAGCCCCGCGTAGTCGAAGATCCCCGGGACGTAGGCCTCCTTGAGGTTCTTGAGCCCCTGGATGCGGTGGCCCAGGTGCGGCTCCACGCACACGAGGCGGATGCCGGGGTTGAGTTCCCGCAGGCGGCGCCCGGTGCCCATGATGGTGCCGGACGTGCCCATGGCCGCCACGAAGTGCGTGATGCGCCCGCGGGTCTGCTGCCAGATCTCGATCCCGGTGGAGTAGTAATGGGCCAGCGGGTTGTTGGGGTTGTTGTACTGGTCGGGCAGGAAGTAGCGGTCGGGCTCCTCCTGGGCCGTCGTGTAGGCGTACTCGATGGCCCCGTCGGTCCCCTGGTCCGCGGGCGTGAGGACGAACTCGGCGCCCAGCGCCGCCAGGATCTTCCGACGCTCGACGCTGGCGGCCTCGCTCAAGACCAGCACGATGCGGTAGCCCTTGACGGCCGCGCACATGGCCAGCCCGATCCCGGTGTTGCCGCTCGTGGCCTCGATGATGGTCTTGCCCGGCGTGAGCACGCCCTCGCGCTCGGCCGCCTCGATCATGTTGAGCGCGATGCGGTCCTTGATGGAGCCCCCGGGGTTGTTGCGCTCAAGCTTCCCGTAGAGCTTCACCTTGGGGTTGGGGTTCACCCGGTCCAGGGGGACGAGGGGCGTGTCGCCCACGAGCCGCAGGAGCCCCGGCCGCGACGCACGGGCGGCTCGGACGACCTCGGGGAGGGGGATGGGGTCCAGCGTAGGCACGGGTGGGCCTCCTTGGGTGGGCGCGACGAGCGCGGAGCCTGGGAGCGGCGGAGCATAGCAGAATCCCCCCCAGGCGCCCTCCTCTCGGCGAGCCCCCCGACGTGGCTCGTGCCCCTCGGAGGGGGGAACCTGGCGGCCCCGTCTCAACGTTCGTGGTATCCATCGGTTAGCCCGTCTCTACGGGGGCGGGGCCGAGGCCCCTCCAGGTTTTCCGACGCGCCTCTGTAACGATCTCGGGCGTCGCGGCATCTGGGGGATGACGGCGCCCGGCCCTCCGTGGCGCTCGATCGTCCCCACCTGCTGTCGGGCCGAGATGGACCCAGGCGGGAACGAGACACCGAACGCGCCCTTTGAACGGAAGGAGAGACGACGATGGCGACCCTGCAGATGACGGCCGAGAACTTCGACGAGACCCTGAAGAACAGCGAGATCCTGTTCATCGACTTCTGGGCCGAGTGGTGTGGGCCCTGCAAGATGTTCGCGCCCGTGTTCGAGAAGGCCAGCGAGAAGCACCCCAACGCGGTCTTCGCCAAGGTGAACACCGAGGAGCAGCGGGAGCTGGCGGCCAGCTTCGGCATTCGCTCCATCCCCACGCTGGCCGTCTTCCGCGACCAGATCCTGGTCTTCATGCAGCCCGGCGCCCTGCCCGAGTCGGTCTTCGAGCAGCTCATCGAGCAGGTCGAGGGGCTGGACATGGACGAGGTTCGGGCCGAGATCGCCAAGCAGGAGGCCGCCAAGGAGCAGCCCCAGGCCTGAGCCTCCCTGGTGACGAACAGACCAGAGGCCCAGCTCCGGTTTCCCGGGGCTGGGCCTCCGTGCGCTGGGCCGGACGATCCGCCCACGGTTCGACGCCCCAGCCCGCGAGCCAGCGCGACGCGCTGGCTCCTCAGATCATCGTCTTGAAGAGCTCGGGGCGGGGATCGGGGATGACCACCTGGTTCACGAGGAGGCCGCGGCGTTGGACGACCTCGACCCCCTCCGCGATGGCGTAGCGGACGGCCTCCACGTCGCCGGTGAAGACCAGGTAGGCCTTGCCGCCCAGCGCCATGGCGAGGCGGCACTGGACCATCTCGACCAGCGCCGCCTTCGCCACCTTGTCGATGGCCTCGACCAGTGACGACACCGAGAAGGCCTCGATGATCCCCATGGCACCGCGCTGGAGCACCACCGTGGTGGCAGAGATGGCGGGGAACACGTCCGGGTGGACGTCGGGGATGATGAGCTTGTCCACCGTCGCCTCGCGCGAGGTGTTCAGACCAGCCTCCATGGAGGCCTGGACCTCGTTGAGCTCGCCCGAGACCATGACCATGTACTTGCCCGAGCAGATCGTCCGAGCCATGACCAGCGTCACCTCGGCCGCCTTGAGCATCTTGTCCGTCGTCTCGATCCCGCGCGCGACGCTCGACAGCTCGATGAGCCCCAGCGAGGGTGGGGCGGGGTCGTTGTGTGTCCTCCAGCTCATGGCAATCTCCAACCCTTGGCTATCGAATGGATCCTCTTGCCCCGAGAGGGCCGGGCTAGCGAGCCGCCCGCAAGACGATCTCCGTGTCCGTGACCTGCTCGACGATCCCGTCGATGCTGGCGTGTACCGGGACGCCCAGGGCGTCCTGGGGTGGCTCCGCCACCACGTCCCCGCGGCGGACCCGGTCCCCCACCGCCACGACGGCGGCGCCGGGCGCCCCTACGTGTTGCTTGAGGGCGAGCCGCACCGCGGCGGGTGAGAGGGTGCGGTCCGTCCACGGCGCGTGGACGTCCCAGCGCGTGAGATCCAGCCGCTCCACGAGCCGAGGGATGGGGACCCGCCGCGCGTCTCGCATGGGGTGCGCCTCGCCTCGCCCGGGGAGCGGGTCCGGGCGCTGCCCCGTGGCGCGCCAGGCCCCCTTGGACTGGATGCACATGTCGCGCACCGGCAGGTCCTCGGGGCAGGCGTAGAGGTCGCACACGCCGCACTCGCAGCACTGGAGCCCGAGCTGCGCCCAGCCCAGGGCCTTGTCTCCCGCGAACCCCACGGACCGCATGACCTTGTGGGGCTCGATCTCGTAGCCCAGGAGGAACCGCGGGCACATCTCCGTGCAGGCCATGCACTGGTCGCACGCGCTCTGGGCGATGGTGACCTTCTGCTCCGTGGGCTGGGTCTTTCGGCGCACCACGGGGTGGTCACGCGGCACCACGATAAAGCCGCCCGAGGTCTTGGTGAGCGGCGTGTCCAGATCCAGCACCACCCTGCCCATCATGGCGCCGCCGTCCAGGAGGGCCGGCTCGTCCACGGTCGCGCCGCCGGCCAGCTCCAGCGCCTCCCGGGCCGTGATCCCCAAGGGCACCGCGGCGCTCAGCGGCTCGCGCACGGCGCCGGTCACCGTGATGGCCGTCTCGGTGACGGGCACGTCCTCGGCGGCGCGGGCCAGGTTGATGAGCGTCTCCACGTTGTTGACCGCGCAGCCCACGTCCAGGGGCAGCCCGCCGGGTGGGATGAGGCGGCCCGTGACGTCGTAGACGATGATGTACTCGTCGCCCGCGGGGTAGAAGTTGTCGAAGTAGTAGAACTCCATGGGGCCGCGCAGGTGCCCCCGGAGGGCCTCGATGGCCTCCCGGTACTTGGCCTTGATGGCGATGACCCCGCGCTGGGCTCCCGTGGCCTCCATGGCCAGCTCCAGGCCCCGCACCACGAGCTCGGGATGCCGACGGATGAGCCCCTGGTCCTTCTCCAGCAAGGGCTCGCACTCCGCCGCGTTGGCGATGTAGATCTCCACCTGAGACTGAAGCTTTACGTAGGTCGGGAAGCCCGCGCCGCCCGCGCCCACGACGCCCGCGCGCCGCACTCTCGTCGCCAGATCTGCGCCCATGCACACCTCTCGCCGCTCGCGCCCGCTCGGTTCGGGTTCTGCCCCGCGCGTCCGCTCAGTTCAGGCTCTGCGTCATGCTTCTAGCACGCCCCGCGGCGCCGCGCAGCACACGGCGTGCGGTGCGCCGCCTCCAACCTCCGACCCCCGCGTCGCCTACCGCCCCGCGCGTTCGAGGTGTGGCGCGAAGACGAGCTCGTCCCTGGAAGGGGGCGGGGCTGTGGGAACCCGCACGAGCTTCATCCGGTAACCGCGCTTCCACAGGACGTAGACCTTGGGGAGCGCAGCCCGGTCCACCGTGAGCTTCAGGGGCGTGTCGCCCAGGCGGCGCTCACCCTCCATGACGGCCGCCCCCGACGGGGTGGAGCGCAGCACGAGGGTAAAGGGCCCGGTGGCCTGGGGTGCCGGGGCGGGGGCCGGGGCCGTTGCCGGAGCCGCGTCCGGGGCCGCTGCCGGGCCCGCGTCCGGGGCCGGTGCCGGGGCCGGTGCCGGGGCCGCGTCTGGCGCTGTCGCCGGAGCCGCTGCCGGGCCCGCGTCCGGGGCCGCGTCTGGGGCTGTCGCCGGAGCTGCTGCCAGGCCCGCGTCCGGGGCCGTTGCCGGAGCCGCGTCCGGGGCTGTCGCCGGAGCTGCTGCCGGGCCCGCGTCCGGGGTCGCTGGCGGCGCCGCGTCCGGGGCTGTCGCCTGCGCCGCTGCCGGGCCCGCGTCCGGGGC
>CAYZID010000228.1:0-10115 GCA_964478315.1 uncultured Myxococcales bacterium | reverse complement strand
GTGCGGGACCGGGGGCGGGCGCGGGGCCAGGGGCGGACGCACACCGCGCTGCGGGATTCCCGATGGCACGCTCCCCGGATCTTTTTCTGAAACCTTTCGGGCCCTATCCTGTCTAGTCCCACGTGCTCTGGCACCGAGGAGAACCCGAAGCTCCTTCCCCCGGAGCCCCCATCAATCCCCAACCCGCCCCGCGGAACGCGACCCATGACAGGAGAGGCGCTGTTGGCCCACAGACTTCCCAGGGAACGACGACTCCCGTCCCGTCAGCGGCCCCCCGCCCCCCTCGCGAGGGCCCTCCTGCTGGCAGGCGGCGTCGCGACACTGCTGGGAGAACTGCTCCTCCCGTGGCTCACCGTGGGGCCCGGCGAGCGCCTGACACTCCACGCCTACGACCTCCCACCAGCGGGGCAGATCGCCGGCGCCCTCGCCGTCGTCATCCTCGCCCACACGCTCGCCCTCGCCGCCCGGAACACGCGCCCCGGCCTGGACCGCGCGGCCGGCTGGCTCACCGCCACGCTCGCCGCCTGGCACACGCTCCCCCTCGTGGCGCCCACCCTCCTCACCACCTCCCTAGAAGCCCCCGCGTGGGGCACGAGGCCCGCCGGCCCCCTGCCGACGCACTTGACAACCGGCTGGTACGTAGCCTCGGTCGGGCTCGCCCTGGTCACCGCCGGCCTCGCGGTCTCCAGGCGGGCGTCCGCGCACCACCCACCACCCAACACCCCCTCGCGGCAGCGCGCGAGGAGCCGGGAGACCGTCGCCGCGAGCCTCGTCGCCGGGCTCGTCGTCCAGGTGGGCCTCCTAGCCACAGCGGTGCGTGTGAACGGGCCGCCACCCGACCACCCCGCCGCCATCCTCGCGCCACCCGAACCCCAGGGCCCCACCACTCCCTCCACGAGCCCCACGACCGTACGCACCCAAACCGCCGCGCCAGCGGGCGCACCCACAACCCCGGCGTCCACGCTCCATCGAACCGTCACGCCGGCACCGGCCCGCGCCTCCGCCACGCCCGCGTCTACACACCCGACTACACCATCGCAGACCAGCACGCCGGCAACCCCGAGGACACTCGCGCGCGTGCCCGCCGCGACGTCGGCGCCACGCGTGGCCGCAGGCGAACGCCACCCCCACGGGACCCGCGCGAGAGCCCATGCCCGAACGCGCACGCGCGGCCGACGCGCCAAGACGCCCGCCAAGACGCGCGACCAGACCAACCCAGACAAGAGGTGGCGTACGCGGGGGCTCCCGGCGCTGCTCGGGGACGACGCCGCGGGCGCCAGCACGACGGGCGCCAGCGCGGTCGCGACGGTCTTGGAGCACCACGCCGCCAAGCGCCCGTCCGCCGTCACGGCGTTGGAAGCAGCCGCCAGCGGCACGGCGCCGGACCACGCCGTGGCCTCCACGTCGCCGGGCGCCGCGCCGGCCCCCACAGCAGCCCCCCACCGGGCCTCGAAGCCCCTCCCCGTGTGTGGCGCCGCCCTCCAAGCGCGTCTCCGGCACGCCCTGGCCCAGGCCGCCTACACCTGCTCGGTCCCAACCCTGGGAGACGCCCCGAGCGCCCGGGGGACCGAGGGCACGAGCCGCCTCTGGGCGCGCTGGACGCTAGGGGCCGACGGCCTGCCCACCGGGGATCCCGCGCTGCCCCGAACCCCCGGGCTCGACGCCGAGACGCGACGCTGCGTGGAGCGAGCGCTCGGGATCGCCCGCTGGGACGCCTACGACGCCCCCGCCACGCCCTGCCGCCTGGAGGTCAGCGTGCGCGTGCCCCAGCGACCCGCCGCGCAGGTGGGGGACAACCGTCGTCTTCAGTCGGCGTCCGGCCGCTCGTAGATCAGCGCGCCGCGCACGCGCTCGGCCAACCCCACCCAGGACAGCGTCCCTTCGTGGAACCCGCTCTCGGCCACCAAGACGGTGGTGTGGGGCGGGAGCCTCGGGCTGGCCTCCAGCGCCTCGACCAAGGCACGCCGAGCCGTCCCGGGCCGCACGCGCTCACCGTCCACGGTCGTCTCCACGACCAGGAAGCGGCACGGGACCTCGGGGAGCGCCTTCACGACCTTGAGGACCACCCATGCGCGCCGCACCTCGGGATGACCGCTCAACTCGGCGGCCAGCACCCCCAGGGCCTCCCGGTCGAGATCGTGAGGAGCCAGCTCGTCCCGCGCCGTGAACCCACTGCGTTCGCGCTGAAACTCGGCCCACTCCTCGGGCCACCGCGCCAAGCGCGCCGCGAGCTCCCGCGCCTCGTCGCCCAGACCTCGCCGGCAGCGGTCCAGGAGCAGGCGCCACAGCCCGTCGCCCATGCGCTCGGGCAGCCGCGGGAGCCAGCGGCCCAGGAGGCGCGCGCCCTCGTCACCTTCACCGCCCTCCCCCGCCGCCCCGTTCTCGGACCCCACGTCCAACAGGGCAAACCCCAGGGCCACCGCCACGTCGGCGCGCTCCGGGGCCGCCTCGGCGGCCCGCCGCAGGAGCGGCAGCGCCTCGCGCGCCGGGCGCCGCTCCGCGGCCAGCAGCGCGTGCTCCACGACCTCCTCCAGGGGCAGCTCCGCGCGCCCCGCCACGCGATCCAGCTCGGCGAGCCGGGCGCGCGCCTCGCGCTCTCGGGCGCTCTCCTCGGCCCAATCTTTGGCGAGGTCCTTGACCCAGAGGGCCCCAACGGCCGCCGCGACCGACGCCCCCTGGGCCCCCAGAAGTTCCTGGGCCGCCGTGGGTTGGGCCGGGGGCGGGGGCTCATCGGGAGGCTCCACGCCCAGCGCCGCGAGGCGGTCCGCCAGGGCCGGGTGGGTGGACTCGTCCACGGTGGGGAGGGTCAGGGCGGCGCGCAACCACAGGCGCCCCTGGGCCTCCGGCCAGGGCGCGGCCAGGGCGGCGACGAGTTCCTCCAGGGCGTGGGCGGGGGGCCCCTCGTCCCCCTCCATCGCCTGGGCCGCTCGCCGCCGAAAGGCTGGGAAGACCTCGTACTCCAGGCGGAGGTTCGCCAGGGCGTCGCGCACGAGCCCCGAGGCCATGGCGCGGGAACCCACGAGGTGCGCCGCCACGGCGTCGGCGGCCCGCTCCCGGTGGCGCCGGAGAGGGCGCAAGCGCTTGTCCAGCCAAGAGCCATACCACACGAAAAAGGGCGCGAAGAGGGCGCGAGAGAAGATCCCCCCGGCCCCCACGCCCTCGGCCAGGCGGAGCCAGATCATCTCCCAGCGCGCGGCCCGAGCCGCGGCCCGGTCGTCGCCGCCGTACACGTGTCCCAGCTCGTGAGCGATGGTGGTGGCGGCCTCCTCGGGCGTCTCCAACATGAGCAGCGGCAGACCCAGGATGAGCGTCCGGCGCGGCGGGAGGAGCCCCCGCGGGGTGAGCGCGACGGCCGCGTTGATCCTGGCGTCCAGGCGGATCTCGTCCAGAGGCGGCGCGCCCACGCGGCGGCGAAGCTCGTCCACCCGGGCGAACAGCGCCGGGTGGGTGGCGGGGTCCAGGACAATCCCGCGCGGGGGCTCGAAGCGCACGACGAGGCCGCGCACGAGGGCGAGGAGCAGCCCCACGAACAGCAGCAGGCCCACGGCGCCGTCGGCGTTGAGCCCGTGGGTGACGAGCTGGGCCGCGGTGACGCCCACGCCCAGCAGCGCCACGCCGAAGACGGCTGCGAGGTAGACGAACCCCAGGGTGGCCGCGGCCGTGAGACGCCAGCGGCGGGGTAGCCGGTCACGCCGAGGATCGGAGTGCCGCGCCGGGAGGTGGTCGCTCAGAGCGTGTCGAGGACCTCGGTGGCCCGCTTCTTGAGCTTGGCGTCGCTCTCGTTGCTGATGAACTCGGTGAGCGCCTTCATGGCCTTGGGGCTCTTGAGGGCCTCCAGAGCGTCCAGGGCGGCCAGCTTCACGTCCATGTCCTCGTCGAAGAGGCCGCGGATGACCTGCTCCACGGCGTTGGCGTCCTGGGACTTGCTGAGGACCTCCAGGGCGTGCAGCTTGACGCCCTTGTCCTGGTCGGTGACGGCGGCGCCGATGGTGATGGCCGAGCGCGGATCGTTGGGGTAGTTGGCCAGCTCGTCGGTGGCGAGGATGCGCACGGCGGGGTTCTTGTCGTAGAGCTTCTGGGCCCACATGTCGAAGAGCGCCGGATCGCCGGGCTTGCTCATGGCGGCGATGGCGCGCACGACCTCCACGCGCACGCCGTCGTGCCGGTAGTCGATGAGGTTCTTGAGCTTGGGGAGGGCGGCCTGGAGCTTGCGCTCACGGATGGCCTTGACGGCGATCTCCTTGACCTTGTTGCTGGGATCGTCGAGGTAGCCCAGGAGCATGTTGGCCGCCTTGGGGTCCTTGGAGGAGCCGAGAGACAAGGCCACCTGGGCGCGGATGGCGTCATCCTTGTCGTCCTTGAGCCCAAGAAGCGTGCGGGTGACCTTGGGGTCGTGAATGCGGGCCAGGGCGAAGACGGCGGCCCGGCGAATGGTGGGCTCGCTGTCGGAGACGCGCTCGGTGAGGACGGCCACGACCTTGGGGTTGGGCTTGTTCTTGGCGAACTCGGACAGGGACTTGAGGGCCAGCTCGCGCACGGTCACGTCCGGCGACTGGGAGATCTTGATGACCTGGCTCAAGGGCTGCACGGCGATGATGGAGATGGCGTCGGCCGTCATGGCCTCGCGCTCGTCGTCCGCACCGGCGTTGCGCACGGCCTCGGCCAGCGGCTCCAGCCCCGCGGGGTCCTTGAGGCTCGCCAGGGCCTTGGAGGCGGCGAGCCGCACGGCCTTCTCGGGGCGCTTGAGGGCCGCCCCCAAGGCGCGCGTCGTGCCGGGGACGTGCTTGGCCCCGGCCACCTCGGCCGCGTGCAGCGCCTGGGGCTCAGGCCCCTTGGCCAGCAGCCAGCTCAGGGCCTTGGCCTGGCGCGCGCCCCGGTCCTCGTCGGCGAGGATGCGGGCGCAGGCCACGGCCACGTCCTGGGCGATCTTGGCGTCGTCGAGGAGGGCGGCCATGACGGCGTATCGCTTGAAGGACTGGAGGCCCTTGACGCCCACGGCGCGCACGGCCGGGTCGGCGTGACGCACGAGCTCCTCGAAGGAGGTGGCAAACTTGGGGTCCCCCGTGGCGATGAGGCCCTTGGCCGCGTCCACGACCTTGGCCGCGTCCGGAGACTTGAGGTCTTCGAGCAGGAGGTACTTCTTGAACTTGGACTGCCCGGCCGCCACGAGGATGCGCACGGCGGCGAGCTTGGCGTCGGGCGAGGGGTCCCGGTCCACGACGTCGGCCAACGCCGTGAGGACGTTGCCGCTCTTGTAGCCCTTGAGGAGCGCCAGCGCCTTGAGGCGCACGGTGAGGTCGGCGTCGGTGAGCCGCGGCAGGATGGCCTGGGTGACGTCCCGCATGCGCAGGGCGGGGAGACTGTCCAGCAGCGCCAGCTTCACGGGCGTAGAGGCCGACTTCAGGAGCTTGAGCGCGGCGTCGCGGATGGCCGTGTCACCCGCCTGGAGGCGCTCGTAGAACGTGGCCACGGGCGCCACGGTGTCGCCGTAGCGCACGAAACCGAAGCCCAACTTGTGCGGGGGCAGGGCCGCCTGGAGGGGCGCCACCAGGACGACCGCCGGGCGGGAGAAGTAGGCCCCGCTCAGCGGGCGCCCTTGGAGCGTCACTCGCTCGACGCCAGCGACCCGGAGCGTGAAGTACACCGCGCCGAGCGCGCGGTCGGTGATCGTGGGGTCCTTGGCCTGATCGGCGGCCACGGCGAGGTCGGCGGAGGACCCCGCGCCCTTCACGGTGATGGCGGCCAGCTCGCGCGGCAGGGCCTTGCGGACCTCCTGGAGCGCGGCGTCCCGGAGCGCGGCCCCGGCGAGGCCCGCGTGGGCCTGGAAGACGTAGGGGGTGTAGACCTCCGCCTCGTCGGCACCCAGGGACGCTGGGAGCGGGAGGTAGTAGTAGTAGTTCGCGGCGGAGGCGGACGGCACAGCGGCGATCCACGTCAGCGCGAGCGCTCCGAGGGCGACGAGCCGGGTCTTCAAGGCGATACCTCTCGTGCGAGGGAGGGGGCGGGGCGAGGGCCGAGCGGCAAAGAGCCGGGTCCCCCGTTTTTGGGCAGCGCAATATTGAGGGGTTCGCCGCCCGCGGTGTCAACCCCCAATCCCCACGCGCGCTTCCCGGGCGGGGACGCCGCCGTCCCATGCGGCCTCGTCATGGACACACGGCCACACGCCCGTAGAGTCGAGCGCATGTCGGCCACACCACGAGAAGCGCCAGGGCCCAGGAGCCCGCGGGAGATCTTCCGCGAGCTGGACCGCTACGTGGTGGGGCAGCGCCGTGCCAAGCGTGCCCTGGCGCTCGCCGCCTACGACCACGCGCGCCGGGTGGCCTGCCCGGAGGCCGGCCTGCGGAAGTCGAACGTTCTGCTCGTGGGCCCCACGGGCAGCGGCAAGACCCACCTGGCGCGCACGCTGGCCCAGGCGCTGGACGTGCCCTTCGTCGTGGTGGACGCGACCGAGTTCACCGAGGCCGGCTACTACGGCCGGGACGTGGAGCAGATCATCAGCGAGCTCCTCATCGCGGCCCACCACGACGTCCAGGCGGCCCAACGGGGCGTCGTCTTCATCGACGAGGTGGACAAGCTCGCGCGGCGCTCGGCGTCCGCCCGCACGGGGGCGGGCGGGCGGGACATCGGCGGCGAGGGGGTCCAGCAAGCGCTGCTCAAGCTCCTGGAGGGGCGCGAGGTCTTCGTCCCCCGCGACGCGGCGCCCGCGCCGGGCCACCAGGACTTCACGTCGGTGGACACGACCCACATCCTGTTCCTGTGCGCGGGCACCTTCAGCGACCTCCGGGCCGGATGCGCCGCACGCCGCGGGGTGGGGTTCACGCGCGGGGACGACGACGGCCGCTCTCCCGCGCCCCCCGTCACGCACCGCGACCTGGTCGCCTACGGGATGCTGGAGGAGTTCCTGGGGCGCCTGCCCGTCCTGGTGGAGCTCGATCCGCTCACCGAAGACGAGATGCTCGCCATCCTCACGGAGCCACCCGACAGCATCCTGCGCGAATACTGCAAACGCCTGGAGTTGGACGACGTCCGCGTGGAGTTCCGCCGCGGGGCGCTGCGACCGCTCGTGGCCTACGCCCGCCGACGGGGCCTGGGGGCGCGCGGGCTGCGCTCGGCGCTGGAGGAGGTCATGGCGGACGCGCTGTTCGAGGCGCCCGAGCTCCGCGGAAGCCAGCTCACGGTGGACGAGGGCTACGTCCGCGAGCGTCTGCGGGGCTGAGCCCGACGGGGCCGCGCGCGCGGCCCCGTGAGAGCTCGGCGGAGCGGCGGCTACGTGAGCGCCTGCTCGGCCAGGGCGCGGAAGCGCGCCAACACCTCGCCGAGCTGCTCGGCGTCGGAGCCGCCGGCCTGGGCGAGGTCGGGACGCCCACCGCCGCGGCCGCCCACGAGCGGCGCGAGCTGGCCCACGGTCTTGCCGGCGTGGAGCTTCTTGGCGACGTCCTTGGTGGCGGCGACGACGAGGCTCACCTTGCCATCGTCGGCCTGGCCGGCGATGAGGACGGCCCCGGGGCCGCCCAGCTCGGCGCGCAGGCGCTCGGCCACGGCGCGGAGCTCCTTGCCGGGGACGCCGTCGATGCGCACGGCGGCCACGCGGGCACCGCCCCAGGTGGGCGCGTCGGCGAGCGCCGCCTTGGCCGCGGCCAGGCGGGCGGCCACGCGAGCCTCGTCCAGGGCGGCGTGGAGCTCCTTGCGCTCGGCGAGGAGCTTGTCCACGCGGTCGGCAACCTGGGGGACGCCCACGCGGAGCTGCTCGGCGACGTCGTGGAGGGTGGCGGCGGTGTCCTGGGCCCACGTGACAGCGTTCATGCCGGTGACGGCCTCCACGCGCCGCACGCCCGAGGAGATGGCCCCCTCGGCGACGATCTTGAACAGCCCGATGTCTCCCGTGCGCCGGGCGTGGGTGCCGCCGCACAGCTCGGTGGAGTCGGGGCCGACCTTGAGCATGCGCACGGTGGCGCCGTACTTCTCCTCGAAGAAGGCGATGGCGCCCGCGGCGATGGCGTCGTCCATGGGGAGGACCTGGGTCTCGATGGGGTCGTTGGCGAGGACGTGGGCGTTGACCTGGCGCTCGACCTCGCGGATCTCCTCGGGGGTCATGCCGCCGGTGTGGCTGAAGTCGAAGCGGAGGCGGTGGGGGCCCACCATGGAGCCCCGCTGGCGGACGTGGGCGCCGAGCACACTCCGCAGCGCGTGGTGCATGAGGTGGGTCGCGCTATGGTTGCGCCGCGTGGCCTCGCGGGCCTCGTGGTCCACGGCGAGGTGCACGTCCTCGCCCTCGCGGAGGGAGCCGCCCTCGACGACGCCGTAGTGGACGATGAGGTCCCCGAAGGGCTTCTGGGTGTCGGTGACCCGGAGGCGGGCGCCGCCGCGCGTCTCGATGACGCCCACGTCGCCCACCTGGCCGCCGCTCTCGGCGTAGAAGGGGGTCACGGGGGTCACGAGCGCCACGGTCTGGCCGGCCGCGGCCTGGGGGACGCGCTCGCCTTCCACGAGGAGGGCGGCGATCTGGGAGTCTCCCTCCTCGGTCTCGTAGCCGGTGAACTGGGTGGCCATCCCGGCCTCGACGAGGGCCTGGTAGGCGGTGGTGTCCTCGCCGCCGAACTTGCTGGCGGCGCGGGCGCGGGCGCGCTGCTCCTCCATGCCGGCGTCGAAGCCCGCCTGGTCCACCTCCACGCCGCGCTCACCGCAGATGAGGGCGGTGAGATCGGGGGGAAAGCCGTGGGTGTCGTAGAGTTCGAAGGCCACGCGCCCGTCGAGGGTGGTCTCCCCGGCATCGGCGAGACGGGCGAGCTCGGCGTCCAGGCGCTTGAGGCCGGCGTTGATGGTGCGGCCGAAGCGCTTCTCCTCCTGGAGGACGATGCGGTGGATGGTCTCGGCGCCCTCGCGCAGCTCGGGGTAGGTGGCGCCCATGAGCTCGACGACGTGGGCGGTGGTGTCCACGAGGAAGGGCTCGGTGAAGCCCAGGAGGCGCCCAAAGCGGATGGCGCGGCGCATGATGCGCCGCAGGACGTAGCCACGCCCCTCGTTGTCGGGGTAGATGCCGTCGGCGATGAGGAAGGCGGCGGCGCGGCTGTGGTCGGCGATGACGCGCAGGGCCACGTCGCGCTCGTCATCCCAGCCGTTGGCGCCGTAGTCCACGCCGGCCTTGTGGGCCACACGCTCGATGATGGGCCAGAACAGATCGGTCTCGTAGTTGCTGGCCTTGCCTTGCATGACCAGGGCCAGACGCTCCAGCCCGGCGCCCGTGTCGATGGAGGGCTTGGGCAGGGGGTTCATGGTGCCGTCGGCGGCGCGGTCGAACTGCATGAAGACGAGGTTCCACAGCTCCATGTAGCGGTCGTCCGCCTCGGGGTGGCCGAAGGGAACCTCCTTGCCGCCGGACATGGACGGGCCCAGGTCGTAGTGGATCTCGGAGCAGGGGCCGCAGGGGCCGGTGTCGGCCATGGACCAGAAGTTGTCCGGGTCGTGGAAGACGCGCTCGGGAGCGACGCCCACCTCCTCCTTCCAGATACGCTCGGCCTCCTCGTCCTCGGGGTAGACGGTCACGTAGAGCTTGTCCTCGGGCAGCCCCAGGACCTTGGTGATGAAGTCCCAGCCGTACCGGATGGCGTCGCGCTTGAAGTAGTCGCCGAAGGAGAAGTTGCCCAGCATCTCGAAGAACGTGTGGTGACGGGCGGTGCGGCCGACGTTCTCGAGGTCGTTGTGCTTGCCGCTGACGCGCAGGCACTTCTGGCAGGTGGTGGCGCGGCTGTAGTCCACGGTGCGGGCGCCCACGAAGACGTCCTTGAACTGCACCATCCCCGCGTTGACGAAGTAGAGGGTGGGATCGTCGGGGGGGATGAGGGCGTAGCTGCGCACCTCGCGGTGTCCACGCTCGGCGAAGAAGTCCAGGAAGGCCCGCCGGATGTCGTGGCCGCTCGTGGGGGGCGGGGTGTTGGGGGTGGTCGAGTTCGTCGTCATGAGGGGCCTCGTTCCGTATGGGGACGCGGGGGCAAGATCGTCGCGTTGAGCGCGCGGATTCTGGCAGCCCCACGACCAAAATCAACCACAAAGCCCAGACCCCGATCCGCCACCTACTCTGGGATTCGGCTTTGGATCCCGCGTGTGGGCGGCGTCGA
>CAYZID010000227.1:0-10153 GCA_964478315.1 uncultured Myxococcales bacterium | reverse complement strand
CCACCACCCCCTCCGCCTGTTCGATCCCGCCCTCATCCCCGACGCCGACGACCTCCCCCCCGCGCCGGACCCCAGCCTCGTCCAACCCCTGGGAGGCGCCGCCGCCCTGCTCGCCCACGAGCTCCTGTGCCTCCTCCCCACCTGGCACCCCGAGGACGCCGGCCACGCCCGCGCCCTGGAAGCCGCCCGGGAGGCCGGCGCCAAGTACGCCCTGCTCCTCCCGCCCCCCGAGGACCGCTCCGACCTCGCCCACCCACCCGGCTTCGCCGAGGCCGTCGCCGCCGCCCTGGGGCTCGAACCCTCCCACGTCGCCCAGGCGGCCGACCTCCCCAGGACCTGGGGCCCCCTGACCCTGCGCCCCGCTCCCGGCGGCGTGCGCGTCACCCGAGAGGACACCGAGCTCCACGCCCTCGTGGGCGCCGCCATCCCCGTGGAGTCCCTCCCCGACGAGCCCCCCACGCAGCTCGTGGGCGGGGTCCGCTGGCCCACCACGGACGAGGGGATCGAGGTCCTCGTCGAGCGCTGGACCGCCGAGGTCGGCGCCGCCCTCCGCGACGCCCTCGTCCTCGGTGACGCCGCGGGCGTGGCCGCCGCTCAGTCTCGCGCCATCCTCCGCGAGCTGCCCACCCGCGTCCGCACCGCCGCCACCCGCCTGGAGGCCGCGGTGGAGTCCCAGCCCCTCCTCGCCGCTGCCCTCGCCGACGACTGGGAGGCCCTCCGCGCCCGCGCCCGGAACGCCGAGGCCGTCCCCGCGCCCGTCCTGGGCGACGCCGTGGGCTACCTCCTGTTCCTGGGCGACCTGGATCGCGCCGAGAGCGCGCTGGACGCCCTGGAGCAGACGCGGCCCGAGCTGGGAGAGCTCGCCTTCGCCCGGGGCGAGCTCCTCGCCCTGCGCGGTGACCGCGCGGGCGCCGTCGCCGCCTACGAGCGCGCTGCGGCCTGCGAGCCCCCCTACGGGCGCGCCTACTGCAACGTCGCCGCCTTCGCCGCCGCCGACGGGGATCTGGACGCCGTCCTTCGCGCCACCGACCAGGCCGCCGAGAGCCTCGCCCAGGAGGTGGCCCCCAGCGACGAGCCCGAGCGGGCCGAGAAGATCCTGAATCACCCCATCGCCCTCGCCAACCGCGCCCTGGCGCTCTGGAAGGCCGGCCACCAAGAGGACGCCGTCGCCATCGTCCAGGCCGCCGCGCTGGACGTCTCGCCCTGGACGCGGAGCCTCCTGGAGATCACCACCGACGAGGGCGATCCCGCCACCCATCCCCTGCTCATTCGACCGTGTCGCTTCTACACCATCGCGGGGTGGGAGGCCGCGCGGGCCGTGGCCCCGTGGGAGCCGGCTCTGGCCGAGCGCACCCTGCGGCGCGTCATCGAGCTGGACCCCGTGTTCGTGGAGGCCGCCGCCACCCTGAGCGACGTCCTCTGGGCGCGGGGCGCGCGCGACGAGGCCCTGGCCGTGCTGGACGCGGCGCTGGAGCGTTCGCCGCTCACCGCGCCGCTCCTCGCCGTGCGCGCCGAGCGGCGGGCTCAGGCGGAGGACTGGGAGGGGGCCGTGGAGGACTACGACCGCGCCCTGGCGTTGGCCGGGGACCTCGCCCCGCTCCGCGCCAACCTCGTGCTGGCCCTCGCCCAGCGGGGCGCCGAGGAGGCCGCGCGGGAGCAGATCCAAGAGATGGTGCGCGAGGGCGTGGACGACCGCGTCCCCACGGCCCTGAGGAGGGCGGTTCGCTTCTTGGTCGCGCGGCGCAGCCCCGGCCAGGGTTGAGCACCCAGACGCGGCGAGGCCCGCGGACCACCTGGTGGGTGGCGCGCGGGCCTCAAGGAGCGTGTGGCTGGGAGACGCTCAGGCGCGGGCCTCGTCCTGCTCGGCCAGCTCGACGATCTCCAGGCCCGAGCGGATGAGCGTCCGGCCGTAGAAGAAGACCGAGAGCACCATGGACAGGGCGGCCCAGGCCTCGGCGCCCCAGCCCCCGGGCAGCGCCAGGGCGGGCAGGAGCGGCAGGGCCAGGAGGTAGTGGTAGGGGGCCACCAGCGGGCGATCCTGGCCCTTGTGGCGGAGGGTGATGATGCGCCCCACGACGTCGGCGCCGAAGAGGGACACCATGATGGCCGGCATGATGGCCGAGGCGCCCGCGGCGACGTAGCCGGCGGCGGAGGCGGCGATGGCCAGGGCGGGGAGGAGCTCGCCCACCTTGCCCGTGGCCTTGTGCACGCGGTAGCTGGGGCCGACGATGGCGGCGGCGTAGCCGGCGAGGGCGGCGAGCATGATCATCGTCGCGCCGTTCATGGCTTGGATGTCGAAGCGCAGCCAGGTGGGATCCCCCAGCGCGAACATCAGGGTCTCGACGATCATGAGGAGGGTGATGCCCTCGGTGGAGCTCATGGCCGGGATGATGAGCCGGCCGGTGCGGTACTGCTCCCAGAAGGTGACCAGGAAGCCCAGGGCCCCGAGGCCCAGGAAGAGCGCCATCCACACCCCGTCCATGCGGAGGATGAGGGCCGCGCTGAGGACCACGCCGCCGCTGGCGAGGCCGTCGAGCCCGTGGTCCAGGAACTCGCCCAGGGGGCTCGTCTGCCCCGTGCGGCGGGCGTGGGCGCCGTCGATGTTGTCGGCGGTCATGTAGGTGAGCCACAGGAAGGCGCTCACGAGGTAGAAGACGGGCATCCCCATCGTGCCCGCGGCCGCGGCGACCACGGCCAGGACGCCGGCCACCTGCCCCAGCACCGTGATCGTGTTGGGGGCGATGCTCGCCGGGATGTGCTCTACGAGTCCGTTCCACAGGAAGCGCTTGTAGAAGCCGAGCAGCAGCTCACGGTCATCGACCTGGTAGGAACCCTTGGTGCTCATACGATCTCCTCTGCTTGGGCTCGCCCACCGAAGCGCCGGATCTGAGGAGCCGGCGTCGCGTGGTGTCGGCAGGCGCATGGTGGGAGCAGCAGCAAGATGCGAGCCACAAAATGCCTCGGTGGGCCGAAACCAGCATCTCCTTGAGTGGCGGGTACTTTCCGATCCTCCGCCTGGAACGCGGGCGAGCGCCGATCTTGGGTAGCGCCCTTCCCGGTGCGAAGCGGGCGACGCACCGCTCGGGGCGCCGCGGCGGGGGGACGTGGTGGCCTCAGGGGCGGGCGCCCGGGGCGAGTCGATAGAGGTCGGGGAGCCAGCGCACGCGCCCCTCGTTGGTAACGCGGGCGAGGACGTAGGTCAGGGAGATGGGCACGGGCGTGCGGAGGACGATGGGGATCTCCTTGCGGCGGTAGAGCGCCCGTGTGCGCTCCACACGGTCCCAGGAGCCGTCCCGCCGGAGCAGGATCTCGGCGAGGCGCAGAGGCTCCTCGACCCGGACGCAGCCGTGGCTGAAAGCGCGCCGCCGGGAGCGGAACTTCCGGCGGTCGTTCGTGTCGTGGAGGAAGACGAACCAGCGGTTTTCGAACAGGAACTTCACGCGGCCCAGGGCGTTCCCCGGGCCGGGGGGCTTGCGGACCCAGAGGCGCTTGGGGTTGTCGGGGTTCACGATCTCGTAGCCGTCGTCCTGGAGGACCTCCAGGGGCGTCCGCACATCATCGGGACCGGCGGCGTCGAGCTTCCGTTGGGCCTTGCGGAGGAGCTCGCGTCGGAGGATGCGGTCGGGGACGTTCCAGTAGGGGTTGTAGATCACCTGCTGGATGTAGGCGTCCAGGCGCGGCGTGGCGTTCTTCATGCGACCCCAACGGCTGGGCTTGCCCACCACCACGCGGAACCGCAGGAGGCGGCGGGGGCCGTCCCAGACCTCGCCGTGGAAGTCGGGGATGTTGACGAGCACGCCGTAGGGGTGGTCGGCGAAGCCGCTCCGGCGCCAGGCCCGCAGCGCGCCGCGGAGCTGGCGGACGCGGTCCTGGGCCGGGACGGCGAGGGCCCGGAGGAGCGCCCGGTCCAAGAGCGCCGCGTCGCCGCGGGCTCGGTGGTGCCGCCCTCGGCGTCGGCGCTTGGGCGCGTCCAGGACGTAGGCCTTTCGGGCGCGGCGTAGGGCGTCGGTGAGGGCGGCGTCCCAGACCCGCGGGTCCCCCTCGCTCCCCGCCAGGAGGGCGGCGCGCCCGGGGCTGTCGGGGGGTTCTTCCTGGGCGAGCCGACGTCGCAGCGCCGGGAGGGCGGGGTTCGCGTGGCCGGGGCGGGCGCCGTCCGTCAGCTCGGGGATGGGCACGAAGCCGCCGGCGCGGGCGAGCTCCTCGTAGCGGGCCAGGGCGCCCCGCAGGAGCTCATACTGGGCGATGGGCGGGGTGAGCGTGCGGGCGAGGGCGCGCGCGTCGCGCCAGGTGCCCAGGGCGCGGGTGAGGCGGAGCGCGGGGTCTACGGGGAGGCGGGGAGGGTGGGGGCGCAGGGCGTCGAGCTGCCGGGCGACCTCCAGCCACAGGGCCACGGTGAGGTGCTCGGCACGGACGAGCTGCTGGGCGCGGGCTCGGTCCGTGGCGGGGGTGCCCGTCCAGCTCGGACCGGCGAGGAGGTCCAGGCGCAGCTCCTCCAGCCGGTCCCGGAGGCCCAGGGCGCGGGGGCTGGGCGTCACGCCGTGGGAGGGCAGGGCGGTGACGAGGTCGAGGGCCACCTCGGCGGGGCTGTTTCCGGGCTCCCAGACGCCCGTGGGGGAGAGGGCGGGGAGGTCGCCCTGGGCGGCCTCCAGCGCTCGGAGGAGATCTCCCACGGGCGCGGGCAGGGCCGGGGCTCGGGCGAGCCGCGTGGCGCACGCCGCGTCGAGGAGGGGGCCGAAGTCGGGCCAGGGGGCGGGGGGCGGTGGGGTGGTCGCCTGGGCGACTTGGGCGGCCTCGCGCCGCGGGGGCCGTGTTCGCTCCTCGCGGCGGGCGTGGGCGCCACCGCCCGGACGCGAGCCGTCGGCGCGTGAGCCGCCGGGCTCACAGCCTGCGAGGCCTCCGAGCGAGAGGGCGCAGGAGAGCACCCAGGCGAGCGCGGTGCGGCGTCGCCGAGGGCTGGGCTGGGGGGCTGGCCGAGGTGTGGGGGGAAGCACGGGGCGCACCTTAGCACCGTTCGCGCGGAGGCGGCTGCGGAGGGGACGCGGAAGCGGCTGCGGGAGCGGAGCGGCTGCGGGAGCGGGAGCGGCAGCGGCTGCGGGAGCGGGAGCGGCGGCGGCTGCGGAAGCGGCAGCGGGAGCGGCAGCGGGAGCGGGAGCGGGAGCGGGAGCGGCAGCGGGAGCGGCAGCGGGAGCGGCAGCGGGAGCGGCAGCGGGAGCGGCTGCGGGAGCGGGAGCGGCCGCGGCTGCGGGAGCGGCCGCGGCTGCGGGAGCGGGAGCGGTGGCGGAAGCGGCAGCGGGAGCGGCTGCGGAAGCGGGAGCGGCAGCGGGAGCGGCAGCGGGAGCGGTGGCGGGAGCGGGAGCGGCAGCGGGAGCGGGACCGGTGGCGGCAGCGGCAGCGGCTGCTGCGGCCGCGGCCTCGGATTCCGCGCCTACCCGACCATATCGCGCTGGGCGAGGCGCTCGGTGAGGTCGGTGAGGCGGCTCCCCACGCGGTCGAGCAGGGGCAGCAGCAGGCGGGCGGCCATGGCGGGCTTGTTGCGCAGGATCTCGTGGAAGCGCTCTCGCGAGAGCTCGAAGAGCCGCGCGCGGGTGAGCGCCGTGACCGTGGCCGAGCGGCGGTGCTCGCCCCGACCCACCAGCGCCAGCTCGCCGAACTCGCCCCCGGCACGGATGTCCGTGAGGAAGGTCCTGCCCCGGCTCACGCGCACCTCGCCCGAGACCAAGAGGAAGAAGGAGTCGCCCTTGGCCCCCTCGGTGACGATGGCCTCGCCCGGGTCGAAGAAGACCTCCTCCAGATAGGGGGCCACGGCCATGCGGTCCGCCTCGGTGAGATCGTGGAACAGGAAGGCGCCGCGGAGCGTGTCGGCGACCGACGCGGCGGAGGTGGTGGCCTTCTCCCCGCCGATCTCCAGGCCGATGAGGCTGATGTTGTCGGGGCCACCCGCGCGCAGGGCCTGGTGGATGAGGTCGCGAGAGGCGTCGCGCACGCCCTGCTCGTGGAGGGTGTCGCAGATGGCGGCGTCGGAGACCACGCGGTGCAGCCCGTCGCTGCACAACAGCAGCACGTCTCCCGGCGCCAACCAGACCTCCGCGAAGGCCACGTCCAGCTTCGCCGTGGGCCCGAGCGCCTGCGTGAGCGTCTTCTGGAAGGGGCTCGTCCGGTACTCCTCCTCCGTGATGTGGCCCCCGACGAGCTGGGCCATGGCGACGGTGTGGTCGGTCGTGAGCGCCCAGAGGTCGCCGTCCCGCAGGAGGTAGGCGCGGGCGTCCCCCACGTGGGCGATGTAGGCGAAGCGGTCGACGACCGTGGCGGCCACCATGGCGGCGGCGAGCTTGGGCCGCTGAAAGCGCCGCGCGGCGTCCCGGATGGACGCGGAGGCCGCGTCGAACACGCGCTCGAAGATCCGCCCCACCGCGAGGCGCGTAGATGTCCTCGGGTCTTCGGCGACGAGCTGGATCTGTTCGAAGAGCGCGTGCTTGTTCTCGCGGAGGACGTCCAAGGCGACGTCGGCCGCCTCCGTCCCCCCCGTGCCGTCCACCACGGCGTACAGAGGCACCTCGGGGACCTGCAGGACGCCGTCCTCGTTGCGCGACATCTTTCGACCCACGTGCGTGACGGCGACAGCCTGCTCCACCTGCATCGAGCGCCTCCCTGGCCCCTGTCCCATCGGTGCCCCCAACCTACCCCGGAACGAGGTGGGGCGGAAGGGGCCCCGCCTTCCGGCACCGGCGCCACATCCGCGACCGCACCCGCTTCCGCCTCCGCGACCGCGACCGGGACCGCATCCGCTTCCGTCTCAGCGACCGCGACCGCGACCGCGACCGCGACCGCGACCGCAACCGGGACCGCATCCGCTTCCGTCTCAGCGACCGCGACCGCGACCGCGCACGCATCCGCATCCGCTGCCGCGCCCGCATCCGCACCCGCATCCGCGCCCGCATCCGCACCCGCACGCGCATCCGCACCCGCATCCGCATCCGCACCCGCATCCGCACCCGCTTCCACCGCCCGGCCCCGTCCCCGCGGCGGTTGCCACGCCCTGGAGGGTGTGCTTCAACGCTTACACTCGCCGCACCGCCGGGCGCTTTGGAGCGCCGGCCCCAGGTGTCCCCCCGATCTCGTCTTCTGCTTGGAGGTAGACCATGGCGCAGCATCCCACCAGCCGGCGGCTCATCGAGCTGGAAGATCGCTACGGGGCCCACAACTACAAGCCCCTGGACGTCGTGCTCACCCGCGGGCAGGGCTGCTGGGTCTGGGACGTGGACGGCAACAAGTATCTGGACTGCCTCGCCGCCTACGGTGCCGTGAACCAAGGCCACAACCACCCGCGCATCGTTCAGGCCCTCGTGGACCAGGCCCAGCGCCTGGCCCTCACCTCCCGCGCCTTCCGCAACGACCAGCTCGGCCACTTCTGCCACGAGCTGAGCGCTCTCACGGGCTTCCGCCGGGTCCTCCCCATGAACACCGGCGCCGAGGCCGTGGAGACCGCCCTCAAGGCGGCCCGCAAGTGGGGGGTGGAGGTCAAGGGCGTCCCCGATGGGCAGCAGGAGATCATCGTCTTCGACCAGAACTTCCACGGCCGGACCATCACGATCATCTCCATGTCCGGCGAGCCCCAGTACAAGCGGGGCTTCGGCCCCCTCACCCCGGGCTTCAAGCGCGTCCCCTTCGGCGACGTGGCCGCCGCCGAGGCCGCCGTGACGCCCAACACCGTGGCCATCCTCATGGAGCCCGTCCAGGGCGAAGGCGGCATCATCGTCCCTCCACCCGGGACCCTCAAGGGGCTCCGCGCCCTCTGCGACCGCGAGAACATCCTGTTCCTCCTGGACGAGATCCAGTCGGGTCTGGGCCGCACCGGCAAGATGTTCGCCTTCGAGCACGGCGGCGTGCGCCCCGACGGGATGATCCTCGGCAAGGCGCTGTCCGGCGGCCTGTACCCCGTGAGCGCCTTCGTCGCCGGCGACGAGCTCATGGAGGTCTTCCGCCCCGGTGACCACGGCTCCACCTACGGCGGCAACCCCCTGGGCGCCGCCGCCGCCCGCGAGGCCATGCGCGTCTTGGTCGAGGAGGGCCTGGTCGAGAACTCGCGCCTCATGGGCGAGCGGTTCCGCGCCGGCCTCGCCTCGCTCAACGCCTCCTCCATCAAGGAGATCCGGCAGCTCGGCCTGTGGGTGGGCTTCGAGCTCCACCCGGAAGCCGGCGGCGCCCGCCGCTACTGCGAGGAGCTCATGGCCGAGGGGCTCCTCGCCAAGGAGACCCACGTCCACACCGTCCGCATCGCGCCCCCCCTCACCATCACGGCCGACGAGGTGGACTGGGCCCTGGAGCGCCTCCGCCGCGTCTTCGCCAAGCTCGGCTGAGGCCGCGCCCCCGTCACAGCACACGCCCGGCGCGGCGGAGCTCCCCCGAGAGCCTGGAGCACCGCCCGCGGGGCTCGTCGCCTGCGCCCACGCACCGGTCGAGCAGCGCCGCCACACCGGCCCACCCGCCGGGTGCCCCCGCGCCCGCCTCCAGCGCCTGCGTCCGCCCCCAGGCCACGGCGTAGAGCGCTCGCGCCCCCACGCCCGGCCTCGCCAACAGCGCCCGCGCCACCCGCTCCAAGGCCTCCCAGCGGCTCTCCCGGGCCATGGTGAAGGCCACGTCGGTCACGACCTCCTCCCACCCCTCGGGCGACTCCCGACCCGCGCCCTCTGACCCCGCCGCCAGCATCGCCGGCAGGAGCCGCTCGGTCCGGTAGCTCGGCGGAGCCCCCGGGTACCGCGTGTGGAATCGAAACAGCCCCGCCAGCGTGCCGAAGCTCGGCGGGTGCGCCTCCGCGTAGCGCGCCCCCCACAGCTCGCGCCATCGGGCGTCGCCCCCCGCGTCGTCCCCCTCTGCGCCCCGCCCGTCGAGCCGCCGCACCATCTCCGCACGCCCGCCGCCAAATAGCCACCGCGGCGCCGCGAACTCCAGCCACGGCCGGTCGTCCGTGTGGATGCCCGCCGCGCCCTCGTTCCCCTCCACGGCCAGCAGCGCGTCCACCCCGCGGGGGCCCAGCGCCTGGAGGCTCAGCAGCCCCTCGGGGCCGTCGATCCCCACCCGCGCCAGATCCGCGGCCACCGCCGGCTCCCGCGCGCGCCGCCCGAGCCCCTCCAGGTCCGGCTCCCACTCCGCATTCCCCGCCACCAACAACAGGTCCGTGGGGTACAGGACCCACGCCGTCACCTTGGGGAAGACCGCGCGGAGGGTCCGCACCACCAGCCGCAGCGCCTCGTCGTCGGTCTCGTAGAGCTGAATCCACTGGGCCAGCACCCCGCCCGGGCGCAGCCGCCCCCGCATCCGCTCGAACATCTCCCGCGTGAACAGGCTGGCGTTCCCGGCCACCCAGGGGTTCGACGGCTCGCTGATGATGACGTCCCAGCGCTGCCCCACCGCCTCCGCCGCGAGCAGCGCGCTCCGGGCGTCGTCCTCGATGAGCGTCACGGTGCCCTCACCCCGCGCGCTCCCCAGCGGGCCGCCGCTCCACGCGTCGAAGCACCGCGACGCCTCCACCACGGCCGGCGACAGCTCCACGACGTCCACCGCCAGGCGTCCGCTGGGCGTGTCCGCCGGGTGCAGGGCCGCGGACCCCGCCGTGACCCCGCTGCCCAGCCCGATGACGAGCGCTCGCCGTGGCCCCGGGTGCAGCAGCAGCGGCACGTGGGCGCTGGCCACCTGCGTCACCATGTCCCCCCGCGTGCTCGCGTCGGGCTTGCCGTCCACCGTGAGCACCCGGTCCCCGCGGCGCTCCAGCACCGCCACCGTGGCCAGCGGGCCGTCCTCGTGAAAGACCACCACCGAGCGCCTCACCCGCCGCTGAAACGCCTGGAACGAGGCGTCGTGCAGGCCGCGCCCCCGGAACGCCCCGGCCGACAGGACCCGTGGATCCCACCGCGGCGCAGCGGCGCCGGCCAGCACGACGCACAGGGCGCACGCCCCCGCCAGCCCCGAGATCTCCCCCGGGCGGCGCAAGCTGGGCTCCAGCCGCCGCCAGACCTCGCGCCGCCAGGCGACCGCCGCCAGCCCAGCCAGGGTCGTCGCGGTCACGACCACCCCCGCGAACACGCCGCTGAGCCCCACCGCCGGCACGAGCACGGGCACCGCCAGCCCCGCCCCCAAGACCGCGCCCACCGTGTTC
>CAYZID010000226.1:0-10176 GCA_964478315.1 uncultured Myxococcales bacterium | reverse complement strand
CCGCCCACACGCGGGATCCAAAGCCGAATCCCAGAGTAGGTGGCGGATCGGGGTCCCTTCGGGCCGCTTGACCCTGGTCGCGGCGGCCCCTTACCGTCGGAGGAGGGGGGCCGCCGCGGGCTCCCTAGGACGGTCGTCGGGGGGGCGCAGAGATGGGTGCGCGTGGGAACGAGGGAGCAGACTGGGGAGAGGGCGACGCCGGCCGCGCGCGCGGCTGGGCTCGCGGCGCCCATGGGGCGTGGCCTCTCCTCGCGGTGTTCGCCTTGGTTGGGCTCGCCGGGGCTCCGACCGCGAGCTGCCAGCCCGCGGTCCCCGCCGCGAGCCCGCCTCCCGGCGACGCGCTGGCCGGAGACGGCGGCGGCGGCCAGGCCGACGCGCCCGATGGAATGGCGCCCGACTTCGCCACCACCCCGCCCTCCACCTACCCCGACGACGACCAGCCCCCGACCGTCCAGATCACGTCCCCGGCCGCGGGCGCCGCCTTCGCCCCCGGTCAGACCATCGACGTGCGGGGCTTGGTTGGCGATGACCGCGCCGTGGTCGCCCTGACGCTCCAGGTGGGGCCCAACACTCCCCGCCCCATCGACGCGCCCCGGCCTCCACCCGCGGGCGCCACCGGCGGTAGCCAGCCGCTACCCTTCCACGCGGTCGCGACCCTGGGCGTGGGGGACGAGGAGATCGTGGTTCGCGCCTACGACGTGGCGGGCAACGAGGCGCAGGCGAGCGTCCTCGTGCACGCGCCGCCCGGCGGAGATGACACCACACCGCCGACGATCGCGATCGTCGAGCCTTCGGATGGCTTTGCCGTCGCCACGCAGCGCGTGGAGGTCCGCGGCGTGGCCGACGACGCGCTGGGCGTGGTCCGCGTGGAGGTGTCCGTGGACGGGGGCCCGGCGGAGCCCGTTCAGACCGATGACCACTTCGCGACGTGGAGCTACTCCGCGGCGCTCGTGGGGGCCGGGAGCCACACCCTCACCGCGCGGGCCGTGGACGTGGGCGGAAACGAGGCGCTCGCGACCGTCCAGGGGACCACCTCCGCCGCCGCGGACACCACGCCTCCGGAGGTCACCTTCACCAGCCCCGAGGAGGGAGCCGAGACGGCCGACGACACGGTCGTGGTCACCGGCACGGCGACCGACGAGAGCGGCGTGGAGCGCGTGGACGTCCGCGTGGGGGACGGGGCCTATGAGCCGGCCAACACCGAGGACGGCTTCGCCACATGGTCCGCGACCGTGCCCCTGGCGCCCGGCCCCAACGTCGTGAAGGTCCGCGCCCGGGACGCCTATGGCAACACCGCGACCGCCACGCGCACCGTGACGAACACCAGCGGCGACCAGTGGGAGCCGCCCCAGACCTACACCCTGACGTGGGCGCCGCCCGCCTACGACACCAGCACCTTCACCTTGGACCGCGCGGGGCTGGACGCCCTCATGCCGCCCGGCGTCGCCGAGCAGCTCGTCATGCTCAACATGGACGTCGGGCCGCTGTTGGAGAGCGCCGTGGCGCAGATCCGGGCCGCCTGCGGCCCCGGCTGGGAGACCGAGGACAAGACCGCGTCCTGTCCCGGCGCCTGGAGTCAGGCCGAGCGCAACATGTACCGGCTCATGACCATGACGCCGGCGAACATCGGCGTCCAGGGGACCTCCATCGAGGGGATGGAGGAGATCGCGGCGATCCTGTCCGACCTGAGCCTCTTGGACAGCTTCAGCGACATCCTCGCGACCACCCTGGGGATCAGCACCACCGACGCCATCGTCAGCGCCGCCAGCGTCGCCGCCTCCCTGCGCACGAACGTCATGGAGACGCACCCCAACGTCCTCCCCGGGGGCATCATCCCGGTGACCATGCGGGACGCCCTCACGGACATGGACACCCTGGCCCCTCGCTTCGACGCCGTGGGCGAGCACCCCGGCTTCCTGGACTCCACCTTGGGAGCGACCCACTCCAAGGTCTTGGACGACGACTTCACGATGACCATGGTCGCCCGGTCGAATCTCCACTGGCACGACGGCGTCTCGTTGCCCACTGGGAAGGCCTACCTGCCCCTCGTGAACGACATCACCGGCCCCACTTACGACGACGTCTTGGAGTTCGACTTCTTGAGCCCCGACACCTTCCTGGTGGACGGGATCGTCGAGCACCCCACGGTGGACCTGGTCTTCAAGATCACCGAGGCTCCCTCGTGGATCGCCATCGGCGACAGCCGCTATCCCCTGCCACGTGGCAACAGCGCCGCATGGGCTCTCCCCCCTTACCTCCTGGAGTACGTCCTCGCCGACGCCGCCTTCCGCGACTACAAGGATCGCCGGGCGGGCTGCGACCTGTGCCTGGGAGCCGACGACGGGGCGCTGCTCTACGAGGCCCTGGGCGTGGACGAGGCCGAGCTCGTCGTAGGGCGCCAGGGCTACGACAAGGACTCCCTCATCGGCGGCCAGAACGGCCAGCCCGAGCACTTCGACTTCCTGGATCCCAACCCGGCCGGCTGGTTGCGCATCTGGACCCTGTTCAGCCTGGGCTCGCCCCCGGCCCCTCAGTACGTCTGGGACATGATCCTGGAGGTCAGTGAGCAGCGCCTCCTCGACGGCGGCGTGGCCCAAGGGGGGGGCGACGTCCGGTTCCCCCTCACCGGGCTCGACGTGGGGCTCACGGGGGAGGAGATCAAGGAGGCCGTCCGCCCCACCCTGGAGTCCCAGAAGGGCACCCTGTCCGACCTCCTCTTGGGGGACTACAAGGGGCAAGCGTTGGACTTCTACCTGACCCGGGGCAGCGACGGCGCCCTGTGGCTCACCTTCGTGAGCCCCGACGACCCCGTGCCCAGCGGCACGGCCTCCCACGCCCACCCGGGGTTCTACGCGGACGAGGCGCTCACCCAGAAGGTCTCCAACACCATCGCCGGCCCTCTGGGCGGGGACGGGACGCAGGGGCCCCACGAGAACCTCCCCGTGGGTGACGCCCCCCAGACCGTCTACTGCGCCGACGTCGCGGGCGTGGTCCACCGCGTCCAGGTGGCCCCCGCGGGCCCCACCTCCGTCACCGTCACGGTCCGCCGCCACAAGGGCCCCCCAGGAGGTGCGCCATGAGGCACAGCCTTTCGACTCACCGCGCCGCCTCGACGGCGAGGCACCCGGTCCTGCTCTGGCTCGCCGGCGTCCTGGCGGGCTCCGCCTGGGCCCTCTCGGGCTGCCTGGGGGCTCCGCCCGCGAGCTACCCGGACCCCTTGGCCGCTGACGCGGGCGGAGGGGGCGGGGACGACCAGCCCTGGGTGCGGCTCGTCGCCCCGGCGGCCTACGCCGAGGTGGACACGCCCACGCCCACCGTCCAGGTCACCGCCGGCGCGCCGGGGGGCGTCGTTGCCGTGCACGTCCGCGTGGGCGACGGCCCCTGGGACGCGCTCGTGCAGACGGCGGACGGGTGGGGGGGGGCGGTGTCGCTGTTCGCCGGCGCCAACGACGTCAGCCTCCGCGCCACCGCTGGCGATGGCCGCACGGCGCGGCTGGACACGCAGCTCACCTACTCCGGGGCGGCGCCCCAGCTCCGGCTCACGACGCCCGCGGGGGGCGGCTGGGCGGGCCCCAAGGTCGTGGTGGTCGGGCGCGCCCGGGCGGCCGCCCCCGCGACCCTGGATCGCGTGGAGATCGCCGTGGACGATGGCGCATGGGTGACCGCCTCCCTGGACGAGGACACGGGCTCGTTCACCGGCAGCGTGGGAGCGGACCCGCGCGGTGGGGACGCCGACGTCCTCACCCTCCACGCGCGGGTCACGGACTCCGCCGGCGCGCAGACCACGGTGGACCGGCGCCTCGTCCGGGACCGCGCGGCGCCGGTCGTGGAGGTGACGGCGCCCCTAGACGGGGCCGTCACCGACGACGGGGTCGTCCTCGTCACGGCCACCGCCCACGACGCCCAGGCGCTCGCCGTCGTGGAGGTCCAGGTGGGGGCGGCGGGGTGGGTCGTGGCCGCGCCCCTGGCGGACGCCCCCGAGGCCTTCGGGATCGAGGTCCTGCTCGATCCGGGGCCCAACGAGATCCAGGTCCGCGCCGTGGACGAAGGCGGGAACGCCTCGACCGCGAAGGCTCGCGTCTACCGGACCCGCCCCATCACCCTCCGACCGCCCCCCGCCGATGGCGGACTGGTGACCCTGGCCCTCGACCGCGCCGGCCTGGAGGCCCTCGTGCCGCCCGCTCAGCGCGACGAGCTGCTGATGCTCTACCTCGACGTGAAGGGGCTCCTCCTCCAGGCGCTGGAGACCATGCGCGACTACGAGAGCTACGGCGTGGACACGTCGGCCTGGGGGACCGCCGAGTGGAACATGTACGGGATCCTCACCATGACGCCGGACACCGCGGACGTCACCGGGACGTCCCTGGAGCCCATCTTGGGGCTCGCCGCCAACCTGGGCATCCCCGTCCCCCAGATCCTGGCCGACATCGCCGACATCGCCCCCACCGACACCTTCGTGAGCCCTGCGCAGATGGCGGACGGGTTGTTCCAGGACGTGCTCTCCACGCACCCGGCCCTGCAGGAAGACCCCTCGGACGGCGTGAAGAAGATCCCCGTGACCCTGGGCGACGCCTTGGCGGATCTCACCACCCTGGGCGAGAAGCTCGGGCCCACGGCGGACCACCCGGGCATCCTCTTCGACTCCACGCCCGCGGTCGTGTTGGAGCCCGGGTTCCGCATGACGGTCACGGCGCGCTCCAACCTCGTGCAGCACGACGGCGTGGACCTGTCGCGGGGCAAGAGCTACCTGTTCGTCCACGAGGCGGGCACGCCGCTCATGGACTTCGACTTCCTGGACCCGGACCGCTTCCAGGTGACGGGGATCGCCGACGAGCCCGAGGTGGACCTCGCCTTCCTCATCCGCGAGGACCCGAGCTTCCTCCCGGCGGGCCACGACCAGCTCGCGAACCCCACGGGCGACGGCTTCTACAAGGGGTCGAGCCCCGTGTGGGGTGTGGAGCCCTGGCGCTTCGAGCGCGTGGTCGCCGACCTCATGTTCAACGCCTACCACGCCAAGTACGCCGCGCAGGGCTACCACCGGGTCATGAGCTACAGCGTGGGGGCCCTCACGGACGCCGCCGTCATCGACTGGGACCGGGGGTGGCTCCAGGTGAGCACGGTGGGCGGCGTGGGGGATCCGCCGGCGCCCCACTACTTCTGGGACGCGGTCAGCGAGCTCGCCCAGGTACGGCTCCACGACGGCGGCCTAGCGGAGGGAGAGGCCGACCTCCACCTGCGCATCTCCCACGTGCGCGTGCCCCTCACCGCGGAGCAGGTCGTGGAGGCCACGCGCCCGGTGTTGGAGGCCGAGAAGGACGAGCTGGCGGCCACGATGCTCGGGGACCACAGCCTCTACGCCAGCGACTGCGACCTCTATTTGGCCCGAGGCGCGGGCGGCGCGCTCTATCTGTACTACGTAGCGCCCCAGGACATCCCAGGGGCCAGCTTTGCCCACGCCAAGCCGGGGCTCTTCCGGGACGCGGCGCTCACGGATGAGGTGACCTCCACCGCCGACCAGGGGAGCGGAGACACGGTCCACGCCAAGGTCCCCGTGGGTGGCGAGGGCGCTACGTACTTCGCCCAAGATGTAGACGGGGGCGTCTGGGAGCTGCGCGTGGCGCCCTTCGACGGGGAGGCCGTCGTCGTGCGGCTGGCCCCGGCCGACGACCGCTGGCTCTCCGAGGAGGCGCCATGAGGGAGCGCGCACGACGCGGGCCGGCGACCGCCTGGACAGCGTTGGGGTGGGCGGCGGCGAGCTGGGGCTTGGTGGCCTGCATGGCCACGCCCACGCCGCCCCCGGAGGCGCCCGGGGAGCTCGGCGTGGGCGACTCGCGCGAGGTGGAGCTGTACGCCACGCGCCTGGACGTGAAGGACTTCGAGGAGGTGGTCACCAAGGCCGACATCCTCGCCATGCCCCGCGCCGTGCGCGAGCGCCTGTGGCTTTACGACCTGGACCTCATCGGGCGGAGCGGCACGCCGCGCCTCATCGACCACGCCATGGCGCAGATCCGCGGGATGGACCTGCACGACCCAGCGCTCTCCACCGCCGAGCGCAACATGATCCGCCTCCTCACCATGACGCCCGACACGGCCGATCTCTCGCGCACCCGGATGTCCGAGCTCCTGGACATCTCCCCGAAGATCGGCTTCGCCGCGGCGGAGGTGCTGGCGGACGCCGCGGGGATCGGCGTCGAGGACCCCTTCCTGAGCAACGCGGCGGTCACGGCGGCGCTCGTGGATGGTGTCATCGGGACACACCCAAACGCTCGTTGGCGCCCGGGGAAGGTCACCGCGGACCACCCCGACGGGCTCTACCCCGTGCCCCGCGGCCACCTGCCGGTGACGCTGGAGGACGCCGCGAGCGACATGGCGAGCTTGGCGCGGCGCTTCGGGCCCGTAGACGCGCCCGGCGCCTACCACCCGGGGTTTCTGGTGGGGATGACCCACGCCAAGGTTTTGGCCGACGACTTCCGCATGACCATCAAGGCCAGCACGAACGCGCTGCCCTTCAAGGGGATCGACCTCTCGCGCGCCGTGCGCGCCAACGTCTCCAGCGTGGGCAAGGACGGAGCGTCGCTGTTCGACTTCAACGACCCGGACTGGATCCGCATCGAGGGACTGGTCCCCAACGTCACGGTCGACCGCATGGACTTCCAGATCCTGGAGTACCCGGAGGCGCTCGCCGCCTCGTCCAGCCCCTCCCCCGCGCCTTGGGGAGACTCGCCGGTGTGGTTGGCCCCGGCCTGGACCCTCGAGCGCGTCGTGGCCCAGGCGGGGCTCGTCGCCTTCGAGGGCCGTGACTACGCCCGGGACTTCTACCTGGAGGACCCCGAGACGCCGCTGTTCACCGTGCGCATCGACGACGGCTGGATGACGCTGAGCACGGCGGGCAACCTGGGAGCCCCGCCGCCGCCCATGTACCTCTGGGACCTCATGGTCGAGGTGGCCCAGGTGCGCCTGCACGACGGCCCCGACCCCGCCCACCCGGACGAGGACCGCGTCCCCGAGGGTCAGGCCAACGTGCGGTTCGCCCTCCGCGACGTCCCGGTGGGCGTGACGGCCGCGCAGATCGAGGCGGCCATCCGGGCGAACCTGGAGGAAGATCCCTCGGCCCTCATCGGCGCCGCGGCGGCCTTGCTGGGCCAGGCCTCCGGCGTGCCCGACGTCTACTACTTCCGGCCTCGGAGCGAAGACGCGGCGGGCGACGTGGCGGGTGACGGGGACGCCCCGGGCGACTGGCTGCTGTATCTCACGGCCCAGGACGTGGCGGACGAGGATCCCGACGCTCCCCCAGAGGCGCGGCGGAGCTACGCTCACGAGGGCTTCTTCGCCGACCCGGAGCTCGTGGACAAGGTGTCGGCGCGCACGCCCCTGAGCGGAGACACGACGCACGAGAAGGTCCGCGTGCGCGCGGGCGACGTGCTCTACTGCGGTGACGACGTGGAGGGGCGCCGTTACCGGCTGGACATCCTCCCCAAGCCCTCGCGGGCCCACCTCCGCGTCCGCGTCACGAGGGTCCAATGAGCCACCATCGACTCCCCCGCGCCCATCTCGCGGCGGCGGCGTGCGCTCCCATCGCGCGTGGGCTCGTCGCCGCGCTCAGCGCCCTCGGCACCCTCCTGGGCAGTCCGCCCGGCGCCCCGGGCCCAGCGCGCGCGAGCGGGCTGTCCACGCCCCTCATCGGCAGCCCCTGGTCCTCCGTGGTGACCGCGGACCCGGCCGCCGTACACTTCAACCCGTCCCTCCTCGCTGGTGCCCGCGGGTTGGACCTCCAACTCGGGGGCTCCTTCGTCTGGGCCCAAGCCAGCTACCGCCGGGAGTACCGCGCGGCCTATCAGTACGAGGACAGCCTGGAGTTCAAGCTGCCCCTGTCGGCGGGCGCCATCGATCCGGCCAAGTCGGGCTGGGCCGCGCCCCTGGGGGTGACCATCGCCCTGCCCCTGGGGAGCGCCTTCGCCTCCTACGGCGTCACCGAGGACCTCGCCTTGGGGCTGGGCGTCTACGCCACGGATGGCGCGACCCTCAAGGCGCCGGACGACGGTCCCCAGCGGTTCCAGGTCCAGGAGGCGCTCATCCTCGCGCTGCACCTCACGCCGTCGGTGGCCTACCGCGTGACGCCGTGGCTGTCCGTGGGCGCGGGCTTGAACCTCGTGTACGGCTCCATGTCGCTGCGCCAGGTCGTGGATCTGGCGGGCACGGACATGCTGGGCGACGCCTTCTCGAACCCTCCGCTGAGCCAGCCCAACGACTTCGGGGCGGACGCCCCCCCGGCGGTGCGCGAGCTGGAGGTCATGGCGCGCCCCGCGACGCTCACCACCCAGGCCTTCGGCGTCCGGTTCAACGCGGGCGTGACGGTGCACCCCGCCAAGGGCTGGACGATCGGGGCCGCCTACCAGCACGGCGTGGGGCTCGTGTTCAAAGGGGACGCCTACCTGGACATGAACCACGACTTCTTCACCGGGGACCTCGCGGCCAAGGGGCTCCAGTACCCGCCGCTCGTCCACGGGACGGCCTACATCGAGCTGCCCCTCCCGGCCTCCGCGCGGTTGGGCGTGGGGTGGGAGGTCACCGAGCGCGACCGCATCCAGCTCGCGGTGGGCTGGGTGGGGTGGTCGGCCCTGGACGCCATCGACGTCACGCTCGAGTCCCCGGAGCTGGCCCAGCCCGAGCTGGGGATGGGGCCCGTGACCAGAATCTCCCTCCCCAAGCGCGATCGCGACACGCTGGAGGTGGACGCGCTCTACATGCGCCGCATGAGCGCCGCGCTGCGCCTGGGAGGGCGGTTGGGCTACCAGTCCTCGGCGACGCCGGACGAGACCATGGATCTCTCGGGGATCGATGGGCACCGCCTCACCGGGGGCATCATGGTGGACTACCGGCTGGGGAGCGCCGTGCGATTGGGCGGCCACGTCCTCGTCCAGCAGGTGCTCCCTCGGCGCGTCACGGCGTCCTTGTACGACCGCGGCAACGGGGAGTACGCGCTGACCATGCTGGTCCTGGGGGGCACGCTGGACATCGCGCTGTAGGGTGGGGCGGGCTCGGGCGCCCCTACTCGTCGTCGTCGCTCGTCTCCAGGAACTGCTGGAGGTCCGGGTCGATCCGGCGTCGGGCGGCGGCGCGGATGGCGCCCAAACGCCCAGCGCGCACGCGCTCTACCTGCGGGAGATCCTCGATGACGAAGAGGTCCTGCTGGAACGCCGCCCGCTTGTCCACGATGCGGGTCTGGAGGGCCCCCGCCATCCACGCCGCCCCCGTGAGCGCGTCGTCTTCCTCGCGCGAGAACGTGGCGGTGGGCTCCCCGAACCGCTGGGCGAGCCACTCGACGCGCCGCACGAACGTCGAGTCCGCCACGTCCACGGGGCGCACGTACTTGTAGAGCTTGCCCTGGAAGAAGAAGAGGTAGTGCGTCGCGCTGCGCTCATGGACGACCAGGACCGACTCATCGTTCTTCTGGGCGAACTCCTCGCCCACCACGCTCGTCGTCAGCTCGGTCTTTGTCGTGCCGTCGAACGCCACCACGCTCTTGCTGAGTTCGGCCACCCGCTTGCGCGCCACGCTCGCCGGGACCCCGGCGCGGTGCTCCATGCGCCAGGCCACCCAGCGCAGCGCGGCTTTGATGTCTTTGCCGAAGGGGAGCCGCTTGAGGCTCGCATCCACGAGCGCGCGCTCCTGGTCCTGGGTGGGCTCGGCCGCTCGGGCGGCGGGCAGCGCGAAGGCGAGCAGGCCGAGGGCCGTCACGGCGGGGGCGAGTCTCCGAAGCATGGGTTCCTCCTGTCCGATGGGGGTGACCCGGGGGGTCGAGGTGCGTCGTCGCCGGAACGTCGAGCCGCCCCCCGGAGGCCGGAGGAGCGAGCACGTGGTCGGTGCGGTGTGTCGACGTATGTCGCCGGTCTACGCAAGATCCGATCCAGAAACGGCGTGCGTCAGCCGAACGCGCGCTACCGGGGTCGGGTGTGCACGCAGGCACCCGGATGGCTGGCGCCCACGGGACACATGGGGATGGTCGACCCCAGCTCGGAGCAGGGGCCCGCCTCACGTTTCCAGAACCGCATCGTGTGCAGGGTCTGCGGACCCCATCGCGACACACGGATCATAGTGCGCGCGTGTGCACATCGTGTCATCTGCCCCCGATCCGCCACCTACTCTGGGATTCGGCTTTGGATCCCGCGTGTGGGC
>CAYZID010000225.1:0-10219 GCA_964478315.1 uncultured Myxococcales bacterium | reverse complement strand
GAAATCACGACGCGGCGCCTGGCTCGGTCCGCCCTTGTGAATCATGCTTCTAGAGGCCCTGGTGTTGGCGCCCGAGACCCGCGCCCAGCTCGCGGCCCTCGCCGACGGCGGTGAGCCGCTGGTGGTGCTGCGCGGCGAGCCGGGTTCCGGTCGCTTGGCCGCCGCGCGCGCCCTCGCCGCGAGGCGTGGCCTCGGCACCTTGCGCATGACCCGACGCCTCGCCGACAGCGCCGCCTTCGCGCAGATCTGTGCGTTGTCCAGCTGGTGGGGCGCCCTGGTGGTCCTCGAGGCGCGCGGCGACGAGGCCGCCGAGACCGCGCGGCGCTTCGCCGATATCCCCGCCCCCTGCGCGCTCATCGTCGACCTCGACGCGCCCCGGGTGGACCGCGCCGACGGGGGCGCGCCCGCGTCGGTGATCCTCCACCGCCCCGACGAGCGGGCGCGCGCCGAGGCGTGGCGCAAGGCGCTCGGCGCCCTGCCCTACCCGGTGCAAGTCGACGCGCGCCGCCTCGCCCGCGCCTACGCGCTCGGGTTCGGCGATATCGACGGCGCGGTGCGCGAGGCCGACGCCCGGGCGCGCGCTGAGAGCGCCAGCGCGTTGGCCTGGCGCCACCTGCGCGAGAGCCTGGGCCAGCACTTCCGACGCCGACGGCCCTACTTCTTGCAAGCGGTGCCCGTTCGCGCGGCCCTCGACGACGTGGTGCTGCCGCCGGACACGGCCGCCGATGTCGCGACCCTGCTCGGCCTATGTCGAAGTTATGAGGCGGTGCTCGATGAGTGGAACCTCGCCTCACGCCTGTCCAAGGGGCGCGGCATCGTGGCGCTCTTGTCGGGTGCGCCGGGGACGGGGAAGACCCTCGTCGCCGAGGCCTTGGCCGGCGCACTCGGGCGCGAGTTGCTCAAGGTCGACTTCGGGACCCTCGTGTCGAAGTTCGTGGGCGAGACGGGCAAGCAGATCCGCGAGCTCTTCGAGGCCGTCGATCCACTCGGCGCTGTGCTGCTCTTCGACGAGGTAGACAGCCTCCTGCAGCGGCGCACCGAGGCGCGCTCTTCGGTCGACCGCTACGCGAACATGGACACCAACCTGCTGCTCCAGCACCTTGAGACCTTCGACGGGATCGTGCTGCTGACAACGAACCTGGACGCGCACCTCGACGAGGCCCTGCGACGGCGGATCTCGCTGCATATCCGGTTCGCCCTGCCCGACGCCGCCGAGCGCGCGCAGATCTGGCGACGCCTCGTGCCCTCAGAGGTGCCGCTGGCGGCCGATGTTGACTTCTACGCGCTCGCCGAGGACACGGAGCTCTCGGGGGGACATATCAAGAACTGTGTCGTGCGCGCGTTGAATGCCGCGCGAGCGCGGGACGAGGCGCCCAGCCAGCGGCACTTCCACCGCGCCCTGGTCGCCGAGTGTCGCGCGCTCGGCATGGTCGTGCGCGCACCAAGCCACTGGGAGGATGAAGTATGAGCTTTTCCAAAGCAGCCAGGGCCATCAAGCCGCTCGTCAAGGAGGCCACCGAGCTCATGGAGTTGGTCGTCGCCGAGGGTGAAAAGTCCGATCGCGAAAACGCCCGTATCAAGGAACTCGCGCTGGACATCATCGCCAACTGGGAGACGGTCGCACAATACGAAGAGGATATCGCCCGCTTCGCCGAGCACGGTCCACGCACCAAGGCCGAGGAGCTGACGGCCAAGAACTTCTACAAGAACCTGCGCAAGCTCGGTGGCGCCCTTTGGAAGGCCCGGACCATCGACGACTTTGTGCTCGAACCGAAGTATCAGGAGATGCTCAAGGCGATCCGCGGCGACGTCAAGCGTTGGAAGGGCTTGGTGAAGAAGGCTCCGAAGCGAACCGCCGCTGCGGAAAGGGGTGCAGGCGAGGGCGGTGAGAAGACCAAGGACAAGGGGCAGAAGAGAGGGGAGGCGCTGGCGTGATCCGAGGGCTCCTCGCCGTCGTGGTTGGCCTGGCGCTGGGCGCGTGCGGCCCGACGGTCGCCACGGTCCCGCGCCCAGGTCCCACGCCGAGTGAGGACAGGGAGCCCAGCGCGGCGGCGCACTGCCGGATCGTGGCCCTCGGCTGGGCGGACGACGGGCGCGCGCTGTCGGTGGATCGATGTGGCGTCGTCCGCGTCCACGAGTCGCCCGTCGGGCGCTCCTCCAGCGCCTGGCGAGCGCTCGGTGAGGGGCTCGGGCGACGGTTGCGCTTCGCGGCGCTGGGCGGCGACCTTGTCGCAGGGGTGGCGCGTGACGGCCGGACCTTCGTCATCAGGCGAATCGACTGGATGGGTGGCGGTCGGCTCGTCCCCCTCGACCCGAACGCTGAGGCGGAGCCTGACTGGACAGTGCTCGCCGAGGGAGAGCACATCACCGCGCTCGCGGTGAGCCCCGACGGGCTGACCCTCGGCGCGCTGATCAGCGGCCCGGCGGGCCGGCGGCTGAGGCTCGTGTCAGGCCCCGGCGCAACGGCGTCCACCGCGGCGAAGATGCGAGAGGTAGCGTTGCCCCAGCCCGCGGATCGCCTGACGTGGTCGCCACGGGGGACACAAGTCGTCGTCGACGACGGCGAAGCGCTGACCCGCCTCGATCTCGGACGCGGCGAGCAGAGCGGCACTTGGCGTTCCGGCGACGAGGATCTCATCTCCGGGGTCGCGTTCGATTCGAGCGGCCATCGGCTCCTGGTGGCGCTCTTGAGCGACCACCTCGACGTCCTCGACGCCAAGGCCCTCAACCTCATCGCGCGCCTCGAGGTCGAGGCCACCTTCGTCGCCCATACGGCGCGCGGCTGGGTCTATGCGTGCGAGCTAGATCCTACGCTATACCTGCTCACGACTCTCGAAGGCGATAGCAAGGCGCTCGGACGCTGCCCTGCTCCCGAGCACGAAGGGCGCGCCGACACCGATGAGATCAGCCTCGTGAGCGTCTCCCCGCGGGCGGACCTGGCGGCGATCGCCTGCGGGTCGCGCACGGCGGTCATCGAGCTGGGAGCTTCGTCGAAAGGTCACTGACACCGGGTGTGATCCAAGTCTGCTGCCACGCGCCACCGAGGGTCGCCCGCCGAAGGCTGAGATTCCCTTGTTCGGCGCCAGGCTCCAATGGCTTCCGCAGCGTTCGCGCGCGCAGTCCGGTGTCACGGACAACGATTGGGCAGCAGCAGATGATCACACCCGAAGGATCTCGGTCGGTTGCGTGGAGGTCCGAAGCCTGCTAGGCTCAGGCCCGCTTTGGAGCAACTTTTCCTAGCAATTTCAGGAAGTTCTGGCGCCGCCCCCCGGCACCACGCTCTCACCCTACCGGCACGCAGGAGGGGCTCGCATGTCGCGCCTCATGAAGTCGACCCTGGCTCTCACGGCCCTCGCCGCTCTCACGCTCCCTGGGGGCCCGGCCGCGGCGGCCACGAACCCCAAGGTGAACGTCCAGGTCTTCCGCCCGGCGGCGCATGAGAAGGACCTGTTCACGGTGTTCGGGACGCGGATCCCCGATCACCTGCGGTGGACGGCCTCGGCGATGCTGAACTTCGGGAAGAACCCGCTGGTCTTCGTGGATCAGAGCACGGGCACGGACCGCCGCGACGAGGTCATCCAGAACCGGCTCACGCTGGACCTCATGGGGACGATCGCGCTCTACGACTGGGTGGACGTGGGGCTCGCGATCCCCGTCCACATGCTCAACTCCGGGCAGTCGGGCGGGTTCGCCGCACCCGCCCAGCCCGTGCCGTCGTTCGCCCTGGGCGACCTGCGCCTCACGCCCAAGCTCAAGATCCTCAACCGCAAGGATGACGACGCGGACGGGCTGGGCGTGGCGTTCCTGTTCGAGCTGGACCTCCCCACGGGGGCGCCCAACGGGTTCGTGTCGGACGGTTTCGCCTTCGTCCCCACGGCGCTGGTGGACTTCAAGATGGGCCCGGCTTACTTCGCGGCGAACTTGGGAGCGCGGGTGCGCGGGACCGAGGACGTCCTGTTCTTGGAGGTGAGCCACGAGTTCCTCTGGCGGCTGGGTGCGTCCTACGACGTGCTGCCCGAGCAGCTCCAGGTCGTGGGCGAGCTCTACGGCGCCACGAGCGACTTCGGGCGCAACGCGAGCTACATGGAGGGGATGCTGGGCGGCCGCTACAGCCTGCCCGACGACGGGTGGACGGTGACCCTGGGCGGGGGCTCGGGCTTCTTGAAGGGCTATGGCAACACGAAGTTCCGCCTGTTCGCCGGGGTGGGCTACGCGACGCCCATCATCAAGGACCAGGACATGGACGGGCTGCTGGATGACGTGGACAAGTGCCCGCTGGAGCCCGAGGACGTGGACGGCTTCGAGGACGAGGACGGCTGTCCCGAGGCGGACAACGACAAGGACGGCGTGCCCGACCTCAGCGACCGCTGCCCCATGGACCCGGAGGACAAGGACAACTACCAGGACGAGGACGGCTGCCCCGAGCTGGACAACGACGGTGACGGCATCGAGGACACGAAGGACAAGTGCCCGCTGGAGGCCGAGGACGCCGACGGCTTCGAGGACACGGACGGCTGCCCCGACCCGGACAACGACAAGGACGGCATCGAGGACGCGAAGGACAAGTGCCCGCTCCAGCCCGAGACGCGCAACGGGTTCGAGGATGACGACGGCTGCCCGGACAAGACGCTGGCGAAGATCGAGAAGGGCAAGATCACCATCGCGGACAAGATCTACTTCGACACGGGCAAGGCGACCATCAAGCCCGAGAGCTTCCCGGTCGTGGACGCCGTGGTGGGCATCCTCAAGGCGAACCCCCAGGTGAAGAAGATCCGCATCGAGGGGCACACGGACGACCGCGGCTCGGCCAGGAAGAACCTCAAGCTGTCCCAGGCCCGGGCGGACTCGGTGAAGGCCTACCTCGTGGAGCACGGGGTGGCCGCCGAGCGGCTCACGGCCGTGGGCTACGGCGAGGATCGCCCGGCGGTGCCGGGGACGACCAAGGAGGCGCGCGACGCGAACCGGCGGGTGGAGTTCATCATCCTCGACCAATAGCCGGCGCGGCGGTACAAGACTCGGCCCGGCGCGACCGCGAGGATGGCGCCGGGCCGAGCTGTGTCCGAGCTGCGACCTTTGAAGGAGCCAACATGGGAGCGCTGAGCGGCAGCATGACGCTGTCGGCCTTCACCGTGGACGGGGATCTCCCCAAGGACTTCCGAGACCGCTACCTGGCGGCGTTGGGGAGACGAGCCTTCCACGAGATCGACCTGAACTCCGATGCGGACGAGAGCCTGGGCTGGGTCTCCACCCGCGACCCCTTCGACACCGCGTTCGACCTGAACAAGGTGCTCTGGGGTGACTACCTGCTGGCGACGCTGCGCCACGACTCCATCCGCATCCCGCCCGCGGTGTTCAAGCTGCACCTTGGCAAGGCGCTGGTGGACTACCAGGCCAAGACGGGCAAGGAGCGCCTGAGCAAGTTCGACGAGGACGAGGTCCGGGACGCCCTGCTCAAGTCCCTGCGGCGGCGCGTGCTGCCGTCCATCAAGACCTACGACATGGTGTGGAACATCGAGCGCAAGAGCGTGTGGCTGTTCACGTCGAACAAGCGCGTGAGCGAGGTCTTCCAGGAGTACTTCGCGGACACCTTCGAGCTCGCGCTCATCCCCCAGAGCGCCTACGCCTTGCTGGAGCGCATGGGCGACGAGGAGCTCCTGGAGCGGGCGCTGATGATCGAGCCCGCCAACCTCGTGGTCAGCGCCCGCGGCGAGGGGGAGTAGACGATGGATCTCCTGACACGCATCAACCGCACCCAGTTCCTGGGTCGCGAGTTCCTCACGTGGTTGTGGTACCGCTCGGAGCTGTCCGAGGGGCTGTTCCAGCGGGATGGCGAGACCTTCGAGGTCTGGTTCGACGCCAAGCTGGTCCTGGAGTCCCTGGGCGACATCAAGGAGCAGAGCGCCATCAAGAGCGAGAACCCCACGGAGACGGAGGAGGCGCGCGCCTCCCTCCAGACCGGCAAGCAGGTCCGCGAGGCCCAGCTCCGGCTCATCCAGGGGCAGAAGCAGTGGACGTTCACCATCAAGGCCGAGGACCTGGCTATTAGCGGCCTCAAGGTCCCGGCGCTCCTGGCGCGGGAGGAGGAGGAGCAGCTCTACGAGCGGTTCTACCTCTTGGAGGAGGCGCTGGACCTCGTGGAGCACCTGTGGCGGACGTTCGTGACGCTGCGCCTGGACGACGACGCCTGGCGCGCCGAGCTGGAGTCCATTCGGGCCTGGGTCCGGGGGGAGTGACGGGGTGACGGCGCGTCCGCTGGCGGAGGGGGGGCCTCATGCTTGAGCTCTTGGGGCTCGCTCCAGGCGCCCTGCCGTCCGCGGTCCACGTGGCCATCGTCACCCTGTCGGTCTTCCTCCTCGCTGGCGGCGCCTCCTGGTTCGTGGAGGCCGCCAGCCGCGTGGGCCTCCGCCTGGGCGTCTCCGAGCTGGTCATCGGCCTCACGGTCGTGGCCTTCGGCACGTCCTCGCCGGAGTTCGCCGTGACCCTCTCGTCCGCCGTGGCGGGCCGCGGGGACATCTCCGTGGCCAACGTGGTGGGGAGCAACATCTGGAACCTGGGACTCATCCTAGGCCTCGCCGCTCTCATCCGGCCGCTGGGGACGACCCCGCGCGTGGTCTGGCGCGACGGGGGCTTCCTGCTGCTCGTCACGATCCTGCTCCTGGTCCTCGTGGGTGGCGACGCCTCCCTGGACCACAGCGACGGCGTCATTCTGCTCATCGCCCTCGCGGCCTACCTGGCGCTGCTCGTGAAGCAGCGCGCCGGGGGCCCCCTGGAGGCCATCGCCGAGGAGGTCCCAGAGACCATCGACACGCCGCTGTGGCGGGACATCGTGGGCTTCGTCGGCGGGCTCGGTGCGGTCCTGGTGGGGTCCGACCTTCTCGTGGGGAGCGCCACGGAGCTCGCCCGCGCCGCCGGCGTGTCGGACTGGGTCATCGGCGTCACCGTGGTCGCGGGCGGCACGTCCGCCCCTGAGCTCGCCACCAGCGTCGCGGCCGCCATCAAGAACCGCGCCGCCCTGGGCGTGGGCGCCCTCATCGGCAGCGACATCTTCAACCTCCTGGGGGTCCTGGGCGTCGCCGGCGCCGTGCACCCCGTGGCGGTGGACCCCTCCGCACGGCTGTCTCTCTACGGCCTCGTGGGGGGCGTGCTGCTGGTCATCATCCTCATGCGCGGCGGCTGGCGCGTGTCGCGGCTGGACGGTGCCGTGCTCGTTGTCGTGGCCCTGGGCCGCTGGGTGGCGGACTTCCTGCTGCGCGCCTCCTCCTGAGTACCCGCTTCCGCTTCCGCTTCCGCTCCCGCCACCGCGACCGCTCCCGCTTCCGCCCTCGCGACCGCCACGCCCCGTACCCCGGTCCGGCTAGCTCGCAGGGCGTTGCGGCGACCGGGGCGGGAGTGCTAGGGATCTCCCGGTCACGACCGGCGCTCCAACACCCCTCACGCGGGGCCCGCGCCCGCCACCCTCGCCCCTGGGAGGCCACCCATGTCCCACGCCCGCCTGCTCCCCGCCCTCGCCGCCTCGGTCGCCGCGCCCGCCGCCCTCGCGATGGCCCTGCTGGGGGGCTGCTCCTCGGATCCCGCGCCGCCCACGTGCTTCGATGCCGTGTGCGAGCCCGGCGAGGCCCGTTGCGTGGGCAACTACACCTGGGCCTGCGCCGCCGACGGCCTGCGCTGGACCATCAGCTCGTGCGGCGAGGGGCTGTACTGCGACGCCGGCGTGTGCCAGCCCCGCAAGTGCACGAACCTCGCGAGCGGCGCCTGCGCCGACCAGAGCACCGTGCTCACGTGCAGCGCCCGGGGCGACGCCCAGGGCGAGGAGACCTGCAAGACCAGCGAGTCCTGCGTGGGCGGCGCGTGCGTGCCCAACGGCTGCGAGGACGGCGCGACCCGCTGCGGAGAGCCCCACACCAAGCTCCTGTGCCAAGGTGGCCTGTGGACGGCCCAGGCCTGCGCCCCCCAAGAGCTGTGCAAGGAGGAGGGCGGCCAAGCCTCCTGCGTCCCCGAGGTCTGCACGCCCGAGGCGGCGCGCTGCGACGGCGACACGGCCTACCTGTGCGACGAGCTGGGCGCCTCCGAGACGGCCACGCCGTGCGCCGCGAACGAGACCTGCCTGGATGGCTTCTGCATCAAGGCCCTGTGCGCGGACGACGACACGGACGCGACGGCCTCCGGGGACACGGGCGCGGAAGACGTCGCCACCGACGCCGGCCCCACGGAAGACGCCAAGAAGGACACCTTCATCCCGCCGCTCCAGCCCATCCGCAAGGTGGAGTTCATCCTCAACGGCCAGAAGAAGACCTTCGACCTGGCGGCGCGCGCCAACTACATCGCCGCGGACAAGAACCTGAAGATCAGCGCGGGCGGCGGGACCCCGCCGGGCAACATCGAGATCAACATCGCCCCCCTGGAGCCCTACACCGTGGGCGCCTGGAACGAGTCGGACGGCTCCGAGGTGGGCGTCGTCATCTGCTACTACGACGGCGTGCACCCCGCCGACGAGCCGGTCGCCCCCTGCCAGGTGGGCTTCAACTGGGCGTCCATCGCCTACAACCTGGACCTGAAGGATAACGGCGAGGCGGGGGTCAACGGGACCTTCACCGCCACGCTCAAGAACGCCAGCGATGAGCAGATCGAGATGACCGACGGCACCTTCAGCGTGGTGCTGAAGTAGCGCCCCAGCCAACCCAGGCCGCGCCGCTTCGCTGGCCGAACGCACCCCGGCCCGCCTCGCGAGCCCCCTCGGAGGACATCATGTTCACCCGCTACCTCGCGGTCTCGCTCCTGCTCGCGGGCACGCTGCCCCTCTCGCTCGCCGCCTGCGACACGTCCCCACAGCCCGTGGATTGCGCGCAGCCCACGCAGACGGTCGCAGCGGACGTCATGAGGCTGGAGGCCCGCGTGACGGTCGCCCAGGGGCAGGCGTCGGTGCGCGTCTCGTTGGGGGGCGCGGACGAGACGACGATGGGCCTCGTGCGCCTCTCGGCGGACCAGACGCTCGCCCTCTACGAGCCCCTCGCCGGGGCGTCCACCGTCGGCGAGATCGACGAGACCACGGCCGTGGCGCTCACGGCGCCTGAGGGGACGTGTGGGGTGGACGCCTACGAGGCGCAGGTCCCCAAGGGGGACTTCGCGCCCGCGGGGATGGTCCTGCGCCTCACCGAGAGCCAGGGCGACGCGACCTACGACGCGCGCCGGTCGCTGGAGGGTGGAGGCGCCACGCCGCACGACACGCCGAGCGAGGTCGTCGTGGGGCAGCCCTTCGACCTGCCACTGGACCACGACCTGCCCACCATCGTGGGGGCGAACTGGTCGCAGGAGTGGGACCTGGAGCTGCGAGGCGACTGCCTCGTGCCGGCGGCGGAGGACGCCTATCCCCTGGGGCCCAAGGACTTCGCCTACGCGGTGGACGAGGACCAGGTGGGCTCGGATCAGCGCGGGACGACCGACGCCAAGGCCCACTTCCGCGTCCCAGCCGAGGTGCTGGCCGACGGGTCCACGGGGTGCGAGGTGTCGGCGACCTTCGTGGTGACGACGATGAGCGACGCCGGTGGGGCGGCGGTGACGATCCCCGGGACGACGATGGTCCGCGTGGAGGCGGCGCCGTTCACCTTCCAGCTCCGCCCGGCGCTGCAATAGCCTTCGTCGGGGGCGCGTCAGGCGTCGGCGCGCTCCGCGAGCCAGCGGTCGAGCAGCTCGTACTGCTCGCGGAGGCGGCGGGTGAGCTCGTTGGCCGTGGCGAGCTTGTCGGGGTGGGCCTGGTGTCGGTCGGGGTGGTAGCGCGCCAGGAGCTTGCGGTAGGCGGCGCGGACCTCGTCGCGGTCGGCGCCCAGGGGGAGCTCCAGGGCGGCGTAGGCGGCGCGGATCTCCCGAGGCCAGCGCGAGGGCACGGGCCCGGAGCGCGAGGAGGCCCGAGGCCCGGGCTCGGCGGCGTCCTCGCCCGGCGGCGGCTGATGGGGTTCGGGCGGCTCCTGACCGCGACGGCGGGCGTCGGCGCGGGCGAGGCGCTCGGTGAGGTCGTTGAGCTCGGCGCGAGCCAGACGAGTTAGGCGCTTGAAGATCCCATCCACGGCCCTACAGTAGCACGCCGACGTCGTGGGGCCACGCTCGGGCCGCGCCCCGGGGCCCACACCCCACGGCCTGCCTCTTATACACATCCCCGAGCCCACGACCCAGGCAGACAACTCCCATCCCCTCTTCTGCTTACACCACACAACTCCATCCACCC
>CAYZID010000224.1:0-10246 GCA_964478315.1 uncultured Myxococcales bacterium | reverse complement strand
GCAGCGGCCGTCGCGGCGACGGGAGGCTTTTCAGGATGGGAACCAGCAAGGAGAACGGACGCGGCTGCTCGATGGACCGGCTGACGACCTCCCGAATTGGAGGCACCCGAGGAGGCGATGCTGACCGCGCACCCTCCGACCAAGCCGGTGCCCGTACATGCGCGTTCCCTTTGCCCGTCACTTAGCACTCAGACCTGCGCCATCATCCAACCTTCGAGTGGATGGTCTGGAGATCCTCTGCCCAGGCCATCTCCACAAGCTGCCCTCGTGCTACCGCGAGCGCTTTGAGGTTCTCGACCAAGCTGGGCACGGGCTCCGGACCGCCCGCATGAAGAAGAAGCGCCATCGCAACGCTTCGGACACACACAGCCTCGTATCCAGCGTCGAGCTGAAACCGGAAGGTGTTGAGCGGCGAGATCAGCAACGCCTCTAGCAGCGTACGTTTTTCACTCGCACCGGAACGAAGGATGTCCGGCAAGACGTAGGCTGCTGCCTCGTAGAGCCGCATGGCAGCGAGCGGTGCTTCTTCCTCCAGGCCTTTCACAGCCTCCCGAAAACGCGTGACGTCCCAGGTACTCGGCACCTCTACAGGGAGGCCTCTCTCGCGCGCCTTCTCCATCCACCCGCGAAGCGTATCGCGTCCATCGCTCGCCTCTCGGTCCTGTCGGCTGGCAGCAGGACGCCATGATGAGCGCTTGCGGAGAAGCAGTAGGCGACGAGCTCGACGACGGGCCAAGATCGTAGCGAGCCGTGCCACGGCCATCGCAGGGACGGCCTCAATCGACGGAGTGAGAATGCGTAGATCAGAGCCGCTGGCGTGCGAGCCACCGAGGATTGTGGTCTGCGACTGGAGGGTACTGACGAGCAGCGCGCGACGCATCTTGACCTTTTCACACACCACTTGCCGCCCGGAGACCAATCGGGGCCACAATGCCTCGTCCAAAGAGAGCGCCTCCCTGCGCCGGCCCTGATACAGGAGGAGTCGGAGCAACCGGAGGAACCAGTCGTGTGGGGGCCCCACGATCCCCGCGCCGAGCAACGCCTCATACAACTGTGAGCGGGCAAGCTGCTCCGTTCCCACGAGCTCCCCCAGAGACAGCAAGTGTTCGTACAGCTCCAACGCTTCTGGCTCGCGAATCGGTCCTAGGGCTGGACGACCCTCAAGGGCCACCGAGACCATCCGACCAAACGCTGATTCAGAACCTGAAGAAGATAGCCTGGAGTCCACGTCGTCGAGCAACTGAGCCACGCGATCCCAGGTGGGTATGTGGCGCTCTGAGATGCACCGCTGGACCAATCTGTAAACGGATGGATCCGTCTCCGCTTTCGGCCAGACATGAGGACGCAAGACTTCCAAGATCCCGGGAAGCTTCTCCGCTGGGTTGTACAACAGCTTGAGTGCGAAACGTTTCTTGAGATCCATGAGAGCATCCACAAGCGCAGCTGTTGTCCCTGGCGGGCGACAAAAACGTCACCCGCGGTGCGTCGAAGCTTGGGCCCCAGGACGTCATCCTACCGCTCGAACGGTGTCGAGGGGGCCCTTCCGGGGCCGAAGGAGGCTCTCAGTGGCAACTCTTGTTCGCGAGAAGCTCAGAGATGGCACGCACTTAGTGTACGATGAACGAGGTGACAAGCAGCGAGACCACCTGCACGTGGGGCCAGACGGAACGCTGCTGACCGTCAAACAAGACGGCTTCGTCGTGTACAGGGCTGTCCGCAAGGTTCTCAAAGGATATCGGGCGGATGGCACTTCCGACCCTCGCGCCCCCTCGCCCTGAGCGCCACCCATGCGCTCACCCCACCTACCCACCCCAAGCCCGCTGACCGCAGGGAGGAACGCGGGGAGGGAGGAAGGGACCTTCGTGGGGACCGACGGAGCGGTTCGCGGGGGGCGACGCGGTCGTGGTAGGCTTCCCCTCGCTGGAGGTTGGAGTGGTGGACGAACCTCGGGGCACGGACTCTTCTAGGCTGCCGCGTGGGGCCCAGGAGCGGGTGGCTACGCAGGACTTCGTGTGTTTGCCCAGCGCCGCGCGGCGGCGCCTGGAGGCGCTGGCGGAGACGACCGATTGGGGTGAGCCCCACGCCGAGGAGGCCTTCCTCCAGGCCGCGCTGGAGGAGATCATGGCCCGCCTCCAGAGCCCCGTGGGCTTCCTCCACGAGCTGGGCCCCGGGGCGAGCGGCGAGGACCAGGTCACCGTCCGCGCCATCTGGCCCGCCAGCGTCCTGGACCAGTGCCAGATGCTCCCCGACACCATGGCTGGGCGGTTGAATGAGGCGGGGATCTGGGCCGACGCCGCGCGCCACCGCCAGCCCATCATCCACAACGACTACGAACACGCCCCGGGCCGCACCGGCCTCCCCCAAGGACACGTCCCCCTCACCCGCGAGATCGTCGTCCCCGTGGAGCGGTCCGGGCGCGTGGAGGCCGTCGTCGGCGTGGGGAACCGGGCCACGCCCTACACGCCCCGAGACGCCGGCGTCCTCCAGAGCCTCGCCAACACCCTGTGGGACCTCCGCGACCGCGCGCTCGGCGACTGGAACAACCGGCGCCTGCTCCGCGGGGAGCAGACCGTCAACGACGCCTTGCACGCCGTGCTGGCGCGGAGCGGCGAGACCGCCGGCGTCCTGGACGCCCTGAGCGCCCTGCGGGAGACTCTCGACGCGGCCGCCGTCGTCATCGGGCGGGTCGCCCCCGGCCGAAGGCTCACCGTGGAGTTGGTCCACACCGCGGAGGGAGGCCGCCACCTCCGCCCGCCCATCCGCCTGGACGGCCCCGGGCCCCACGAGACGGCCTTCCTCGACGGGCAGGCCTCCCTCGTGAACGACCTCGGCGCCGCGGCCGAGGTCTACGCGGACCTCTACGCCGCACTGTCTCCAACGACCGACGGCCCGACCCATCGAGCGCTGTTCGTCCCCGTCTCCCTGCCGAACGGCGAGCCCGACCACGCCTGGGGCGACACCACCGAATGGAGCGGTGCCCTGTGGGGCGTGCTGGGCGCCCTGGACGGGCCCCGCCCCTGGGACGCCGTGGACACCCAGCTCGCCTCGCGGGTGGCCAACGTGCTCGCCCTGGCGGCCGGGAGCCAGCGGGACGAGGCGCGCCGAGCCCGGGCGGACGCCCGCTTCCGCGCCGTGTTCGAGCACATCGTCGACGGGGTGGCCGTCGTAGAGCCCCAGGACGGACGGCTCGTCCTCGTGAACCCGGGCTTCTCCCGGCTCGTGGGACTGCCCCGAGACACCCTCCTGGGGCTGTCTGTCGCGGACTTCGCCAGGCGGGTGCCCCACCCCACGAGGCTGGACCTCGTCCTGTCCGATCTGCGGCGCGTCCTGAACGGAGAGGTCGTCCTCCGCCGAGGGCTCTCCCTGCCGCGGCCGGATGGCGCGGTGCGGCGGGTGGACATCACCGCCGTTGCGATCCCCTGGGGGGCGGGGCAGGCCGTGCTCTCCGTGCTGCGCGACGTCACGGAGCTCGAGGCGGCGCGGGCGCAAGCCGCACAGCAGGACCGCCTTGCCAGCCTCGGAGGCCTGGCGGCGGGCGTGGCCCACGAGATCAACAACCCCCTGACCTACATCCTGAGCACCCTGGACGCGGTCACGCGCCTGGCACCCCGCTGGGGCGACCACGACCTCGCCCAAGAGGCGCGGGACTCCTTGCGAGGTGCCCGGGAGATCGCCCGGCTGGCCCGCGGCCTCCTGGCCTTCGGGCGCGCCCAGGACGAGGAGCCCGCCCCCGTGGACCTCCGCGCCCCCCTGGAGCACGCCGTCACCCTGGCCTACAACCAGCTCAAGCACCGCGCGCGCTTCGTGAAGCGGCTGCACCAGGCCCCGCCCGTGTGGGCCGTGGACGGGAAGATCGCCCAGGTGGCCCTGAACCTCCTCGTGAACGCCGCCCACGCCATCCCCGAGGCCGACGACGCCCGCGACCACGAGGTGCGGCTGGAGCTGTGGTCCGAGGAGGACGTGGTGTGCTTCGCCGTGGAGGACACCGGGGTGGGCATCTCCCACTCCATCCGCCACCGCATCTTCGAGCCCTTCTTCACCACCAAGGCGCGCGGGGTGGGCTCGGGGCTGGGGCTCTCGCTATCGCGGGCGCTCGTCGAGGAGATGGGCGGGGAGATCGCCGTGGAGTCCCCCACCCCCCGGGGCCGCGAGGCCCTCGCCGCGGGCCGGGGCCTGCCGGGGAGCCGCTTCACGGTGCGCCTGCCCACTGCGCCCCCGGAGCGCCAGCGCCTAGCCCGCCGTATCTTGGGCCCCACGCCGGTCCCCGTGGAGCAGGATGGGGTCGGCGAGCCCAACCCGGAGCCCCGCGAGCCCGAGGCGCACCCCGGAGGGCCCCACCCCGCCTCGACACCCACGCCCTCGGCCGCCCCCGCCGCGCCTTCCTCGCGCGCGGGCCGCCCGCGCCTGCTCCTCGTGGACGACGAACCCGAGGTCCTGAGTGCGCTGTCGCGTTGGCTCACCCTGGACTTCGAGGTGACCAAGGCGCCGTCGGGGGAGGCGGCCCTGGCGACCGTCCGCGAGCGGCTCGCGGGGCAGGACCCGGAGCGTGCGGCGCCCTTCGACCTCATCCTGTGCGATGTGATGATGCCGGGGATGTCGGGGGTCGACGTGCATCGCGCGCTCGAGGACGAGGCGCCCACCCTGGCCCGGCGGTTCGCCGTCATCACGGGCGGCATCGACCGCCAGGACCTGGAAGCCTACATCGTCGAGCGGGACCTCCCACGCCTCGACAAGCCCTTCGATCCGGCGAAGGCCATTGAGCTCTTGGAACGCTTCGCCGACCGCTTCGACGCCTGAAGCCAGGCGCACCACCGCGCCCCATGCGTCATGGCCGCCCGTGTCATGGGGGACCGGGGGGCGCCAGGGGGAGCAGCAGCAGGGTGTCCGGGTCCCCACCGTCGTAGAGATAGTGGTAGCGCCCCAGCGACCGGGTCACGCGCTTGGCGTACCCGCGGGCCTCGTCGTAGGGGATGTGCTCCACGAGCTCGTCGAGCTCCAGGTGCCCCCACCGACGGCGCCACTTGCTCACCGCGCCGCTGCCGGCGTTGTAGCCGGCCGAGGCGAGGGGGATGGCGGGGTGGCGCCGCAGGAGGCCCGCCAGAAAGCGCGAGGCCAGCCGGATGGAGACGTCGGGGCGCCGGAGGCTGTCGCGCGTGATGCGGATGTGCTCCCGCTGGGCCAGGTGCTTGGCCGTGGAGTAGACGATCTGCATGAGCCCCATGGCGTGGGCCCAGCTCACGGCGCCCGCGTGGAAGCCGGACTCCTCGCGCATGATGGACCAGATCCAATGGGGGTCGATGTGGCGGGCGTCCGCCCACCGGTGGACCAAGGCCGCGTAGGGGCGCGGGTGCGCCAGCTCCCACAGGCGTCGGTGGGGCGCGGCGGCGTCCGGGGCGGGGGGCTCGGGCCAGGCGGCCGTAAGGTCGGCCTCCCGCGTGCGCGCCAGGCCGGCGGACTTGGCCGTGTCGCCCGCCAGGTCATAGAGGGCCACCCGCGCCCAGGCCCAGCGGCGCTCCTCGCCGGGCTCGTGCTTCACGCGCACGGCCTTGAGCTCGCGCGCGGCGCTCTTGCCCAGGCCCATGCGCGCCAGCTCCACCGCCCGGCGCACGTGGGCGTCCGCCCACAGGCCCTGGGGGATGGCGCCCAGGGGGTCGGGGGGGACGGGCCGCGCGGCGCGGGCCTTGGACACGCCCCGGCGCGCCACGGCGGGCCCCATGGCGTGGAGGCGCGCGTAGGCCAGCAGGGCGTACCAGCTCAGGGGGTGCTCGGCGAGGACGGCCTCCCAATCCCGGCGCGCCTCCTTGCGCCGACGCAGCTTGAAGGCGGCCACGCCGCGCCAGTAGCGCACGCGCCCCTCGGCGCGGTAGGAGCGCTCGCGGTGCATGACACCCAGGACCTCGTCCGCCGCGCGCAGGGCCGCGCGCCAGCGGTGGGCCTCAACCTCGGGCCACACGAGCTCCCAGGCGATGGCGTCGGCGCGGTCGCCGTCCGGCCAGCGCTCCAGGGCCTCGCGGAGCGCCGCGCGGGCCTCGGCGGGCCGGTCCAGCGCGCGCAGGGCCTGGGCTCGGAGGACGGCCGCGTCGTCCGCCGTGCTCCGCGCGGGGAAGGCGCGGATGTGTCGCCGCAGGAGCCGCTCGGCCAGGGCGGGCTTGCCCGCCTTGAGGCGATTGCGGCCCCCCCGGAAGGTGGCGTCGGCGAGGGGCTCGCCGCGGCAGCCCAGGACGCGGTCGTAAACGCGCCAGGCGGCGCCGCGCTTCTTGGACTTCTCCAGCGCCCGCGCCTTGGCCGCCAGCGCCTCGCACCGCGGGGCGCTGAAGCGTGGGAGGGCCGCCGCGGCCGCCGACAGACAGGCCAGGGCGTCCTTGTAGCGGAAGCGGCGAAGCAGGGCGCGGCCCAGCCGGAGGTTCTCCTTGGGCGAGAGGCCGCGCGGCGGGCGCAGCGCCGCGCGCGCCGTGCGCCCCGCCGGGCTCGTGGGGAAGTGCACGGCCAGCTCCAGGCGGGCTGCACGAGCGCCAGCGCGGTCGCCGAGCTGCTCGCGCAGGCGGATGAGCAGGCGGTAGGACTCCACGCGGGCGCGGGGGCGGCGGGCCAGGAGGTCGGTGAGCAGGCGCTCGGCCCGGGACTTCTCCCCCGCGCGGTCCAAGGCCCGGGCGCGGAGCTCCACGGCGCGCGACCAGAGAGTCGAGCGACGGGGCACCCGCGCCAGCGTCTCGGCGGCGGCGAGGAAGGCCGCCTTGGCCGGGGCGGCGACGGCTGCGGTGCCCGAAGCCTCGCGCTCGGCGGCCGCGCGGAAACGGGCGGAGCCGGCGTAGTAGGCGGCGTAGTCCGCGAACAGGGGCCAAGCGCGGCCCAGGGCGTCCAGGGCGTCGGAGACGTCCTCGCCCGCGTCGTGGCGGCTTAGCAGGGCGAGGAGGCGCGCGGGGCGCACGCGGGCGTCCGGTGGGGCGTCGCCGCCGTGGGCGGCCACGTAGGCGCCGAAGGCGCGGGCGGCGGCGCGGTTGCGGCCCGCGTGGTAGTCGTCCAGGGCCGCGCGGAGGGCGGGGGTGTTGAAGTAGGGCGTGAGGATCTCGAAGGCCGGGGGTGGGCCCTCCGGACCGGGCGTGGGCGCGGGCGGGGCGGCGGCGCGGGCCGCGGCCGGATCCTCGCGCCAGCCGGCAGGGTGGAGGGCGGGCGGCTCGCGCGCGTCGTCGTTGGCGGGGCCGGCGTCCGCGAGATGGGCGTCGGGGGCGCGGTCTTCGCGGCGCGCCGCGGCGGCCGGCTCACGGGCGTCTCGGACCGTCACCGGGGCGGAGGTGGCCGCGGGCGCCCGGTCCGCGCGCGGGTTCGCGTCGCTCCCGCAGGCGGTCGTCGCGACGACGAACGCGGCCACGAGGGCGGCCGGCGGGAGGGCTCGCGAGGCGCGCGCAGCGGGAGGAAGGCGCAGGGGTCGGGGGAGGGAGGCTCGCATGGCGCGGAGGGTAACGGGAAAACCCCGGCCGCGCGCGCTTTGTTTCCGCGGCGCGCGGCTCGGGGGCCCCGGCCACGGTCGCGGTCAAGGTCATGGGCCTAGGGGTGCGCAGCGGGCGTACTTCATGAGCCAGCCCTTGCCGCCCGAGCGACCGCCCACGAGGAAGTGGGAAGGCTCGCCGGGCACGGGGGCGAGGGCGTAGCCCGCCTGGGTGCCGGTGCCGCCGTGGCGCGCCTGCCAGACGATCTGCCCGGCGTCGTCCAGCTCCAGGAGGATGAGGTCGCGGCTGTTGTTGGACGTGATGTAGCCGGTGACCAGGACGTGCCCGTCGTCGGTGACCAGGACGTCCCGGGCCGAATCGTCGGCGCCGTAGCCCCAGAGGAGGTCCCAGAGCTTCGTGCCCGTGTCGCTCAGGCGGACGACGTAGAGATCGCGCCCGCCCGCGCCGCCGGAGCTGTTGCCCACGGCCACGACGCCGCCGTCGGGCATCTCGGCCACGGCGTAGCCCTCGGCGGGCGTGGCGCCGTAAGTGTGGGACCAGACGGTCGCCTGGGTGTCGTCCACGCGGAGGACCCACATCTTCGTGCCGCCCACGTAGTCGTCGTCGCCCAGGCTGCCGTTCGTGCCGCGCCCACCCGTGTAGGCGTAGCCGCCCCCGGCGAGCGCCGCGACGCCCTTGAACTCGGAGAAGTACGGGATGTACCAGTTGCCCGAGGACACGGTGCCGCCGTCGCCGTCGGCGAGCTCCACGCGCCAGGCGCGGTAGGTCGTGGAGGAGAAGACCTGCCCCGTGATGAGCCAGCTCCCCGTGGGCGTGCGCGCAACGTCCTGGAACACGTTGAAGCCGGAGCCGCCGAAGGACTTGGTCCACAGGGTCGCGCCCGTGGGGTCCAGGCGCCGCGCCCAGCCCTGGCGCTTGCTCCCGTGGATCTTGCCCACCGCGATGAGGCCCCCGTCGCCCGTGCCGGCCACGCCGAAGGCAGCGTCGTCCGAGAAGGTCGCGCCGCCCGTGTAGGTGTGGGTCCACTGGGCCACACCGTCGGCGTCCACGCGGCCCACCCACTGGTCCTGGAAGGTCGTCCCGGGCTGGTCCTCGCCCGCGAACACGAAGCCACCCGGAGCCGTGGGGTCGGCTGGGTCGTAGGTGCCATCGGGGGCCACGGCGTAGATGGTGGAGGGGTTGCCGCCGCCGTAGGTCTTGCTCCACAGGACGTCCCAGCATTCGCACTGGCTCGTGATCCCGCAGGCGTAAGACGTGGGGCAGGAGCCGCAGGAGCCGCCGCAGCCGTCGTCGCCGCACGCCTTGCCGTCGCACTGGGGCTGGCAGCAGGCGCCGTCGGCGCAGACCTCCCCGTCGGCGCAGCAGGCGTCTCCGCAGGGCACGAAGTCGCAGGCACACAGGCCGTCCGCGCAGGTGGACTGGGGACCGCAGGTGCCGCAGGTCCCGCCGCAGCCATCCGGGCCACAGTCGAGCCCGTCGCAGGCGGGGTAGCAGCAGGCCCCGTCCTGGCACAGCCCGCCCGCCTCGCAGCCGCAGTCGACGGGGCAGGAGGCGCAGTCCTCGGGGGTGTCGGCGTCGGGCTCGCAGACACCGTTGCCGCAGAAGACCTGGAGGACGCACTGCCCGCCCTCGCAGGCGTGGGCGAAGGGGCAAGCGCCACAAGAGCCGCCGCAGCCGTCGTCGCCGCAAACGATCCCGTTGCCCACGGTGGCGTCGCACTGGGGCTCGCAGCAGGCGCCGTCGAAGCAGGCCTCCCCCTCCGCACAGCAGACGCCGCCCGCGCACGTGGCGAAGTCGCACGCGCACTGGCCGCCCAGGCAGTGCTCTCCGTCGGGGCAGGCCCCGCAGGAGCCGCCGCAGCCGTCGTCGCCGCACACCTTGTTCGCGCAGTCGGGCACGCAGACGCAGGTCCCGGCGTCGGGGCCGTCCTCCACGCAGGCGAACCCGGCGGCGCACTGGCCGCACACGAAGCCGCAGGCGTCCGTGCCGCACTCCACACCCTCGCACTGAGGGAGGCAGCCGCAATCCACGGGGCAGACCTCTGGACTCTCGTCGTCTCCGCAGGCGCCGTCCCCGCAGCCCGCGGGGCAGTCGGTGGGGCACGTGGCGGGAGACTCGGCGAGGCCACACACGCCGTCGCCGCAGGGGCCGCAGTCGGCGGGGCAGTCGGCGGGCGTCTCGCCGCCCCGACAGGCGCCGTCCCCGCACAGGGGGGTGCAATCGGCGAAGCAGCTCGCGGCATCCTCGCCGCCCGTGCACAGGCCGTCCCCGCAGGTGGCGCAGTCCTCCGGGCAGGAGGCGGGGGCCTCGTTCGCGGCGCAAGCGCCGTCACCGCACTCCGCACAGTCCGCAGGGCAGGTGACGGGCTCCACGAACCCGCCGCAGACGCCGTCGCCGCAACCGAAGAAGCAGTCCTGGAGGCACCCACCGTCGCCCACGCCGCAGACGCCGTCGCCGCACGTCCCGCAGTCGAAGGGGCAGCCCGTGGGCGTCTCGTCCCCGTCGCAGACGCCGTCGCCGCACACCGACGCGCAGTCCTGGGGGCAGGCGAGGAGCGCCCCCACCGAATCGGCCTCGTGGCCCGCGCAGACGCCATCGCCGCAGGCGCCGCAGTCCTGGGGGCAGCCCGTGGGCGTCTCGTCCGGGTGGCACACCCCGTCGCCGCAAGGGCAGCCACCGCACCAGCCGCCGCAACCATCGTCCCCGCAGACCACGCCCTCGCACTGGGGGACGCAGACCGGGACGTCGGCCGCGGTGTCGGCCGCGGTGTCGGCCGCGGTGTCGGCCGCGGTGTCGGC
>CAYZID010000223.1:0-10348 GCA_964478315.1 uncultured Myxococcales bacterium | reverse complement strand
GGGCCAAGGCCAGCGCTTCGTCGAGGCGCCCCGCCCGGCAGGCGGCCCAGGCGGTGGCCACGCTCACTGAGCGGCGCGGCGCGAGGGCCTCGTCGGCGATGCGCAGGGGCGCCCCGGGCCGGAGCACGTAGCGGCGGAGGAAGGCCTGGGCCGCCCGCCGGCGCACGCGCCCACGCGCCGGGTGGAAGATGCCCTGGGCTCGCTTGAGCAGGCGCTCGGTGGCGCGCACGAGGGCCTCGTGGGCCTTGGCGGCTCGGCGCCGGTCCCCACCCACGCGCCCCAACCGCCGCAGGCCCGCGGCGAAGGGGCCTCGAGCGCGCGCCGGGTCCTTGGGGCCCGGCATCCCCTCGACGAGCGCGCAAGGATCCCCCCCCGTGAGGTTCGCGGTGTCGGGCCGGGGAGCGTCCGCACGCCCGCCCCCGGGCAGGCCCAGCACGAACGCGGCGCAAGCGACGGAGAGGAGCGGTGGAGCGGAGGGCGTCATGCGCCCAACGTAGCCCCCGGCGGTGCGGGATGCCAAGCACCTTGCCAAGGGCGAGCGCCCGCCGCGATACTTCCCCCCATGTCACCCTTGGCTGCCGTCCTCGTCCTCGCGGCCTCCGTCCCGTGGGCGCCGCCCCCTGCCGCTGGGGCGGGAGAGCCCGCGCCCCCCGCGTCGGACGCCCCCGTCCCGGGCGCGGGTGCCGGAGCGACGAAGGCCCCGGACGCGGCGCTCCCGCTCCCGGGCGCCGTGCGGCTCATCCTGGAGCAACCCAGCCCCTCCCCGTTCTCCGTCGTCCGCTACGAGGTCGTGCGCCGCGGGCGGGCCACGGCGGTGGTCCAGCGCCGGCAGATCGAGGGCTACGGCGAGCCGCTCCACGCCATGGCGCTGCTCACCCGCCCCGAGGTGGAGGCCCTCGCGCGGGCGCTCGCGGAGGCTCACGTGGAGAGCCTCCCGGATGCTCCCGCGCCCACCGTGCGCGTGCCCGGCGCGCTCACGTGGCGCGTGGAGGTGGACCTCCCCGCGAGCACACACACCTTCCGCGTCACGGCGCCCGAGGCCCAGCCCGACCGGCGCTACGCCCACGTCATCCGCGCGCTGCGAGACACCGTCTCCCAGCACACGGGCCCCCTGCCCTTCCGCAACGTCTTCTTCCCCCGCGCCGAGCGCGGCTGGCTGGACGTGCAGAGCATCCCGGCGGCGCGCCTGCGCGTGGACGGCGTGGACACGGGCCTGGAGACGCCCATCTACGGCTACGAGGTCCCCGCCGGGCGCCACACCCTGCGCCTCGTGAGTCGCACCCCCGCGCTGGATCGCACGTACACGGTGACCGTGGAGCGCGGGGGGACCACCCAGATCGCCGTGGATCTCCGCTAGCCCATGCGCCAGACACGCCCACGGTGGCCCCGCCTCGCCGGCTTCCTCATCCTCGCCGTGCTCTTCTGGTGGGGTGTGGGGCAGCTCTCCCCCAGCCCGGGGCACCTGGAGCACCTGTCCTTTCAGAAGGTCACCCGGGCGCTCGGAGCCGACCTCCGCGGAGCCCCCGGAGCGCGCGACGACGCTGGGCGCCTCCTCGTCCGCGAGCTCCGACTCGACTCGGGCCCCGGGTGCGAGGAGCTGCTGTCGCGCCTGGCACGCGGACGGGTGGTTGCGCGCCAGGACGGGACGGGCACCTTGAGCCTGCGCTGTGACCGCGCGCACGGCGAGGTCTTCGCCCAGGGCACGCTGACGGGCCCCCTCTCGTCCCCGGGGGCCACCAGCCGCTGGGAGCACCGCGGCGTCATCCCCAGCGGCCTCTCGCTCCTGCCACCGCTCTTCGCGGTCCTGCTGGCCTTCTTCACGGGGCAGGTGCTCGCGTCGCTGTTCGCGGCCGTCCTCCTGGGCGCCCTGCTCGCCGAGGGGGGGAGCGTGTGGCTCGCCGCCACCCGCACGGCGGACGCGTACCTCTGGCAGGGGGCCACCGATCCCTTCAACCTCTACATCTTCGGCTTCACCCTCGTGCTCATCGGCACCGTCCACGTGACCATCGCCATGGGCGGGATGCAGGGGATCATCGACGCCATCGGCCGCGGCGCCCGCACGGCGCGCTCGGCCCAAGTGGCCGCCGCCCTCATGGGCGTGGCGATCTTCTTCGACGACTACGCCAACACGGTCATCGTGGGCTCCTCGGCCCGCCCCCTCACGGACGCGCGCCGCGTGAGCCGCGAGAAGCTCGCCTACATCGTGGACTCCACCGCCGCCCCCGTGGCGGGCGTGGCCGTCATCTCCACCTGGATCGGCTACGAGGTCGGCCTGTTCAACCAGCAGCTCGACGTCCTGGGACCCATGGCCTCGGGCGGCTACGACTTCTTCTTCCAGCTCCTCCCCTACCGCTTCTACTGCTACTTCGCGCTGGTCCTCGTGTTCGCCGTGACCCTCAGCGGGCGGGACTTCGGCCCCATGCGGGCGGCCGAGGAGCGCGCCCGAAAGACGGGCCAGGTGGCGCCCGGCGATCCGGCGGGCCGCCCCCCCACGCGCGCCCTCGCTACCCTCCTCAAGGCGGGCGTCCGCCCTCGCTGGGGCAACGGCCTGCTGCCCATCGCCGTCGTCCTCCTGGGCTCGTTCGGGGGGCTGCTGTGGATCGGCGCCGAACGCCTGGCCGAGCGAGGGGAGGCCGTCTCCTGGCTGTCCCTTGCCGATCTCGGCGAGGCCTTCACCGCGGTGGGCGACGACAACGTGGCCGTCCTGTTCTGGGCCGCCGTCGCCGGCAGCGTGGTGGCCTTCGCGCTGGCGCTGGGGCAGCGCCTGCTGACCCTCCGAGAGGCGGCCTCCGCTTGGTTCCGCGGGGTGCGGGCCATGCTGCCGGCCATCGCCATCCTCATCCTCGCCGTGGGCATCCGCCACGTCACCGACGACCTGGGCACGGACCGCTTCCTCGCCGCCCTGCTCAGCGACACGAGCCTCCTCTACCTGCCCGTCATGAGCTTCCTCCTCGCGTCCGCCATCGCCTTCGCCACGGGGACGAGCTGGGGCACCATGGGCATCCTCCTCCCGGTGGCCGTCCCCCTGGCCGTGAGCCTCAACGCCGCCCAGGGGGCCTCGGGGATGGTGGTGCTCCTCGTGGCCGCCTCGGTCCTCGACGGCGCCATCTTCGGCGACCACTGCTCGCTCATCAGCGACACGACGGTCATGAGCTCCATGGCCACGTCCTGTGACCACGTGCAGCACGTGCGGACGCAGATCCCCTACGCCCTGCTCGCCATGGCGGCCGCCTCCAGCGCCTACCTCCTCATGGCCTGGCACGACGGCGCCCTCACGGTCTGGGCCGCCTACGCCCTGGGCGCCGCCGTCGTCGGCGGCTTCCTCTGGGCCCGGGGACGTCGCGTCCGCCCGCGGCAGCCCGGCTCCCCCGGGCCCGATGGCCCCGGGGCCTGACCCCGCGCGGACGCCACCCCGACGGGGCCGCGCTCAGCCCCGGGGGAGCCCCCGAGACTTCACGCTCCAGTATTGGACGACCTGGCGGTACCTGGCGTCCCCGGCCGCCTTGCCCAGCCGCACCTGGACGGCGACCAAGTCGGTCGCCGCGTCCGCCCGGAGCGCCGAGACGACGCCGTCCATCTCCAACGCCCCCTCGGTCACGGGCTCCATGGGGATGACGACGTGGACGACGTCCCCCACATCGGGCGCCCCCTTGGCCCCCTCCACGACGAAGCCGCAGTGGCTCATCCCCACCCAGCGCAGGGTCATGGCCCGCGCCGGCTCCTCGCCGCACCAATACTCGCTCGCCACCGGGGTGCGCTCGAACAATGGAGCCCGCTTGCGTCGCTCGGCGGCGCGACGCGTCTCGCCGATGGGCGTCTGGGCCCGCTCCTTGAGCCGCCCGCCCGTCTGGTAGCGCGGGGCCTTGGCCTGGGACGCGGCCGCCCCCGCTGGGATGGCCCGGGCGTGGACCCCCGAAGGACGCCGAGCCCGCGCCGCGGCGGGGGGAGAGGCCGCCTTGAGACCCTTGTGGGATGGGGCCCGGCGCCGCGCGGCGTCGCCCGCGTGGGAGGCCGTGCGCGTGCCGCTGGTGATGCGCCGGCTCCGCCCGGCGTCGAAGGGGCGCTCGGCGATCTGTACGCGCCCGGTGATCCGCCGCCCGCGGGAGGGCGGCGGGGTGGTCCTGCCCCCCCCACCCACGCGCTCCGCGGGCGGGGTGGGCCGCCGAGAACCGCGCCCCAGGAGGCCGCCCCCAGGGCTCGTCGGAGGCCGGTACACGAGGAGGTCGCGCACCGCGACGAGCGGAGCGGCCTTCCCCAACCCCAGGAGACGCCCGAGCGCCTGCCCCATGGCGCGCGCGTCGCCGCGGAGCTCGACCTTCTCCCACTCCAGCACGACCATGGGTTTTTGGGTCACGGTGGCACGCCGCACCATCCGCGCCCGGAAGGTGACGTCCTCCAACCGACCGTCCGCGCTCTCCAAGACGACGCGCTCGCCCGGCGAGAGCCGCGGCATGGCCCCCCGCACGAGCCCGCCCACGGCGTCGGCCTGGATGAGCTCCACGCGCCCGCCCTCGGCCTGACCTCGTACCCGCACCGAGAAGGGGAGAGCCAGGGAGCGGGCCACGGGCACCTCGGGACGGCTCTCCCGCCGCCCAGCGCGCCGGTCCCTCGGAGCCTTCGATGGCGGGGAGGACCCGTGGCCGTCGTCCACGGCCGCCTGCCCCGATGGCGGCGGCGTCCCCGCTGGCACGACCCGCCCCCCGTGCGTGGGCAGCCGCCGCGACATGCGCCGCGCCCGCTCCTGTCCGAACCGCGCCCGGGCGAAGGAGCCCAGGTCCATGGTCGCGCCGGCGCTGCCCGAGGCCCGCCCCGCGCTCCCCGCGACCCCATGGGCGGGCGCGGGCTCCTCGGCGGGCGCCAGCGCCGCCTGGAGCCGCTGGCGGACGAGCTGGCAGGAAGCCGGTCGGTCGTTGGGATCCTTGGCCATGAGCTCGAAGGTCAGCGACACCAGCTTGGCCGGCAGCTTGGCCTCCAGCTTGGGATCCAGGGGCGGCGGTGGGTCGTTGACGTGCATGGCCATGAGGGCCACGAGGGACTCGGAGACGAAGGGCCGCTGGCCCGTGAGCAGCTCGTAGAGCAAGACGCCCAGGGCGTAGATGTCCGAGCGCGCGTCCACGGGATCGCCGGTGACCTGCTCGGGGGAGATGTAGTCCGGCGTGCCACAGATGAGCCCCGCCTGGGTCACGGCGCGGCCAGCGCCACCGCCGCCCTCGAGGAGCTTGGCGATGCCGAAGTCCAGCACGGTCACCCAGTCGGGGTTGCCGTACTTGGACTCGATGAGGATGTTGTCGGGCTTGAGGTCGCGGTGGATGATCCCCACCGAGTGGGCCTCGGTGAGCGAGTCGCACACCTGGGAGAGGATGTGCACCGCGCGCTCGGGGGGCATGGCCCCTTCGGTGTCGATGATCTCCGCCAGGCTGCGCCCCGTGAGGCGCTGCATGACCATGTAGAGCTGACCGGTCTCCGTCTGCCCACAGTCGTAGACGGTGATCGTGTTGGGGTGGCTCAACATGCTGGAGGCGCGCGCCTCGCGCAGAAAGCGCTGGATCGCCTCGGCGTTCTGGCTGAACTCGCGACGCAAGACCTTGATCGCCACCTCGCGGTTCATGGTCTCGTGGCGCGCCAGATACACCGCCCCCATGCCGCCCTCGCCCAGCACGTCGGTCACGGTGTACTTGCCGTCGATGACCGTGCCAATGAGGCTGGGCTCGCCCACCTGGATGAGCCCCTGCCCGTCATGGGGGCAGAACACCGCGTCCTCGGCGAACTCGCGCCCGCACTCGGGGCAGAGCATGGTCACGCCGGAGGGAGGCGCGGCGGGTGGCGGTGACGTGGCGGTCAAGGGAGAGAGATCCTCGAAGCCTTGGGGATGGGGCGCATTGTAAGCGAGGCCCGGCCGTTCCCCAAGCCCGCGGACAACTTCTTTCTCGATTACAATGAATTACAGCGCTCCGCCGGAAACGCACTGCCGAGAAATCGCCCAGGTCGACCCCTGACCCACTCCCAGCGCGGCGGTCGCCAGGCCCAAGGCGAACGAGGTCCCGGCCGGCGGCCCGGCCCCACCGATTCCATTGGCGCCCCCGGGGGCCAGGGAGCGTACGGAGAGGGTGGAGAGGTCGGCGACCCAGACGACGCCCTCGGCGTCCACCCACAGGGCCTCCTGGGATACGGGATCCAGGGCGCCGCGCCCGGTCACGGCGGTGGGCACGGGGCCGGCAGGGTCCACGGTGAGGGGGGTGGGCCCGCTCCACACGCCGGTCTCCAGCGACAGCGCCCAGGTCCGCAGTGTCCCGGTGGGGTCCAACCCCACGAAGCGCAGGGCGCCAGCCGCTGCGCCGCCAGCGAGCTGCGTCTCCAGGGGCGGCCCGCCCGGCACGTGGACCGACGTGAACGTCAGCGTCGCCAGAGAGAGCTCGAAGAGCTCCCACCCCCCGTCGCCCGAGGTCAGCACCCAGGCGCTGGCGCCCCCCTCGGGGACGGCGGCCGCCGCGGGCGAAGTGGGGCCCGGTCCCGCCCCCTGGACGGCGAGCTTCTTCCACACGGGAGTTCCCTCGCTCGGCCCCGAGTCGCCCAAAGTCAGAGCCCAGACGGGCACGCTCTCCGCGCCGCCCTTCCCGCTGGTCCCGCTCGTCAGGGGAGCCCCGCCCAAGACGAGCAACCTCGGAGACACGGGATCCCAGACGCCGGCTGCCCCAAGCCGCGCCGGGCGCCCCGGATCCCACTGGGCGGTGGAGGACAGCGCCTCCTCCCACGCCGTCCCATCGGTGGGCCAGCGCCACGCGTCCTGCAGGGGCACGAGCCCCCCCAGGGGCCCCCGCTCGGCGCCCCCCACGAGCCACACGGCGTGAGGCCCCGCGGCCAGCGTGCCTCCCTCTCGCGGGGCGGGGCCGGCCCAGGGGACCTCTGCCTCCGTGGCACCAGCGGCATCGACGGGGACCGCGGAGCGCCGAACCCGTTGGTGGAGCCCCGCGCCCCCGAGCAGCCACGCGCTCGGCCCGTCCGCTCCGCCCTGCCCGGTCGACGCGGACGCGGCGGCCGCCACGAGCGCCGCCCCCACGCGGCGCGGCCCGCCGTCTGAGCCCCCCATCCAGGCCTCCCCACCTGGGGGGAGGCGCCAGAGCTGCCCGGCGGGCGTCCCCGGGTTGCCGTCTTCGGCGGCGGCCCAGTCGCTCCAGGAGGCGACCCCGCCCACGGCGAGCAGGGCTCCGTCTGGTTGGGCCAGGAGGGCGCCCCCCACGCGCCCGGCCAGGGGATCCTCGGACGCCGCCAGGGGCTGCCACGCGGCGCCAGCGGTCGAGGGGTCCCAGGCGACCGTGGCGGCCGGCGGGGCCTCATCCAGCGCGGTGGGATCATCCCCCCCGCCCAGCACGAGGCGCGCCGACGCGGGGTCCCAGGCCGCCGCGTGGCCCACGCGCGCCGGCCCCTGGGAGGGCGCGGGGGTCCAGGTCACCGTCACGGCCCCGTCCGCCGCTACGTCCACGGCGCCGAGGAGGGTGGGGGTCGCGGGCGCACCGCCGCCCTCCACGCCGCCGTGGAGCGCGAGCCCCCCGGCGCCCAGGGCGGTGAGGATGTGGCCCAGGCGGGCGAGGGCCGCCTGGGCGTCGGCCTGCGCTCCGAGGGCCTGGACGTCCTGGACCACGGCGCGCCACGGTCCGCCAGCGGGGTCCAGAGCCCACAGGGCTGCGGTGGGCGCGCCGGTGAGGTGGCGCGCGGACGGGTCCAAGGCCGCGGAGGCCGCCCCACCCTGGACGAAGATGAGCCCCCACTGGGGATCCCACGCGACCGCCGCCCCGGCCGTGGGGGCCGGCAGGGGCGGCAGGGGGGTCCACTGCCCCGTGGCGGGCTCCAACCGCCACACGGCCCCCAGGACCTCCACGGAGCCGTCGGCGGCCACGCGCCAGCCCCCCACGAGCGCGACGCCCCCGTCGCCGGTGGGGACGGCGCGCCAGCGGACGGGCGCCAGGGGCTGCCCGGCGGCCACGAGGGACGGCGACCCGGCGAAGGTCTTGAGCGTGCCCTCGTCCGTGGCGCCGTCGCAGTCGTTGTCCAGCCCGTCGCAGGTGAGCTCCACGCCCTCCCACGTGCCCGCGCCCTGGTAGGGGCAGCGCCAGGCCCCCTGGACGCAGGCGGCGGGGCCCGCGCCCGCGCACACGCCCGGGCCGTCGCAGGGGGGGCCCGGGCCCAGGTCGGGGTCGTCCGCGTCGGTGAAGCCGTCGCAGTCGTCGTCGGCGCCGTTGCAGGCCTCGGGGACCCCTTGGCCCCCGGCGTTCGCGCTGCACACGGGCTCGCCATCGGGGCCGCAGACGACGGTCCCGGCGGCGGCCGCCCCCGTCCCTCCGCAGGCGCCCAGCCCGGCGCAGGGCGCGCCCAGCGGGAGGGGCTCACCGCCCGGCGGGGTGTAAGTGAGGCCCTCGTCGGTGAGCCCGTCGCAGTCGTTGTCCAGGCCATCGCACGAGCGCTCCTCGGGCTCCCAGCCAATGGCCTCGTCGAAGGTGCAGAGGGGGGCGGGCGCGCCGGCGCAGACGGCGTCCAGGGCCCCGTGTCCGGCGCACACGCCGGCGTAGCTGCACGCGGCCAGGAGGCCGGGGAGCTCGTCCGTCTCCCCATCGCAGTCCTCGTCCACGCCGTCGCAGTGCTCGACCCCTTGGCTGGCGGCGCCGATCGTGGAGCAGGTGACCTCGCCGTCCTCCCCGCACACGGCCACGCCCCCGGCGCAGGCGCCCACGCCGCAGGGCTCGCCCAGGGCGGCGCGCTGTCCGCCCGGGCCCTCCCAGGGGGGCAGCTCCTCGTCGGTGAGGCCGTTGCAGTCGTTGTCCAGGCCGTCGCAGATCTCGTGCCCGCTCTGGGCGGCCGAGCCGCCCGGCTCACTGGAGCAGACCGCCTCCCCCGTGGCGGGGTCGCACTCGACGGTGCCCGCGCCGCAGACGCCCCGCCCCACGCAGACCTCGCCCACGGGGACGGTGGCGAGGGTCACGGGGTCGGTCCAGCGCACGCCGTCGTCGGTGACGCCGTTGCAGTCGTTGTCCACGCCGTCGCAGCCCACCTCGGGGCCGGCCCCTTCGTTGGCCGAGCAGATGGCGGCGCCGTGGGCCCCGCAGGTCACGGTCCCGGTAGTGTCGGCGCACGCCCCGCGCCCTTGGCACGGCTCGCCCAGGAGGCGTGTGAGCCCGTCCGCGCCCAGGTAGCCGAGGTCCTCGTCCGTGCGGCCGTCACAGTCGTTGTCCAGGCCATCGCAGGAGCGCTCGGGCTCCGCCTCGTAGCCCGGGACGCGGCTCAGGTCGCACTGGGCCTCGGCGGACACGCCGCCCGGTGTCACGGTGACGACGCACTGGACGGTGACGTCCTCGAAGGCTTCGCCGCAGACGCCCCGGCGGGGGCAGGCGAGCTCCTTCACCCGTTCGAGCCGCGTCTCGGGGCGCTGGTCGTCGGGGTCGAGTTGGTCCTTGATGCAGTCGTGGTCGGCGTCGGCGGCGAGGCTCTCCAGGACGTCGGGGGTGCCGTCGTGGTCGGTGTCGGTGGGCTGGGTGGGATCTCCCACCTCGACGCCGTCGTCCAGGAGATCCCCGTCGCTGTCGTGGTCCAGGGGGTCGGTGTGCAGGGCCCTCTCGGTGGCGTTGCTGAGGCCATCGCCGTCGGGATCGCCGTCCACGGAGAGGCAGATGGCCGGGTAGCAGAGGCCGCTGGCGCACTCGGCGTCGGCGCCGCAGCGGGCGCCCAGGGGCTTGTCGTCGGGCCCACAGGCGGCGAGCGCCGCGGAGACCCCCAGGGCGGCGGCCCACAGGCGGGCGCGCCACCCGGGGCCAGCCTTCGACGGTGTGGGCCCTGAGCTCTCGGGGAGCTGAGAGGCGGAGCTGGCTTGGGCTACTGGGTTCAAGGGGCGTCGCTCCAGGTCCGTGCGTCGGGGGGGCCGCGCGGAGGCCAGCCCGCGCCGCGAGGCCGCGCTGTCATCGTGCCCACGCCACCTCCCCGACGCAAAGGAATCCGGCGCTCCGAGCCTTTCGATCTGCGCTTCGCGGCTCCGGCCCGGCCACCTCCGCGCCGCCCGGGGCCGTCTTGCGCTTCCCGGACGCACCTGTCGACGCTTCCAGGCCCCTCCCCCGACTCCGGGACGGCCCTGTCGACGCTGCAACACCCCCAGATGCGGAAGCGAAAGCGAAAGCGGAAGCGAAAGTGGCGGCGAAAGCGGGCGCGGGCGCGCAGGCGGAGGCGGGTGCGGGTGCGGAGGCGGGTGCGGGTGCGGGTGCGGGGGCGGGTGCGGGTGCGGGTGCGGGGGCGGGTGCGGGTGCGGGGGCGGGTGCGGGTGCGGGGGCGGGCGCGGGAGCGGGAGCGGGGGCGGGAGCGGGGGCGG
>CAYZID010000222.1:0-10413 GCA_964478315.1 uncultured Myxococcales bacterium | reverse complement strand
AGTGGACTGAGTTGGTAGCCGAACAGGAGGCGCTTGGCATGTCCGCGCCCGCGTTCGCGGCGGCCCGCGGGCTGTCGGTCAACACGCTGAGGTGGTGGAGGTGGAAGCTGGGGAAAGAGGTTGGCCCGGGGGCCGCGAACGCCACGAACCGGGGCCAGCTGGTGGAGGTGAAGCTGGCTGCGTCGGGTACGCCCGACTGGAAGCTGGAGGAGAAGAGCGAGGAAGGGGCGGTCTACCTGTCGCTCCCGGGGGGGGGTGAGTTGGAGCTCCCTGAGACGCCCCCCCTCGCTTGTCACCGATTCCCCGCGCTTCCTGACGCCCGTTGACAACCAAGCCGCCGGCGCGAGCGAACCTCGAACACAGACACACATCCACTCGTCGAGGCACCTTCCATGCGTGTCCCCTTGGTCGACGGCAACAACTCACGCCAGTACGAGGGGAGGCTTCTTCCTACTCCGACCTTGCGACCGCCCTGCCTCCCGGTGCAACATGGGTGTCTAGGTGACACATTATGGGCGTGAGCTGGAGCTCATTCGGGCTCAGGGGATGGCTCGGGTGGTCGGGGCGGCCGCGCAGCTCACGCGCTGGAGGCGAGCCCCCACCGAGGCGTCTACAGCGCGCCGGGGGTGGGGCTCGGCTGGACGCTGAAGTCGTTCGCGTTGTTGTCCGTGTCGGTGGCCTTGGTGTCCCGGCTGAGGCTCTCGCCGGGGCTGGTGGCCGCGGCGGGGCTCCCCTCCCCCGCAAACACGTCGCTCGCCCCGAAGCTGCCATAGGCCAGGGCGTCCACCACGACGCCCGCGGGGTCCCGCAGCTGCACGCTGTCGGGGCCGTTCTGGAAGTCGACGCTGGCGAGCTGGTCGGCCTGGTCGGCGATCCAAGCCCCGGCCGACGTGTTGCCCACCACGTAGAGGCCGTCACCCCCCAGCGCGCCGCTCAGCGTCACGGTCTTGTAGTCGCTCCCGCCGTTCCCGTTGACCCCCACGATGGTGTAACCGCTGATGTCCTTCCCCGGAGGCCCGTGCAGTTCCACGAAGACGTCGCTGTCCGCTCCCACGGCGTCGTAGAGGAGCTCGGAGATGACGAGGCCCCCCGTGCTCGGCGGGGTGGGGCTGCCCGAGCACTGGATCTGGAACAGGCGCGTGGCCTGGAAGTCGTTCCCGTAGGCCTCGTCGGTCTGCGCAAGCCAGGCGTAACCACCGCTCGGCAGGGTCCGTGCGTCGGTCATCCTCACGTTGTAGAGCTCGAGGGCGCTCGTGTTGTACCGCGTCGCCTCCCAGGCGATCTGCCCGTCGGCCTGGGACAAGGCGAAGCTGAGCGGGTTCCAGCCGTAGGCGTAGTCCCGCACGCCCCCCAGCACCAGGCCCCCGCCGGGCCTCGCATCGCCCGCGGTCCAAGCGCCCGTGTAAGCGGGCTGCTGGGCGCTCTGAGACTGCCACGCGCCGCTCACCGTCACGACCGCGGGCTTGTAGGCCATGCTGGCGTCCCGCCCCACCATGACGGCGCCCCCGGTGGGCAGCGCCACCAGGGCGCTCGTGATCATGCCCGTCGCCGTCAGGTCCGTGGCGTTGGGCTGGCCGTCGAGGCCCACCCGCCGGAGGATCGTCCCCCCCGCGCTCGTCCGCCCGGCGACGGCCACGCCCCCGGCCACCAGCGCCCCGGTGGGCCGCCCGAAGCTGGCGCTCATGCTGTCGGCCCACACGCTCACCCCTCCAGCCCCGAATCGCCCGTACCAGACGGAGTCCGAATAGCCCGTCTCGCCCACGCCCACGCTGTCGGACGCGCTCACCGGGAACAGCGTCCACACCGCGACCGCACCCGCGACCTCCGCTTGCCACACGAGGGCCCCAGCGGCGTCCACCTCCCCCACCCAGCCTTTGGTGTCGTTGACGTCGTTCACGAGCTGGCCCGCCAGGCGCCACCCCCCGGCCGGGAGGCGATAGGCGTCGAACAGCGCCAGGCCGTTCCACCCGCTCATGGGCGGCAGCGTCGCCTCCCAAGCGGTGGACCCATCGGGATTCAGCTTGAGCAGCCACCCCTCGGTCTCCCCGTATCGCACACCGCCCACATCCGTCGGGCCCGCGTAGCCGGCGATGAGCATCCCGCCGTCGGCCTCGGCCACGATGCGCTCGCCCGCCTCCGTGTAGTCGGGCGTGTCGATGGTCGTCTCTTGGAGCGCCGCCGAGAGCTCGTCGAAGGCCAGGCACTCCGTCCCGCAGGGCATGGACCCCGCCTGGCAGAGGTACACGCACTCTCCGGCCGCCGAGCAGGACACGCTGGCGTTGGGCCCGGGCTCCGCGCAGGGCGTGCAGCTCGCGCCGCAATGGTCGATCGACGTGTCGCTGACGCAGGCGGCCCCGCACGCGTGGTAGCCGGCGTCGCAGCTCAGCCCGCACGCGCCCCCCACGCACGTCGCTTCCCCGTGCGGGTCGCCCGGACACGGGTCGCAGCTCGACCCGCAGTGCGCCACCGAGTCATCCGCGACGCAGCTCCCGCCGCACAGGTGATACCCCGCGTCGCAGCTCAGCCCGCACGCCCCCGCCTCACAGACGGCGGTGCCGTGGGGGGCCGAGGGGCAGGGCGAACAGGCGTCCCCGCAGCTCTCCACGGCGGCGTCGCTGAGGCACGCGTCGCCACATCGGTGGTAGCCCGCCTGGCACTCGAGCCCGCACACCCCGCCCTGACAAGTGGCCGTGCCGTTGGGAGAGGTCGGGCACGCGGTGCAGCTCCCGCAGTGGGCCGGGTCGTCGGGCGACACGCACACGGTCCCGCAGCACAGCCCCGAGCTGCAGTCGCCGTCTCCCCCGCAGGTCGCCCCCACGGCGCACGGCCCGCAGCTCCCACCGCAGTCCACGTCCGTCTCGTCGGCGTTGTGCTCCTGGTCTTCGCAGCTCGTGCAGACCCCGTTCGTGCAGCGCCCCGAAGCGCAATCTTCCGGGATCAGGCACGCGCGGCCGTCGGCGCAGCCTGGGCACTCTCCCCCGCAGTCCACGTCGGTCTCTTTCTGGTTCTTGAGCTCGTCGTCGCAGCTCGGCATGGCGCAGACGCCGAAGATGCACGTGGCGCTCAGGCAGTCCGCGTGCTCGTCGCAGAGCTGCCCCAGCGCACACCCCTTGCACGAACCACCACAGTCCACGTCGGTCTCGTCGCCGTTGCGCTCGTTGTCCGAGCACGACGACGGCTCGGCGCACGCGCCCTCCTCGCACAAACCGGACGCGCAGTCGGCCGGGGTAGCGCAGGCCTGCCCGTAGCCGCAGCCGGGGCACGTCCCGCCGCAGTCTACGTCGCTCTCGTTCCCGTTGCGCGCGCCGTCGTCGCACGTCGGCGGCACCTCTGCGCAGACTCCCCCCTCGCAGCGCGCGCTGAGGCAGTCCGCGTCCTCACCGCAGTGGGCGCCGAGGGCGCAGCCCGGGCACGTCCCGCCGCAGTCCACGTCGCTCTCCTGCCCGTCGCGCGCGCCGTCGTCGCACGTCGCCGTGGCGCACACGCCATCGTGACAGGCGCCGCCGGCGCAGTCGCCCTGGGCGCGGCAGGCGAGGCCGTCCGGGCAGGGGGGGCAGGCGTCGCCGCCGCAGTCCACGTCGCTCTCCCCACCGTTGGAGATGCCGTCGCTGCAGCTCGCCACCGCGCAGAGACCGGACGCGCAGTAGCCGGTCGCGCAGTCGACGTCCTCGGCGCACGCGTCGCCCTCACAGGCCGGGCAAGGGCCGCCGCAGTCCACGTCCACCTCGCCCGGGTCCTGCGCGCCGTTGCCGCAGGCGGCGTCGCGACAGACGCGGAAGGCGCACAGGCCGGACGCGCAGTCGGCGTCGCCCTCACACGCCTTCCCCACGGCGCAGGCCTCGCAAGGCCCGCCGCAGTCTACGTCCACCTCGCCGGGGTCGAGGCTGCCGTTGGTGCACGTGCTCGGCGATGTGCTGATGTCCTGGGGGACGTAGCCGCTCCCAGAGCCCGGGGTCTCGCAGCCCGCCAGCAGGGCCGCGAGGGTGAGGACGCCAACCGGAACCCACGCGACGGACGACGAGCGAGGCGGCTGCAGGCGGAGTGAGAGACGCATGGGGGCCTCCTTGTTCATTCGGTCGTTCACGCGGCGTTCGTGGGTCACGGGCGGGCGCCCGAGGCACGTCATGCCCGCGGGATGTGTGGCCACTGTGCGTTCCCGACGGCCCTCCTGTCCAGGCAAGGTTCAGCGACGTGGCTCGCCCCGGCGACGACACCGCCGCTCCCGGCCCCGGAAGCCCGCGACAGCGTCGCACCTCACCGAGACGCACGCCGTGGCGAGCGGAGCGCGCGTGCACGGGACCACCGTGGAGCACGACGGAAAGGCGCCGCGCATACGAGTGACCGGATGGCAGCGCGGCGGAAACGCGTCGTGGCCTCGGAGGGGTCGTGTGGTTGGGGTCAGCCCCGGTCGTGTCTCGCTCTTGTTGGACTGGTGGTGTAGGCTGCTCGCAGCGGCAGGTCCCGCTTCTGTGCCCCCTGCAAGAAGAAAGGAGAGGACGAGGATGAAGACGAGCATGAGATGGTCTGGGTTCAAGCGTGTGGTCGTCGCGTGTCTCCTCCTCGGACCCTGGGTGGGGGGCTGTGAGGCTGCTGCGCCGGAAGGGGCGGCTTGTGAGCAGGACGAGGCCCTGGCGCAGTTCGACGAGCACAACGCGCTCGTCGCCGTGAGCGTCCCCTCCGCCTCCAAGATGCTGGACCTGAAGGACGGCTGCGACACCGTCGGCGATGTCACGACCGTCCGGATCTCCGTCTCCACGGACGACGCAGCCTCGGAGGAGGTCCTGTTCGAAGGCCCCCCGGACGACAACACCGCCCGCACCGTGCACCTCGTGTGGCCCGAAGGACACACGTACCGCCTGCACGTCCGGCTTTACGACTCCGCCGGGGACCTCATCGTGGAAGGACAATGGCCAGCAGACCTCCCCACGGGCGTGCTGGCAAGCGCCATCTGGGCCTGGGGCTCCGACGCCGCGGGCCGATCGCCCTTCCTCCCCCACACCTTCTACAGCTTCGCCCCACCCGCCGTGCCAGGCTGCAGCGAGGACGACAGTTGCTGCAAGCTGTGGATAGGAATGGCGCCCCAGGACCTCCACGAACCCAGCGAGTGCAACGACCTCACCACGCTGGACCTACAGATGCCACAAGGACAGACCGAGGAAGAAGCCGCCCGGCTGGTCAAGGACGCCCTCGCCCCCTTCTGCGGGTACTCTTACGAAGTGCTCGGCCAAGAGACCGACGCCAGCTCGCCAGCGAACACGCACGATGGGCAGCTCGTCATCACCTTCCACGAACCCGGCTACCTCCTCGGAGCCATCGACCGCCTCTGGCCCCTCGTCGAGGATGGGAAGTTCGTGGGCGTCGGCACCCAGACCTGCCTCCGCTGAGCGCGGCGCCAAACCGCCCGCGCCCTCTACGGGCGGGGCGGTACCTCCTTCCGCTTCACGACCACACGCCGGAGGCCACGCCGCGGCGTGGACAACAGCCGCAACGTGCGCCGCAGCTCGGCCTGCTCCTTCTCCACGCGCTCATAGCAGGCCTTCTCCACCTCGCGAGGCTGCGGCATCCCAAAGGTGCACGGCATCGAGTCCTCGTGGATCACCACCCGCACCACCGAGCCCTTCCGCCACACCTCCATGGCCCCCTCGGACGCCGGGAGCCGAAGGGGCCTCCCGTCCGCCAGCAACGGCGTCACCACCACCCGCGCGTGCGCCTCATGAGGCTGCGCCACCCACACCAACGCCCGAGCCCGAAAGTCGAACCCCGCCGGGATCGCCGCCGCCGCCTCCTTCCCAAGACGCCGCGCCACCGCACGACGGCTCTTGAACAACAAGGCCGCCGGCGCCCGCCGGACGTCACCAGAACCCCGGGCCTGCCCAACGGCACACGCGGCAGGCGCGACCCCCACGAGGAGCACGGAGACCAACAGCGGCAACGAGAAACGTGGACGCAGAGACATGAGAACCCTCCCCCCTCCTATCGAGACGGTGACCTGGATCGACGGCTCGCTCCGACCCCAGCCGCCGAGCGATATTCAACCACACATCCCGACGCGGCGGGCGCCCGCTGCGGGATCTTGGGCTCAGAGGCCGACAATGGTAGATCGGCCGCGGCCCGGGAGGTGAACCCAAGCCCTCACGCCTCCCCACCCGCGCCGCCGCCGCGAGGCCTGCCCAACACAGGCCCAACAAGGGCCCGACAAGGGCCCACGCCGCACCCAGCCACGCCCAGTCAAGGAGCCCCCGTGGGACACGCCGACCCAACCGCGCCCTCGCCCACCACCCCGCCGCAGCCCAGCGAACCCCGCCACCCGGGCCTCCTCGCCCGCCTCGCCCTGGCCTTCGCCGCCCTGTGGCGCGTCCTCCTCGACCCCCGCACGGCCACCCGCGTCCGGACCGCGCTCCAGACCCCCGAGCCAGCAGACGCCCCCCCCGAGGCCCTGCCCCAGCCCGCCGCCCTCGACGCGCCGGCGGACACGCCCTCCGCCCACCGGCCCGCGGATGCCGTCCTCCACTTCCTGGGCGCCCTCCAGCGCGAGGGCCGCTTCGTGGACTTCATCGCCGAAGATCTCCCCCCCTCCGTCCCCGACGCCGACATCGGCGCCGCCGCCCGCATGGTCCACCGCGGCTGCCGCAAGGCCCTGGACGCCTGGGTCCACATCGAGCCCGTCCTCCCGGGCGACGAGGGCGCCCCCACGACCGTGGAGCCAGGCTTCGACGCCCGCGCCGTGACGCTCACCGGCAACGTCCACGGCGAGCCCCCCTTCCGCGGCACCCTCGCCCACCACGGCTGGCGCGCCACCGAGGTCCGCCTGCCCCTCCTCTCCGGCGCCGCCGACCCCTCCGTCCTCGCCCCCGCCGAGGTGGAGCTGTGAGCCCGCGCTACGCCGTGGGCGTGGACCTGGGCACCAGCAACACCGCCCTCGCCGCCGCCCAACTCGACGCACCCGACCCGGGCACTTCCGACCCCGGCGCGCCCGCCATCCGCCCCCTGCCCATCCCCCAGGTCACCGCCCCCGGCGTCGTCGAGGCACGCCCCCTCCTGCCGTCGTTCCTCTACCTCCCCGCCCCCGGCGAGCTCCCCGCCGGCGCCCTGGATCTCCCCTGGGAGGCCGACCCCGGCTTCGCCGTGGGCACCTTCGCCCGCGACCACGGCGCCAAGGTCCCCGACCGCCTCGTGTCCTCCGCCAAGAGCTGGCTGTGCAACGACCGCGTGGACCGCATGGCCCCCATCCTGCCCCCCGCCTCCCCCGGGCGCACGGCCGGCCAGGCGAGCGACGCGCCGAACGCCGGCCCCGGCGCGCCCCAGCCGCCCGACCTCCCGCGGATCTCCCCCCTGGCCGCCACCGCCCGCACCCTGGCCCACCTGCGCGACGCCTGGGCCTTCACCCACGACGGCCTGCCGCTCAGCGAGCAAGAGGTCGTCCTCACCGTCCCCGCCTCCTTCGACCTCGCCGCCCGCGACCTCACCCTCATGGCCGCCCGCGCCGCCGGGATCGAGCACCTCACCCTCCTCGAAGAGCCCCAAGCCGCCCTCTACGCCTGGCTCGACGCCCACCGACACGACTGGCGCGCCCAGCTCTCCGTGGGCGACCTCGTCCTGGTCTGCGACGTGGGCGGCGGCACCACCGACTTCTCCCTCATCGCCATCACCGAGGACCCCACCCACCCCGGCCAGCTCGCCCTGGAGCGCGTCGCCGTGGGAGAGCACCTGCTCCTCGGCGGCGACAACATGGACTACGCCCTCGCCTACGCGGTCAAGCGTCAGGTCGAGGCCGACCCCGAGCGGCCCACCAAGCTCGACCCCTGGCAGGTCCGCGCCCTCGTCCAAGGCGTCCGCGCCGCCAAAGAGGACCTCCTCGCCACCGCCGACGCGCCCCACGCCGCCCCCTCCCGCGCCGTCTCCATCCCCACGCGCGGGGCCCGCCTCGTGGGCGGCGCCCGCCGCGTGGAGCTCAGCCGCGAGGCCGTCACCCAGCTCGTCGTGCGCGGCTTCTTCCCCGACTGCGCCGTCACCGACACCCCGCGCGCCGGGCGCCGCGCCGGCCTCAGCCAGATCGCCCTGGACTACGCCGCCGACCCCGCCATCACGCGCCACCTGGGCACCTTCCTCCGCCGCGCCCGCCTCCTCACGGCCCGCCGCGCCGCCGCCACCGGCGCCCCGCCCACCGCCCCGAGCGCCGCCTTCGCCCACCCCACGGCCGTCCTGTTCAACGGCGGCGTCATGCGCGCCCCCGCCCTGCGCCAGCGCGTCGTCGACGTGCTCAACGGCTGGCTCACCGCCGACGGCGCCCCGCCCGCCAAGGTCCTCCAGGGCGCCGACCTGGAGCTGGCCGTGGCCCGCGGCGCCGCCGCCTACGCCGCCCTGCGCGCCACCGGCCGAGGCGTGCGCATCCGCAGCGGCACCGCCCACGCCTACTACGTGGGCGTGGAGCAGCCCATGCCCGCCATCCCCGGCTTCGAGCCCCCCACCCTGGCCGTGTGCGTGGCCCCCCTGGGCCTGGAGGAGGGCGAGACCGTCCGCCTGGAAGGCGAGGAGTTCGCCCTCGCCCTGGGCGAGCCCGCCCGGTTCCGCTTCTTCGCGTCCCGCACGCGCCGCGACGACCCGGTGGGCCAGGCCCTGGACGCCCAGGAGGCCCTGGACGCCGGGGAGCTCCTGGAGCTGCCCGCCATCGAGACCACCCTCACGCACGAGGCCGCCTCGCCCGACGCCCCCGGAGGCCCCCAAGACCTCGCCTACGTCCACGTGGAAGCCACGGCCACCGCCACCGGGACCCTGGCCCTGCACCTCGTGGAGTCGGACACGTCGGGTCCGGCACCGGGTCCACCATCGGGGTCCACGGCGGGCGCGGCGGCGGCCCGTGCGCCCGCCCGATGGAAGCTGGAGTTTGACGTTCGCCAAGGACACGGAGGCGGCGCGCCATGACGGACACCCCGAGCCAATCCCCCCGCCAAACCGAAGCGCCCCAGGCCGGGGCGGGCGGCGCGACCGCCCGATACATCGTCGGGATCGACCTGGGCACGACGCACTCGGCGCTGGCCTACGCCCCGCTCGACCCGGAGGCCCAGGGCGCTGCCCCCATCCAGCAGCTCCCCGTCGACCAGCTCGTGGCCCCCGGCACGGTGGAGGCGCGCCCGCTGCTGCCGTCGGCGGTCTTCCTGCCCACGATCCAGGAGCGCGCGGACGGAGCGCTGGAGCTGCCCTTCGCCCAGGGGCGGCGGCGCTACGTGGTGGGGGAGCTGGCCCGGGCGCGCGGGGCCCAGGTCCCCGGGCGCATGGTGTCGTCGGCCAAGTCGTGGCTGTGCCACCCGGCCGTGGACCGGCGGGCGGCCATCCTCCCGGCGGGCGCCCCCCGGGACGTGCGGCGCGTGAGCCCCGTGGAAGCCTCGGCGGCCATCCTGGAGCACCTGCGGGACGTGTGGGACCACCGCTTCCCCGACGCCCCCATGGCCCAGCAGCAGGTCGTGCTCACGGTGCCCGCCTCCTTCGACGCGAGCGCCCGCGCGCTCACGCTGGAGGCGGCCAAGGCGGCTGGGATCGACGCCAACCTGGTGCTCGTGGAGGAGCCCCAGGCGGCCTTCTACGACTACCACCGCCTGCGAGGCGGCGAAGACGACGCGCCCCCGAGGCTCGTGCTGGTGGTGGACGTGGGCGGCGGGACGACGGATCTGACGCTCATCGAGGTGACGCCCGCCGAGGAGGCCGGGGGCCAGGGGCAGGGGGCGCCCGAGGCGGCGCCGACCCTGCGGCGCGTGGCCGTGGGGCGGCACATCCTGCTGGGCGGCGACAACATGGACATGACACTGGCGCGCATGGCCGAGCAGCGGCTGTCCCTGCCCGGCGGGGCGGGGGCGCGGCTGGACCCGGCGCGCTGGGGGCAGCTCGTCCAGAGCAGTCGGCTGGCCAAGGAGACGCTGCTGTCCGGCGAGGGGGCGCCGCCCCAGGCGCGCGTGCTGGTGGCCGGGCGCGGGAGCCGCCTCATCGGGGGCTCGCTGTCGGCGGACCTCACGCGGGAGGAGGTGCGGGCGGCCATCGTGGACGGGTTCTTCCCGCTCGTGGGGCCCGAGGACCGGCCGCGGAGGCCGGCGCGGGCGGGGCTGCGGGGGCTGGGCCTGCCCTACGAGGCCGACCCCGGCATCACGCGGCACGTGGCGGCGTTTCTGGCCGAGCACGGGCGGGCGCGCGGCGAAGGCGGGGGAGAGCCGGCGCGGCCGGACGCCCTGCTGCTCAACGGCGGGGTGTTCGAGAGCCCGGTGCTGCGGGCGAGGGTCCACGAGGCGCTCCAGGCGCTGGTGGGGGCGGAGCACCCCCTGCGCCTGCTGGAGCCCGGGTCGCTGTCGGCGGCCGTGGCGCGCGGGGCCGTGGCCTACGGGTTGGGGCGCGTGGGGGGCTGTCTCTTATCCACATCCCGGGGCC
>CAYZID010000221.1:0-10421 GCA_964478315.1 uncultured Myxococcales bacterium | reverse complement strand
GCGATGGCCCGGGCGGCCGCGAGCCCCTCGTCCACGAGCACCTCCGTGTCCGCGCGCGGGATGAGCACGCCGGGCTCCACGCGGAGGTCCAGGGACCAGAACTCCTGCCGCCCCAGGATGTACTGGGTGGGCTCCCCCGCCGCGCGCCGGCGCACGAGGGCGCGGAAGCGGTCGCGCTCGGCCATGGTCAGCGGTCGGTCGTACTGGACGTAGAGCTGGATCCGCTCCAGCGACAGCGCGTGCGCCAGGAGCAGCTCGGCGTCCAGCCGAGGGCTCAGGGCACCCTTGCGCCCGAGGTACTCGGCCGTCCACTGGAGGACCCCGAGGACGGTCCAAACGGGCTCCTTCACCGCGTCGCCTCCTGCCTGGACGGCCCCCGCGAGGCGTGCGCGAGCGCCGCCGCCCGGGCGCCCACCAACGCGGCCGCCTGGGCCTCCGCCGCGCCCTCACCCGAGGCCCCCGCAGGCTCCTCGTCCCAGCGGATCCCATCGAACAGCGCCCCGATGAACGCCGCCCAGCGCGCCCCCGCCGCGCGCACCGCCCCCGCCGTGTCCAGGGAGAGCCCGCCGATGGCCACCAGCGGCAGGCGCGACGCCCGCGCCGCGTCCCGGAGCCCCGAGAGCCCCACGGGGGGCGCGGCGCCCCGCTTGGATGGCGTGGCGAAGATGGGCCCGAAGCCGAGATAGTCCACGGGCTCCTCCTGGGCCGCGCGCACGTCGGCGAGGGAGTGCGTGGACAAGCCCACCAAGACGCCGGGCCCCACGATGCGGCGCGCCGCCCGAGGGGGTAGGTCGTCCTGCCCCAAGTGCAGGGCCGGGAAGACGCCCGGGGGCGCCTCGTCCCGGAGGATCCGCGCGAGGTCCGGGCGGTCGTTCACGACGAGCCACACGCCCCGACCCGCCAGCGCGGCGGCCGCGGCGCGCTGGGCCGCCAGCCGCGCGCGGTCGCCCTGCCCCTTGAGGCGAAGCTGGACCAGGGACGCGCCCCCCTGGGCGAGGCTCGCCGCCGCGACGCCCACGCGCTCGGCCGGCACGCGCCCGCCGTCCAGGATGGCGTAGAGCCCCGGGGGAGGCAGCGCCCCGTCCGACGCGGGCGAGCCAGCCCCGAGCCGCGGTGTCCCACCGCTAACCGCTGGCCTCACCGGCGTCTCCCGGGTCCCTGTCCTCGTCCTCTCCCGGGGAGGAGCCCCGCCCCTCCGCGGGCTGGCCGAGGTCGTAGAGCATGACCACCGCGTCCTCGCCCGGCGCCCCGTCGTAGCGAGGACGGACGCCCACGCGCCGGAGCCCCGCGCTCTCGTAGAAGCGGATCGCGGCCTCGTTGGACTCGCGGACCTCCACCGTGACGAAGCGCGCCTGGCGGCCGCGCCCATAGTCCAGGAGGTAGTCCAGCAGCATCCGCCCATAGTGGCGGTGACGAACCGAGGGGTTGATGGCGACGTTGAGGAGGTGCACCTCGTCGACGACCTGCCAAAACACCAAATAACCCAGCAGCGCTCCGTCCTCCACGCGCCGGAGGACACGGCACTCGGACCAGGAGTGGCGGAGCTCCGAGCGGAACGTCTCCTCATCCCAGGGATCATCGAAACAGCGCCGCTCGATGTCCAAGACGGCGGCGAGGTGCTCGCGCTCCATGGGGACGATCTCCACGGCCCCCCCCTCGGCGCTCAGCCGCACCGCGGGGGAACGCTCCCTCCCCGCCTCCTGCCCCTTGTCCAAGCCGGCCCCACTCCCGGGCTCCGCGGGCTCTCCACCCGGGCTGGGGTCCGTCGCTTCGGAGAGGTCACTCATGGCGCCTGGTCACCTTGTCTCGGGTCACCTTGTCTCTCGTTGAGGAGGTCCATCGCTCTCTCCCCCGGCGTCGTCGGCCGGAGCGTCTCCCGCCGACTGGGTCGGTGCCGCGGAGACCACGTCGGTGCTGGCGAGGATCGTACCCCACAGGGCCTCGCGCCCCAGCCGCTCGGGCGCGGAGAACAGGACGGTGTCTGCGACGGGGACCTCCAGCGCCCCCGCGATGGCCTTGGCGCGGCCCCCGCGGTGGGATGAGCCGACCTTATCGGCCTTGGTGAGCACGAGCAAGCACGGCAGCTCCACGGACCGGAACCAGGCGAGGAGCTGGGCGTCTTCGGGGCGCGGCGCGTGCCGGATGTCCAGGAGGAGCAGGGCCAGTCGGAGCTGGGGGCGGTCCCGCAGGTAGCCCTCGATGTGTCGCCCCCACTCGCGGCGCATGGACGCCGGGGCCTTGGCCCAGCCGTAGCCCGGGAGGTCCACGAGGGCCAAGCGGTCCTGGACGTTGAAGAAGTTGATGAGGCGCGTGCGGCCCGGGGTGGAGGACGCGCGCGCGAGCTGTCGGCGGTTGCACAGGGTGTTGAGCAGCGTGGACTTGCCCACGTTGCTCCGCCCCGCGACGCACACCTCGGGGAGGGCGTGGTGGGGCGCTTCCCCTAGCTTGGACGCGGACTTGATGAAGGTCACCCGGCCCGGGAAGCCCCCGGGGACGGGAGCGGGACGGAGCCCCAGGGGGGCGCGGCGACGGGCGGTCATGGCAGACGATCCTCCCTGGGGGGACGCGGGGACGGGGCGGGGGCGCGGCTCACGGCTGGAGCTGGAGCCTGGACCTGGAGATGGACGAGGACCTCGGGTCGCTTGCCCAGGCGGCGACGGCAGACCCGCCGGAGGTTGAGGCGCAGGGCCTCGGTGAGCTCGCGCGGTGGGGTCCCCGCGGGGCAGCTCTCCACGACCGTCGCGACCTCGGCGGCGAGCGCCGGGGCGAGCTCCTCGCTGCCCTCACCCGCGAAGAGGGCGCGGGTCTGCACCGTGGCCTCTCCCACGAGCTGGAACCCGCCCGACCGGGAGCGTCCCGACTGCGACCCGCCTGCCTGAGACCGGTCGGGCCGCCGCCGGACCGCGCAGGCCACGGAGACGACGCCGTTCCAGGCCACGCGCCGGCGCTCGCTCAGGAGCATGTCGTCGGCGTCGCCCGTGAGCGGCCCGGCGTTGTAGTAGATGTGCTGGGGCGTGTGGCTCAGGATCTCCGCGCCGCCGCGCCCGGCTCCGATGAGGTCACCGTTCTCCGCAAGCACCGGCGTCGTCGCGCCCGTCTCGGCGGCCAGCTCGGCGTGACGGCGCAGGAACGTGAACTCGCCGTGGATGGGGACGAAGCGGCGCGGCCGCACGCGGCGGATGAGCTCGGCCAGCTCGGGCTGGGTGGCGTGGCCCGAGGCGTGGATGCCGCTCTTGCGCCCGTAGACCACCTCCGCACCGGCGCGGGCCAGGTGGTTGAGCATGCCGAAGACGTTGGCGTCGTTGCCGGGGATGACCCGCGCCGAGTGGAGCACGAGGTCGTCGCGCTCGATGGTGAGCTTGGGGTGCTCCCCGGCCGCCGCCCGCTGGAGGGCCGCGCCGCGCTCCCCCTGGGAGCCGGTCGTGACGAGGAGCACCTGGTCGGGATCCAGCCCCCGCGCCGCGTCCAACTCCAGGACGCGTTCGGGGGCGATGGGGGCGCGCCCCACCTGGGCGGCCGCTCGGAGGTAGGCCCACAGGGAGCGCCCGGCGAACACGAGCCGGCGCCCCGTGGCCTCCGCCGCGGCCACGAGGCCCGTGAGGCGGTGGAGGTTGGAGGCGAACTGGGTGACGACCACGCGCCCCGGGTGGCGCTCGATGCGAGCGAGGAGCGCCCGGGCCACCGTCCGCTCGCTCACCGACGGCGTCTCCACCAGGACGTTCGTGGAGTCGCTGAGGAGGAGGTCCACGCCCTCGCGCCCCAGGCGCTCGAAGGCCTCCCAGTCCAGGGGCTCGCCGTCCATGGGGTCGTCGTCCACCTTCCAGTCGGCCGTATGGACGACCGTCCCGTCCTCGCAGCGCAGGGCGAGGGCGGCGCAGTCGGGGATCGAGTGGGTCACCCGAATGGGCTCCACGTCCCAGGGCCCGGCCTGGAACCGCTCACCCGGGGTCATGGCGCGCATGCGCCCGGCGTCCCACAGCCCGTGCTCGCCCAAGCGGCGCTCGATGAGGCGGGTCGTGTAGGGCGTGGCCCAGACCGGCACGGCGGGGTCGAGTCGGGGCAGGACCCAGGGCAGGCCGCCGATGTGGTCCTCGTGGCCGTGGGTGACGACGACGGCCTCCACCCGGGGCGCCCACGTCGCCAAGGTGTCGAGGTCGGGCAGCTTGCGCTCGGCCCCCATCTCCCAGGCCTCGGGGAACTGCACGCCGGCGTCCACCAAGACCCAGCGGTCGCGGTGCCCCACGAGCATGCAGTTCATGCCGATCTCGGCGAGCCCCCCCAGGGGCAGGACCTGGATGGGCCAGTCCATGGACGCCTCCTCCCCCTCACCGGGGGTGTCATGGGCGTGCTGATAGCCCCCGGGGCGCTGGGATGCAACGCCGGAGTCCCCGCCCGCACCGCGCCCCCTGGGAACCGCCTGTCCCGTCGGCTAGACTGTGCGCGTTCGTGAGACGTCCCGGCGGAGGCCCCCATGCAGGCGACGCAGCAACACGAGGCGAAGACGCCGGGTGCTGGCCGCACGCCCCGAGGGGGTCGTGTGGTGCTGGGGCGCGCACTGGGGCTGGCCCTGATCCTCGTGATGGCGGCGAGCCCGGGCGCGGGCCTCTCGGGCTGCGGGGCGGACACGCCGGGCGGCGCGGGCGGCGGCGACATCGCGAGCCCCACCCCGGACGCGGCCGACCTCACCTTCGGCGGCTCCCACGACGGCAGGGCGGACGGGGCGGGGGGCGCCGACGCGCCCACGGACGCGTCGAACGAAGCGAGCCCCCCCGACGTACAGCCGGACACGCAGCCAGACCCGGGGTCGGATCTCGACGCGAACCCGGAGGCGGACCAGGGGCCTGGCCCCGCACCGGACATCCCCCAGGACGGCGAGGTGGACACGGCCGCCGACACCGCCGCGGACACGGCCCCGGACATGGACACCACCCCGCCCCCGCCCCCGCCGGGCAGCGGGGACGTGATCTTCACCGAGATCATGGTGAACCCGGCAGTGGTCAAGGACTCGGACGCCGAGTGGTTCGAGGTGTGGAACGCCACGGACAGCGTCCTGGACCTCTCGGGGTGCACGGTCCACGACGACGGCACCCAGGGGTTCGCGCTGGGCCCGCTGGGCGGTGAGGGGCCGCTCACCCTCCCGCCCGACGCGCGATGGGTCTTCGGCCGCGAGAGCGATCCAACCCTCACCGACGGGCTCGCGCCGGACTTCGTCTACGAGGGGCTCGGGCTCACGAACACCAGCGACGCGCTGGTCCTCACGTGCGACGGGGTCGAGGTGGACGCGGTGCGCTGGGGCACCGGAGAGGGCAAGTTCCCGCTCGTCTCCGGCCACGCCATGGCCCTGTCCCCCAACGCCCCCCAGACGGCCCTCGCCAACGACATGGCGGCGCATTGGTGCGCCGCCACGACGCCCTACGGGGCCGCCAACTTCGGGTCGCCGGGCGAGCCCAACCCGCCCTGCCCGTCCGAGAGCAGCGAGGTGGACTTCTGCGTCCTGGTGGAGCCCGTGGACGCCACCGTCTCCGCGGGGATCTCCGCCCTGGCCGTGGGCCGGGTGCGCGAGGCCGGGGCGACCGACGAGACCGAGTGGAACGACGCCATCGACGGGCTCGCCGCCCAAGCCGGGTGGGCGGCCGAGGGGCCCGGCGGCGCGCTCCCTCCCTCCCCCGAGGAGGACTCGGACGCGTGGACGTGGGTGCAGGCGGTGGGCACGGCCGGGTGGGTAGACACGTCCGCGCCGGGGGCCGTGGACCAGGACCAGTACGAGGCCGCGCTCCCGGGCCTCCCGGGCGGGAGCTATCGCGTGGCCTTCCGCTTCTCCCTGGACGACGGGCAGACCTGGCGCCTGTGTGACACGACCCCGCCGGGCACACCCGAGGCGGGGCAAGACGGCTTCGACGTGGCCGACGCTGGGCGCCTCACGGTCGAGGGCTCGCCCTGCCTCCCCAACCCCTGCACCGACCCACCGGCAGGGCAGTGCCTGGGCGACCTGGCCCAGCACTTCGACCCCGAGGGGGTGTGCAGCGTGAGCGCCCAGGGGATGCCCCAGTGCGCCTACTTCCAGACCACGACGGACTGCGCCGCCTCGGAGGGGAGCTGCGTGGCGGGCGTCTGTGTGGGAGGCCCGGCGGCGCCCGCGCCCGGGGACGTGCGCATCACGGAGCTCCTGCCGAACCCCGCCGCGGTGAGCGACGCGCTAGGCGAGTGGCTGGAGGTGACCAACGTCTCGGACAAGGCCGTGGACCTCACGGGGTGCGTGCTCCGCGACGCCGACTCGAACAAGCTGACTCTTCAGCCCAGCGCCCAGGGGGAGCCCCTCATCGCCCCGGCGGGGGCCGCGCTCGTGCTGGCGCGGAGCGGCGACGCCGCGGCGAACGGGCTGCTGGCCACGCCGGACTACACCTACGGCAGCGGGATGTCCCTGGGGAACTCGGCCGACGAGGTGATCCTCGAGTGCGAGGGGCTCGTCGTGGACGAGCTCTGGTACGATCAGGCGTTCCTCACCGCCGACGGGACGCGCCCCGCCCTGGCGGGGGCGGGTGTGAGCATGCAGCTCGACCCGGGGGCACCGTGGCCCGCGTCGGCCACCGACTGGTGCGACGCCCAGACGCCCTTCGGGGCCGGGGATCTGGGCACGCCCGGGGCACCCAACCCGCCCTGTCCCAAGCCCTTGGAGGTCGCGCGCTGTCGCCTGGAGGCGCCGGTGGACGCCCTGGCGCTGGAGGGCGACCCGGTGACGGCCGCGGGGATCTTCCGCGTGCCCGGGGTCACGGACGTCTCCGACGGGCTCGACCCGGTCCCCGCGGACGTCCGCACCGAGCTGGGCCTGGGGCCGGACGGGAGCGACCCGTCGCTTGACCCTGGCGCGTGGGTCTTCACGAACGCCCCGGGGGATCCTGCCTGGGACGACGCCGGGGCCCCGGGCTTCGACCGTGTGGCGGTGGAGCTGGTCGCTCCCCAACCCGGCATGTACGACGTGGCCCTCCGGGTGTCGGTAGACGGGGGCGAGACGTGGACCTACTGCGACCTCCCGGGGCCCGAGCCGGGCCAGGACGGCTCGGAGGACGGCTACCAGCCGGCGCGCGCGGGGAGCCTCACCGTCGTGCCGCCGCCCACCTGCGAGCCCAACCCATGCACGGCGCCGCCGGCCGCCACGTGTGAGGGGGACGTGCTCAGCGCCCATGAGCCCCTGGGCGCGTGCGAGGTGGCGCCCGGGGCGCTGTCGGCGAGCTGCACGTACGCGCCCACGTCGTTCGATTGCGCGGCCTGGGGCGGGAGCTGCCAAGACGGGGGCCAGGGCGCGGCGTGCGTCGGGCTGCCGGGGCCGCCGGGCCCCGGCGAGGTCGCGTTCACGGAGATCCTCTACGACCCCGACGTCCCCGAGGAGCCCGCGGGCGAGTGGTTCGAGGTCCGGAACGTCAGCGGCGCCACCGTGAACCTGGCCGGGTGCGTGGTGAGCGACGGCGAGGGCGATGTGGCCGTGAACGCGCCCCTGCTCCTGGCGCCGGACGCGAGCGCGGTCTTCGGGTTCGCGGACAACGCGGCCACGACGGGGTGGTCGCCGGACTTCGTGTACGGCGGGGGGAGTGGGACCGCGAGCCTCCTGGCGCTCGCGAACACCGGGGACGAGCTCTCGCTCACCTGCCCGGATGCGGACGGCGGGCCCCCGGCGACGCTGGTTGACACCGTGACTTACGCGACCAAGGCGCCGTTTCCGCTGCGCACGCCGGGCGTGGCGATCCAGCTCACGGAGCCCGTGGCGGGCTCGCCCCAAGCCGCCGCGGGCAACGACGACGGCGCCTCGTGGTGTCTGGCGACGGTGCCCTACGGGGGCGGAGACCAGGGCACCCCGGGGGCCAGCAACGAGGCGTGCCCAGCGCCGGAGCCCGTCGACCGTTGCCGCCTCGTCGCGCCCGAGAGCGCCGACGTGGTGGAGGGGGATGCCCTGGAGATCGTCGGGCAGGTCCTGGAGGCGGGCGTGACCGACGTGGGGGACGGGGTGGATCCATCGCCGACGCTGTTCGCCCAGGCCGGCTGGGGCCCCGAGGGGGTGGACCCCACCCAGAGCCCGGACGCCTGGACCTTCGTGGCGGCGCTGCCCGACGACGCGTGGAGCGCCAGCGGGGCCGGGCTCCCGGGCGAGGACCAGTATCGCGTGACGGTGGCAGCGCCCAGCCCCCAGGGCGACGCGCAGACCTTCCACGTGGCGCTGCGGTTCTCGGCCGACGCGGGGATGACCTGGACGTACTGCGACCTGAACGCGGGCCCCGGGAGCGATGGGTCGGAGGACGGCTACCAACCCACGCACGCCGGGGTGCTCCACGTCACGGCCTACGATCCCTGCGCGCCCAACCCGTGTACGGAGGCGCCCAAGGACACGTGTCAGGGGGACGTCCTCACGGACTACCCGGACGTGGGCGCCTGCGCGGACGCGGGCGGGGTGGCGACCTGCGACTACGCGCCGACCACGGTAGACTGCGCCGCGTTGGGCGGGTCGTGCGCGGACGGCGCCTGCCAGGGGACGGCCCGGGCGGCGGGCCCCGGGGACCTGGTGATCACCGAGATCATGTTCGACCCGGACAACCCCCAAGACTCGGTGGGCGAGTGGTTCGAGGTGACGAGCGTGGCCTCGGAACCGGTGAACCTCGGCGGCTGCACGGCGACCGACGGCGAGGGGGCGGTGGAGATCGCGCAGCCGCTCCTCGCCCTCCCGGGGCAGGCGCTGGTCTTCGCCGCCACGGACCAGAGCACGATCACGGGCTTCACGCCGGACTTCCTCTACGGCGGGGGCGCCTGGGGAGAGCAGATCGAGCTCCTCAACACGGGGGATGACGTGGCCCTCTGGTGCCCGGACGGGGCGGGCGTGGCGACGCTCGTGGACCGCGTGATCTTCGACGACGGGAGCGGGTCCTTCCCCGCCGCGGTGGGGGGACGCTCCATCCAGCTCGACCCTGGCTCCGAGGACGCCAGCGCCAACGACGACGGCGCCAACTGGTGCGTGGCCAAGGCCCCCTACCCCAACGCCACGGGGACGGTGGGGGTCGACGTGGATTGGGGGAGCCCGGGAGAGGCGAACCCGGCGTGCGACCTCTGCTCGCCGAACCCCTGCTCGGATCCGCCGCCCGCCACCTGCGTCGAGGGCGTGTGGACGGGGTACGCGGCGGTGGGCGAGTGCACCGACCTGGGGACCCAGGCGGCCTGCAACTATCCGCCCGAGGCCGTGGACTGCGAGGCCCTGGGCGGCACCTGCGCCCCGAGCGGCTGCCAGGACGTGCCGGCGGCGCCCGCGCCCGGCGAGGCGGTGTTCACGGAGGTGCTTTACGACCCCACGACCCCCAAGGATCCCGGAGGCGAGTGGTTCGAGGTGTTGGTGGTGGCCGACGGTCCGCGGCTCCTCACCGGCTGCACGGTGGGCGACGGCGAAGGCGAGGTGCCCATCGACGTGCCCCTCATCGCGTCCCCGGGACACCCGGTCGTCTTCGGGTACGCGGACAACGGAGCCGCGGGGGGCGTCACCCCGGACTTCGTGTACGGTGGCAAGAGCACGACCGGATCCCAGGTGAGCCTCGCGAACGCGGGCGACGACCTCACGCTGCGGTGCGGCGACGCCAGTGGGGCCACGTGGACGGTGGACGCGCTCGTCTATGACGACGTGGGGCCTTTCCCGTCCCACCAGGCGGGGGTAGCCATCGCGTTGGACCCCGGCGCCGTGACCGCCACGGCCGGGGACAACGACTGGGGGGGTTATTGGTGCTTGGCCACGCAGCCCCTGCCCGGGGGCGTGGACCTGGGGAGCCCCGGGGTCCTGAACACGCCGTGCGACGCCGCGGTGGACGCCTGCCGGCTGGTGGGCCCGGCGCAGATCACCGTGGCGGTCGGCGCCCCCTTCGCCGTGACGGCCCGGGTCCTGGAGCCCCCGCTCACCGGGCGCAGCGGGGGCACGGACCCCACGCCCTTGCTCCGGGCGGAGGTAGGCTACGGGCCGGTGGGCTCCACGCCCGACGGCACCTGGACGTGGGTGGGGGCGGGTGCCGACGCCACGTGGACGGACGCCGCCGAGCCCGGCTGGGATCAGTACGCGGGGAACCTCAGCGTCCCGGCTTCGGGCTCGGTGGCTGTGGCGGCGCGCTTCTCTCGCGACGGAGGCGTCACGTGGCTGCCGTGCGATCTCGACGGGTCCCAGGGCGGCTACGATCCGGCCCAGGCGGGACAGGCGAGCGTCGAGTGAGGGCGGGCGGTCGGAGAGACGAGAGGGGCTGGAAGCATGATTCACAGCCCCCTCCCGTCGCGGATCGCGGCGATCGCGGCGCGTCCGCGGCCGCCCAAGCCGTCGAATGGACCGCGGGCACGCTCCCTCCTCGCGAAACCACCTGAAATCACGACGCGGCCCCTGGCTCGGTCCGCCCCTGTGAATCATGGTT
>CAYZID010000220.1:0-10466 GCA_964478315.1 uncultured Myxococcales bacterium | reverse complement strand
AGTTGATGTATTCGATGTCTACTGTATAGCTGAGTGTTGTTTGTTTGTTCGTTATTGTGTTTTCTTTGACTTGTGGTGGTGTTTGTGTTTTTTTTTTGTAGTCAGAAGACGGATGACGTTATTTCTGCCTGTCTCGGGGGCGCGGAGATGTTGATAAGAGACAGGGCCACGGAGGGCGCAGGCCGGGAGAAGCCGGAGGAGAGGGCGACGGGGGCGAGGCCCAGGAGGCCCGTGAGGGCGACGGCGGCGAGCAGCCCCGGCGCGAGCCTGGGGATGGCACGGGGGGAGCGGACCGGGGGCCGGAGGGCGCGCGTCACGAGAGCTGGGCGGCCGGTCGTCATCGGAGCTGGGCGACGAGGGCGAGCATCTGGTCGGTGGACTGGATGACCTTGGAGTTGATCTCATAGGCGCGCTGGGCGGCGATGAGGTCGATCATCTCACCCACGACGGCGACGTTGGAGGACTCCAACATGCCCTGGGCGATGCGGCCCAGGCCCTCCTCGCCGGGGAGGCCGTCGATGGGGGGGCCGCTCGCCTGGGTGACCTCAAAGAGGCTGTGGCCGATGCTGCGGAGGCCGGCGGGGTTCACGAACTGGCTGAGCTCGATCTGGCCCACCTCCACGGGCTCGACCTCGCCGGGCTGGAGGGCCTTGACCACGCCGTCTTGGTCGATGCGGATCTCCACGGTCTCGGGGGGGATGACGATGGGGGGCTCCAGGGGGCGCCCCTCGGTGTTCACGAGCTGGCCCTCGGCGTTGGTCTTGAAGGCCCCGGCGCGCGTGTAGGCCACCGTGCCGTCGGTCTCCAAGACGCGGAAGAAGCCGCTGCCCTCCACGGCGATGTCCAGGGGGTTGCCGGTGTTGAGCATGTCGCCCGTGGAGAAGATCTTCTGGGTGGCGGCGGGCCGCGTGCCCAGCCCCACCTCGATGGGCTGGGGGGCGGCAGTGTCGATGCCCGTGTGGGCGGCGCCGGCGGCGCGGATCTGCTGGTAGTAGAGGTCTTGGAACTCGGCGCGCGCCTTCTTGAAGCCCGTGGTGTTCACGTTGGCGAGGTTGTTGGCGATGACGTCGATGTTGAGCTGCTGGGCCTCCATCCCCGAGGCGGCGCTGTGCAGGCTACGAATCATGGGGACCTCTCAGGGGGAGCTGGGTGGGGTGGGTGCTGGGGTGGGGGGGCCGGAGGCCGTCCGGGTCAGCGCGTGAGCTGGGTGACCTGCTGGTCCAGGTCGCGGTAGGTGCTGATGACCTGGTGGAGCGCCTCGAAGTTGCGCTGGACGGTGACCAGCTCGGTCATCATCTGGATGGGGCTCACGTTGCTCTGCTCCAGGAAGCCCTGGAGGAGCTCGAAGGCCGAGGGGACGCCGGGCTTGACGCCGCCGTCCGGGGGCTTCACGAGGCCCTCGCGGTCCTTGTGGACCTCCTGGCCCTCCGCCACGTCGGCCACGCCCAGGCGGGCCACGGCGACACCGTCGGCGCGGATGAGCCCGTCGGAGGCGATGTCGGGGACCGTGTCGGGGGGCAGGTAGATGGGGCGCCCGCGGTCGTCGAGGACGGGGTGGCCGGAGGTGGTCTTGAGGGCCCCGTCGCGGGCCACGAGGAGGCGCCCGTTGCGGGTGAGGCGCTCGCCCTCGGCGCCCTGGACGCGGAGCATCCCGCGGCCCACGAGGGCCACGTCCAGGGCGTTGTCCGTGCGGATGAGGGGCCCCTGCTCCAAGGCCACACGCGTCTCGGCGGCCTGGACGAAGTCCTTGTCCCGGGCGGCGTCCACGCCGGCGGCGGGGTCCAGGCGGCGCACGCTCTCGAAGGTCACCTGGTCGCGCTTGAAGCCCGGGGTGTTCACCTGGGCCAGGTCGTTGGCGAGGACCTCGAGCTGGTCCAGGCGGGCGACGCTGCCCGAGGCGGCCACGTAGATCCCACGCGCCATGGTGATGCTCCTCTCGGCGCCCCGACGCGGGGCACCCACCCAGGGCCCGTGCAGCGCCCATGCCATCCGGCTTGGCGCAGCCGCCACCGCGGGTGAGGCGGCGCATCCTCCCGACGAGACGGTCCGAAGGATCCGATCGGCACGGGTTGCCCGGCAGGAGTTGCCCACCTCCGCGACGAGGGATCGCGGGAACACGGCGGGCGCACGCCAGCCCCGGCCGCGGAGGGGGATGGGCGCGGCGAGGGCAGCGTGTGATCGTGTCGGTACGACACGCGCAACGGCGGGGCGGTAGGCTCGACCACCTCCGCGCGGGGCTCCTTCGGCGAGTGAAGGAAGGTGCGACCCGGAGCGCGCGGGGAGGGGCTGGGCCCAGCGCCCTTGGGGGACTACAAGGTCCCCGCAACGCGGCGCGCTGCGCTCTCGTCGGTGAGGGTCCGGTCCAGGGCCCGGTTCGTCTCGAAGCGCCATTGGCGGGTGACCTTCTCGGCCACGCGGTCGCGGGTGGCGCGGCGGCGCATGGCGAGGACGTGGGCCTCGTCTCGGGCCTGGGCCGCGGCTTGGCGTTGGGCGAGGTCCTGGTCCACGCGCGCCCGCTCCTGGCGGAAGGTCTGGCGGCTGTCGGCGACGAGCTGGAACAGGGCGCCGGAGACGACAGGGGCCTCGGCGGAGGCGCCCGGGGCGCGCCGGGTGTTCGGGTGAGCGTGGGGGCGCGCGCGGCTCGTCACGGGGCGCGGCGCGGGCAAGGGGGTGTCGGCCCGGAGGACCTCGGCCTCGGCCTCGGCCTGGGCTTGAACCAGGGCGTCGCGCTCGCGCTCCTTGGCGTGTACGGCGTGGTGGGCGCGGGCGCTCTCGCTGCGCGCCTTGAGCTCGCGGAGGGCGGCCACGCGCCCCAAGGTCACCGCCAGCCTCCGTTGCTCCCGCGTGTTCATGTTGCTCCCCTGTGTTGACTCTGGCCGGCCTAGAAGCATGATTCACAAGGGCGGACCGAGCCAGGCGCCGCGTCGTGATTTCAGGTGGTTCCGCGAGGAGGGAGCGTGCTGGTGGCACGTGACCGACGAGCGGAACCGCTTGGAATCACAAGAGCAAGCCTGGCGACGGGAGACGTTGTGAATCATGCTTCTAGAACGGCGCCGCGTAATCCAGGCCTCGGGAGATCCAGCCCGGGCGCTGCTTCTCGGTGATGACCCCGCGCCCCGTGAACTCGATCTCGGCGTCGGCCACCAGGTAGGACGGCACCGAGTTGTCCCCGGCGATGTCCACGGGCCGAATGACGCCGCTCACGTAGAAGTGGTGCTCCTCGGCGTTCACGAGGACCACGCGGTGCCCCTCGATGAAGAGGTTGCCGTTGGGTAGGCGGCGCCGGACGACGGCGGGGACGGTGGCCTCCAGCTTCTCGGTGCGGCTCGTCTTGCCCTGCCCCTTGAAGCCCGTGGTGAGCGACCCCTTGAGGAGATCGGGCTGGACGCCAGCGAGGCGCATGAGTTCGAAGAAGGCGTCCAGGCGGAGTCCGGCGCTGCCGTCGCGGCTGAGCTCCGTGGCGGCGCCGCGCTTGGCGTCGGCGTGCTCGCTGATGCGGATGGTCACGATGTCGCCCACGCGCATGGCCCGCTGGTCGGCGAACATGTAGGCGCCTTGACGGTTCGGCGAGAACAGCGAGCCGTTGTGCGCCCGCGCGTCCAGGTCGTCGAACTTGACGGGGTCCTTGTAGTCGCGGTGTTTGGGCGTGTAGGCGGCGATGTGGCTCACGCCGCACGCGGCCACGGTCGCGGCCATCGCCAGCAACCCTGCTCCTCGCGCGACCGCTTCACCGAGCCCCGTCCTCCTCACGCGTCTCCTCCTGCCACACACGCAGACGGCCGGAGGGACCTTCAAGTTCCGTGCCGGGCCCCGCGGGCCCCTCCCTGCTGGGCGCGACGTCGGGGACGCGCGGGGGATGTTCCGAAGCGGGGCGGTGAGCTGCCCCGAGTCGAACCACCCGCCCGCCGGCTGCGCCAGATCGGCACGACGCCCATCCATCGACGACAGCGGCGAACAGGTGTGGGTTCGAGCCCGCGCCGGCGCGGTTGGATCGAGCCGAAGCGTGGGCTACCATGACGCTCCCCGAGCAGCCAGCACAGCTCCTTCCCCCCACCAGGAGTCCCATGCTCTCCACCCGACGTGTCCGCGCAGACGTCGAGCGCCATCCGTCCGCTCTCCTACCGTCCGCGCTCTTCACGGTCGCCGCCGTGTGTGCCTGCGCGGCCTCCGCTTGGGCCCAGACCCAGCCTCAACCCGGCGCGGCGCCCGGGGCCAGCGTCGCTGCCGCCGGGCTGCCCCCCATGCAGCGCGACCCCAGCGGTCAGACGCCGCTGAACGTCCCCGTGGGCTGGAAGGTCCAGGTCGCGGGCGACCAGACCAAGGCCATGGTCCTCATCGCCGAGAACCCGGCCTCCAACACCAGCCCCACGCTGGGCCTCATCACCCTCGCTCAGCAGCAGGGCGTGACCGTGCAGACGGTCATGGCCCAGCTCCTGTCCGGCGTCACGAACCCCACGCTGGTCGCCCAGCTCGGCCTCCCGGGCGGCGAGGCGCGCGTGGTCCAGGGGATCGTCAACAACGTCCCCGCCAAGCTCGCCGCCTTCGTGATCCCCGGCCCGCCCCCCGCCCAAGGCGCCCCCCCGGTGGTCTACGGCGCTTTCTTCGTGGCGCCCGCCGCGCGTTTCGACGCCCTGGGCGGGACCGCCCTCCTCAGCGCCGTGGTAGGGATGCCCGCGGATCCCTTCGCCCAAGCCCAAGCCACCGTCGCCGCGGCCCAGGCCCGCGCCCGCGCGGCCACCGGGACGGGAGGGATGGGCGCCGGATCCCCCGCCGGGCCCTACCCCGTGGCGCTCCGCGGCACGAACGTCAACACCTACGAAGGGCAGCTCGCGGTCCTACGAAGCCAGCGGCGCTCGGCCCCCCAGGCCCTCCTGGGCAAGTGGAGCCAGGGGGCCGGCGTCACGACCAGCACCTACCGCGACGCCGTGACCAACGGCCTGCGCCACGACTCCCTGGGCCACGGCACCGCCTTCGTCTTCAAGCCGGACGGGACCTACCTGTTCCTCCGCCGCCACGCCGTCTCGACCTTTAGCTGCCGCAGCGAGTCCAAGTTCGTGGAGACCGGCCGCTTCCAGTACGACGGGCTGCAGCTCACGCTCCAGCCCACGCAGCAGGACGGCTCCGTCTGCTTCTGTAGCTGCCGCCGCCCCACGCCGCTGCGCAACAAGAACCTGGCGCCGCGGAGCTACCAGGCGGTCCTCACGCCGGACGGCTCCGGCCTCGTGGTCTACGGCACCTGCCCGCCCAAGGACATCGGCTGCCTGGGCCCCGACAACGCCAAGTACCTGCGCGAGGGCTTCACGCGCAGCCCGTAGCCGCCCGACGTCAGGAGGGCAGGGACACGCCGGCGAAGGTGCTGCGGAGCTCGGGGTTGTCACTGCGACGCCCCGGCTTGGCGGTGGCACCGCCGCCGCGGGCCGCCTTGAGCTCGGTGACGGCGCGGGCGATGAGGCGGCGCGTGTCCGGGTCCACGCGCTCGCCGTCCACGGCGTCCAGGCGGGCGGCGACCTCCTTGGCGTGGAGGCTGGAGCCCAGGGGGAGCTGGGACTCGCTGGCGGCGTCCACCAGGGCCACCAGCTCCACGAGCTCGCGCCAGCGCTGGGGCGCCTGGAGCGGGGTGTGATGGTAGACGATGACGTCTCGGACCGCTGGGGCGAGGTCGCGGTGGATGGCGTAGTACAGCCCCAGCGTGATGTGGAGCTCGTCGGCCAGCCAGCGTCGGGCGCTCTTGGAGAGGTCCGCCACGCGGATGCCCAGCTCGCGGCGGGCGTTGCTGAGGTTGCGCAGGACGAGGACCCGCCCGGCGTCGTGCATGAGGCCCGCGAGGTAGGCCGGCCCCGCAAGGGAGCGGAGGCCCGTCTGGCGGGCGAGCTCCGAGGACACCACCGCCGTCTCGAAGGCGTGGGCGCGTTCGCGTCCCACGGCCTTTTCGAAGCCGGGCACCTTGTAGACAGCGGCCCCGGTCACCACGCCGATGACGATGTTGCGGAAGGTCTCCACCCCCAGCAGCGCCACGGCGCGGTCCAGGTAGTCCACGCGCGCGTCCGTGCGGCGCATGTAGACCGGCGAGTTGGCCACCTGGAGGACGCGCGCCGTGAGGTCCTGGTCGCGGCCCACGAGCTCGGCGATCTCCCGGAAGCCCAGGGTGGACTCGGCGCTCAGCGTCATGAGCTCGCGCGCCACGTCGGGGACGCGGGGCAGGTCCAGGCGGCGCTCGCGCACGGTCTTGGACAGCTCGCGGATCACGGCCCGGTCGGCGTCGCGCTGGGCGCGCGCCCGCACGGCGTCGAGCTGCTCCAGGAGCTGGCCCAAGACGTGGGACTCGTCGGGCGAGGGGGGCGACGGACTGGGGGGCCGCGTGGCGGAGGGCGCCGCGGGAGGGGGCGAGCCGGGGGCAGCCGGCGACGCGCTCGCGGAGGAGGCGCCGTCGCCAGGGTGCAGGCCTCGACCGAAGCCGAGCACCCGTCGGAGCCAGCGGCGGACCGCGCCGCTCACGGCTGCCCCGCGGCTCGCGGGTGGTAGAGCCAGCGCGCGCCCGGAGCGCGCGTCGGTCGCCTACCACCGACCTGGCGACCGCGGCCCAGGTGGCCGCGCCCATCGCTGGAGAGCCCCGGCGCCGCGGCGAGGACGCGCCCCCAGAGACCCGCGCGGATCGGGCACGGGCCCCGCGCGCCGGCACGCCCCGGGACGCATCGGATGAGGTGACGACCCGCGCGGGCCTGGTAACGGCGACCGCGCAGCCGTGTGGCGCGGGTCACGCGCGGGCGGGGGGACTGGGGTTCGACAAGCATCGCGGCTCTCCCTCGCTGCCCGGGCGCCTAGCGACCTGCTCCTCGGGGGAGGGCGTGCTCCCCGGGCGTCCTCACCGCCGCGGTGAGGGCAGGCGCCCCTGGGGCTCACCCGCATCCCTACGGGAGGGCGCGAGGGGAACTTGAGCCGAAGGTTGAGGGGAGCCTCGTCGAGCCGCGTGCCGCGCGAGCGAAGACGGGCTCAAGAACCCGGGCAGGAGTCCCGTCTCCTCGGTGTGAAACCGATCGCGTGACCGCGGCGCCGCACGGTCGGAGCTGGCGGAGACGAGAGGGCGAACAGGGACGACACGGAGAAGACGATGGCCACCTACGAATGGTGTGACAACCTGTCGGTGGGAGACGACGAGATCGACGGGCAGCACCAGCACCTGTTCGACCTGTTGGCGAGCCTGGAGGCGCGCATGGAGGATCGAGTCGCCACGCGCGAGACCCTGGACGGGCTCGTGGAGTACGTGGGGGTGCACTTCAGCACCGAGGAGCAGAAGATGCGCGCCGCCGGCTACGAGGGGCTGGAGGCCCACCACGCCGTGCACCGCGACTTCGTGCGCGACGTCATGGGCTGGCAGCGTCGGTGGCGCCACGATCAGCTCACGGGCCGGGAGCTGTTCGAGCACCTGGGCGCGTGGCTGGTGGCGCACGTGGGGGGCTTGGACCAGGACTACGCCGAGGCGCTGAAGCGGGCGGCGGAGCGGACGAGCCCATGAAGAACCCGCCGCCCGCCCGGGGACGGGCCGACGGCGGGTGAGGCGCCTCGCTGGGGACGGTGGCGCCGCGTGGGGCTCAGTCGTGGGCCAGGGAGTGGCCCTTGGAGCCCAGGACCTCGAAGCTCTCCTGGAGGCGCTGGACGATGCCCTGCTCGCCCTTGCGCAGCCAACCGCGGGGATCGTACTGCTTCTTGTACGGGGCGCCCGTCTCGGGGTCGATCTGGTAGAGGAAGGCCTTGGAGTGCTCGTTCACGTAGGCGCCCACGGGGCGGGCGAAGGCGAACTGGGTGTCGGTGTCGATGTTCATCTTGAACACGCCGTAGCTCACGGCCTCGCGGATCTTCTCGGGCTCCGAGCCCGAGCCGCCGTGGAAGACCAGATCCAGGGGCTTGTCGCCGGTTTTGAAGCGCTCCTGCACGAGCGCCTGGGAGGCCTTGAGGATCTCGGGGCGGAGCTTGACGTTGCCCGGCTTGTAGACGCCGTGGACGTTGCCGAAGGAGGCGGCCACGGAGAAGTGGCCGAGCGGCGAGAGGCGCTCATAGGCCGTGGCGACGTCCTCGGGCTGGGTGTAGAGCTTGGGGTTCTCGGCGGCGTCCGTGTCCACGTCGTGGCCCACGCCGTCCTCCTCGCCCCCGGTGACGCCCAGCTCGATCTCCAGGCTCATGTCGATCTTCGCCATGCGCTCCAAGATCCGCGCGCTGGTGTCCAGGTTGAACTCCAGGCTCTCAGCGGACAGGTCGAGCATGTGCGAGGTGAACAGCGGGTGGCCCGTCCGCTCGTAGGTCTCCTCGCCCCAGGTGATCATGTCCTCGACCCAGGGGATGAGCTTCCGGTTGGCGTGGTCCGTGTGGAGCACGACGCACACGCCGTAGTGCTCGGCCAACAGGTGCACGTGGCGCGCCGCCGACACGGCGCCCAACACCTTGGCCTGGTGGGCGTCGGGCATCCCCTTGCCAGCGAAGAACTGGGCGCCGCCATTGGAGAGCTGGATGATGACGTCGGAGCCCGCCAAGGCGGCGGCCTCCAAGACGGCGTTCACGGAGTTGGTGCCCACGACGTTCACGGCGGGCAGGGCGTAGCCCCCGGCCTTGGCGGCGGCGAGCAGGGTCTTGTACTGAGCGCCGGTGACGACACCTGGCTTGAGCGTGGCCATGACTTCCTCCCTCGATGGGGCAAGGGCCCCGGTTCCTTCGGGAGAGTGTCCTACCGCGTTCGCCGCGGCTTGACTATGACCGGGCGCGCCCCCACCGGGCCGGCGGAGGCGGCCACGGCCGGTCCTACTGCATGTCCTGGCAGCACAGCACGCCGCCCTGCTGATCCGGGTGGCTCTTGACGACGTGGAGAGCCTCGTTCTCGGTGTCGGTCCCGCAGTCCCAGGCGTCCGGGTGGCTGACCCCGGTGTAGAGGTTCCAGTAGTCCAGGGGCTTGCACCAGCCGCAGCCCCCAGAGTTGGGCGAGCACTTCACGTCCGTGCCGTCCGCGTTCCAGGTGCACGAACAGCCGGGCATGTTCTTGAGCGTCTTGCACAGGTCATGGGAGGCCTGGGTGAGCGGCGCGCAGGTGTCCACGGTGGCCTTGCAGCCCAGGTCCCCGCACCCGAACAGATCGTTCTCGCTCACGGGCTCGCCTATGGTGTCCGGGGCGCAGTTGAAGGCGCCCGTGGACGAGGTGCGCGCCAGGAAAAAGGCGGGCGACTGGGCCCCCGTCATGATCCCATCACACCCCGTGTCGTTGCGCAGGAGCACGTCGGTCTTGCCCAGGCATACGTGCCAGCCCGGGGCGCACAGATCCTCCACGTTGCAGCCCTGTCCGGCGGCGTTCAGCCCGTCGTTGCCCGCCTCGCGCCCACACGCGGGCCCCTCGGGGTGGTGAATCCCGGGCACCGTCCAGGCCCCCGTGCAGGCGGCCAACAGCGGGTACTCGCTGACGTGCAAGAAGCCCTCGCGGGTGCCGTCCGCGCAGCCGACGACGGCGGGGTCGGGCGTGGTGTCCGGCGTCGCGTCCGGGACGACGTCGGGCCCCGTGTCGCCAGAGCCCGTGTCGCCGGAGCCCGTGTCGGCGGCCGTGTCGGGCGGCGGCGTGATGTCCGGTAGGGCGTCTGGCTCGGTGTCGGTCGCGGCGTCGGCCGCGGCGTCGGCCGCGGTGTCGGCCGCGGTGTCGGCCGCGGTGTCAGCCGCGGTGTCGGTCGCGGTGTCGGCCGCGGTGTCAGCCGCGGCGTCGGTCGCGACGTCCGCCGACGTGCTGGCATCCGTCGCCGCATCCGCGCCGCCAGTCCCGTCGAGGCCCCCGTCCAGGGCGCCGGTGTCCGGGAACATGAACCCCGCGTCGTCCACCCCGGCGTCCACCGCCCCCGCGGCGTCGTCCGTGCACGCCCCCGCCGGGATCCCAGCCAAGCACACCACGATCGCCCCGAGCCCGGCAGCTCGCCCGGCCCTCGCCGCCCACCTCGCGTCCATCGTCATCCCTCCGTGCGCGACCCGTGCCCCTCGCGCTCCCTCCAGCGGCCGACCTCCGCGACGCCGACCGCTCGGTCAGCATGCCCCCTCCCGGCGCTGGGTTCAAGGCGCGCCCCACGCGGCGCTTGCCCCAAGCCGCGCCAACCCGCCAGACTGCGCGGGTTGACCGTCGAGGCCCGCGCCCCCAGACCCAAGGAGCCCCATGACCCGCCCGCGCCCTACAGTCGCCTGGCCCCGACGCGCTCTCCTGACCGCCGCCGCGGCGTTGTGGGCGCTGGGCGCGGGGGCGTGTGACGCGTCCCCCGCCCCCAGCGACGTGGAGACGGTGGGGGTAGACACCGTGGCGGACGCGACCGCCGACACGATTCCGGATGCGGTCGCGGACACGACTGCGGACACGGCTGCAGACACGGTCGCGGACACGGCTGGGGACACGGCTGCAGACACGGTCGCGGACACGGCTGCGGACACGGCTGCGGACACGGCTGCGGACACGG
>CAYZID010000219.1:0-10549 GCA_964478315.1 uncultured Myxococcales bacterium | reverse complement strand
GGGGCCGCGCAGCTCGACGCCGCCCACACGCGGGATCCAAAGCCGAATCCCAGAGCAGGTGCCGGATCTGGGTCATCCCCCGCAGGTTGACGCGAGGGGCGCAGGGACGAAGATGGGGCACGGCGAGGAGGACAGCGATGGCGTTGGCGGTCGGTGCGAGATTGCGAGACCGATACGTGGTGGTCCAGCTCAGCGAGAGCGACCGTCGGGTGGACCGCTACGTGGTGCGAGACGAGTCGTCGGGCGACACGCGGGCGCTCACGGTGTACGCCAGGCTCCCCGACCCCTCCGACGTGGGCCGCGTGATCCGAGCGGCCTCGCTGGTGGCCCGCATCCAGCACCCGAACATCCTCCCGGTCCGGGACCGCTGGATGGACGGCGGGCTCCCCCACGTGGTGACCGACGTGCCCCAAGGGCCCCCGCTGCGTACCCTCCTCCACCAGCGCGGCGCCCTCCCCTGGCCCGTGGCGCTGGACGTCACCATGGGGGTTCTCAGCGGGCTTGGGGCGCTCCACGCCGAAGCGATCCTCTACCGGGACCTCCACCCGAGCGGCGTGCGCGTCCGAGGCGAGAGCCCCACCCAGGTGACCCTCGCTGGTCTGGGGATGGCCAAGTCCCAGCGGCGCATCGACAACCCCCGCAAGATCACGCAGGCGGGCTACTTCGTGGGCGACGCGGACTACATCGCGCCCGAGCAGCTCACCGGTCGCTTCGTGGACGAGACGGCGGACCTCTACGCGGCGGCGCTGGTCCTCTACGAGATGCTGGCGGGGGACCTCCCGGAGCAGCGGGGCAGCTTCGTGGCGCTCGCCCGACGCCAGCGCTCGGCCCCTCCGCCGCCGGTGGCGCCGTCGGGCCAGGTGGCGATCCCCGCGACGCTCCAGGCGTTGGTGGTCGAGGCCCTGTCGCCGAACCCGGGCGACCGCCCCGCCACGGCGCACGAGTTCGCCAGGGCCCTGCGCGCCGTGGCCCAAGGGTTCGGGGTCGAGGTGTCCCCCTTCCGTCCAGCGCGGCGTTCGGAGGCCGAGAGCACTTCCCCCCTGAGCGGGCTCACGCAGGCGAGCGCCATGCGGGTCCGCGAGGAGTACGTTGGGGGTGGAGCACTGGCCCCCCCAGCGGAGACGGGCGAGTCGAGCAGCCGGCGCGTGCGCGTGGTCGTCGCCGCGCGGCTCCCCGAAGGGGCCCTGGAGCGCCCAGAGGTCGAGCTGTGGATCGCCGACCGGCCGGGCAACGGCCGCCTGTCGGTGGCGCTGGGCGACCGCTACTGGGTCGCGTTCCTCGACGACGAATCCCAGGCCGTGGCCGACGCCTTGGCCGAGGAGATCGAGCGCGCCCTGGAGGGGCGCTTCGGCGAGGACGTCGTCGTCGCCACCAAGGTGGTGGGCGAGTCCTTCGCCGTGAGCGAGGAGACTCTCCACGGTCAGGCCCCTCTCCCCGCCGAAGCCACGGCGGCGTTGGCCGAGGTGCTCGAAGCGTGACCCCTCCGCTCATCGCCAGGCAGGGCCTCGCGGCCCCAGACAGACAAGGAGTGTTCCCCATGCGCGCCCAGTCGCTCACCACGCTGACCTTCGCCGCTATCGCCGCCGGCCTCGTGGCGTTTGCCTCCGCCTGCTCCGACGACGGCGGCACCACCCCCGTCGACGTGGGCCTCGACGGGGGCACCGCCCAGGACGTGACCGGCACGACGGACGCCGGGCCCCAGTCCGACGCTGCGGCCGACGCCGCAACCGACGCCGCGACCGACGCTGCAACCGACACCGCAGCCGACAGCGCGACCGACGCCGCGACCGACGCCGCGACCGACGCCGCGACCGACACCGCAGCCGACACGGCGGCCGACGCAGCGGCCGACACCGCAGCCGACACGGCGACCGACACCGCGACCGACACGGCAAGCGACGCCGCGGCCGACACGGACACGGGGTGGGTCTGGCCCGCCGACGCCCCGGCGGGTCAGTGCGCGAAGGGATCGGACTGCCTGGCCGGCCTGTGTAACGACGACGCCCCGGGCGGTCTGTGCCAGGGGTGCGCGCCCTCGGACGGCTGCCCCCTGGGCTACGAGTGCAACTTCGGGACGTGCAACAAGCTCTGCGACACGAACGCCGACTGCCCCGCCGGGCTCCGGTGCCACACCGTCAACTACGTCTGCGTAGTGCCCACCTGCGACACGGACGACGACTGCTTCGGCCCCTACGTCTGCGTGGGCGGCCTGTGCAATCGCCCACCGTGCGGCCCGGGCGTGGACTGCCCAGCCCCCCTCACCTGCGACGGGAGCCTGTGCCTGGAGCCATAGTTCCCGTGCGGCCCCCAGACGACGCGCGCCGCGCCGGGAAGTCCCGACGCGGCGCGCGTGCACTTGGACTGGGAGGCCATCTCGGCGGGCCCTCGTCGCAGGAGCCCGGGAGACCAACCCCGGACGGCTACCAGCTCGCCCCGATGGCGATGATGGGCGCGAACACGCCGCTGCCGGTGAGCGCCACGAGCGCCTGGAATTGGACGTACATCGTGGTCTCCACGCCCACGCCGAACTCGGCGGTGACGCTGGGCCTCAGCGTGGCCCCGAAGCCGGTGGCGGCGCCGCTGCCCGCACCCGAGACGCTGGCCGCACCGGCCAGCGACAGCGGGAAGTCCGCGGCGAGGGTGAGTTGGAAGCTGTCGCTGCCGAAGGACGCGATGACGCCGGGCACGAGCCCGAACCCCACGCCCCCGGCCGCACCGTCGCCCACGGCCAGGAAGACAGCCTGAATGGCGATGTCACCCCGCACGCCCAGGGAGAACCCCGAGTCGCCCATGAGACGCGCCTGCACGCCCGTCTCCAGCATGTTCAGGATGCCCAGGGTGGACAGGTGCAGCTCGAAGTCGAGGTTGTCCAAGATGCCGTACTTGTAACCCAGATCGAAGGTGGGAACGATGAAGTAGATCCGCCCGCCCATGCTGATGGTTCCATTCCCAGCACCGGGGCCCATGTTGGAATGGATGAACGAGAGCTTGGTGGCCGAACCGCCGCCGTCGGCCCGCGCGACGGCGGGAGAAGCGAGCAGGCCAACGAGGGCGAGGGAGACGGCAAACTTACGGAACATGGAACTCTCCTTGGAGCGATATGGAAGGCAAAAGTGCAAGAACATCTAGCGACTCCGTACATACTGCGTGTGGACAACTCACGCAAGCCCCGCACGGGCAGGCGCCCGGCACGGGGCGCCGCGCTGGGAGCGTCGGGACAAACCGAGGCGGGACAATACCGCTTGCACTTCGGTGGGTTGTCCAAACGTTCGGGAGTGGCTGCGCGGAGGGGGTTGACAGCCTGGGCGGCCGGCGCTACTAACTCTCCCCGCGTCACGGTGCGGGCGTAACTCAGTTGGTAGAGTATCAGCTTCCCAAGCTGAGGGTCGCGAGTTCGAGTCTCGTCGCCCGCTCCAGCGCACCGAAGAGCCCCCGAGATTCCGCGGAACCTCGGGGGCTCTTCACTTCGTGGCGTGCCCACCGCCCGCGTGGGAGGCGGGCCCAGCTTGGCGCTGGCGATTGCTGCGCGAGGACGGCGCGCCCTTGACGCGGGCCGCCCAGGGGGCGAAGCCTGGAGGGGCTTGTCGGACGCGCCCACGCTCCGTGACGCCATGGGGCGCCGCGACGAGGCCGCCGAGCCCTCCCCCGACCGACGAAGGTGCCATGAACACGCATCGGACACGCCGCCTCTCCATCCTCGATCCCCTGCTGATGACCGCGGCGCTCGTCCTGAGCCTGGTTTTCCTGGGCGGCACCGCGGCCATGGGCTGCGGAGGGGACGCGACGGGCGGGAGCGGCGAGGACGCGGCGGGCGCCGAGCAGCTCGACGCGGCGGCCACGGACGACACGGCGCCCCTGGAGCCCGCTCCCTACGCGAGCGCCCCAGGGGGCTGGACCAGTGACCCCGACCGAACGCCCAGGGCGGTGCACCTCACGTGGCAGGGCGACCCGTCCTCGACGATCACGGCCTCGTGGACCACGAACGTCACCGATCCCGCCGTCTACACGCCTCGGCTCTGGGTGGCGCCCAAGGACGAGGTGGACGCGCTCGGCGGCGAGATGCCGCTTCGTGAGGCGCTGGTCTTCGAAGGCGTGGGGGAGAACTACCAGGAGTCGCTCTTGGGCGAACCCACGAGCGACGCGGTGTACGTGGCCTGGCACGCCCAGGCCACGGGGCTGGAGCCGGACACCGAGTACGCCTATCGCGTGGGGACCTGGGACGAGTACGACCCGGTGACCGGGGAGCTCCACGGAGCCGAGCTGTCCGAGCCCCACACCTTCCGCACGGCGCCCGCCAAGGGGACGCGGCAGCCCCTGGACTTCATCCTCGCGGGGGACTCCCGGGGCGGGTACGACGACATCCGAGCCAACATGGCCAAGATCGCGGAGTTCCCGTCGCTCGTGTGGGTCTTCAACGGGGACATGAACGATGTGGGGCTCCAGGAGGAGTGGAACGACTGGTTCGGGGCCATGGGGCCGGTGGTGGAGACGCGCCCGCTCCTCCCCGTCCACGGCAACCACGAGGTCTTCGCCGGGGTGTTCTACGCGCAGTTCGCTCTGCCCCAGGAGGAGGGGCTCTCCGACGACCTCCAGGAGCACGCTTGGTCCCTGGACATCGGGAACGTCCACCTCATCGGCCTGGACTCCAACGGGGCGGACGCCGCGGAGGGGAGCCTGGCGTGGCTGGAGAGCGACCTCATCGCGGCGACGAGCGACCCGGACATCGACTGGGTCATCGCCATGATGCACCACTCGGCCTACTCGTCGTCCAAGCATGGGCAGATCCAGGTCGTCCTGGACAACTTCGTGCCGCTGTTCGACCAGTACGAGGTCGACCTGGTCTTCAGCGGGCACGACCACGACTATGAGCGCAGTCTACCGCTGCGCAATGACGAGGTCGCGGCCGACGGCGAGGGCACGGTCTACATCGTCGCGGGCTCGTTCTTCTCGCCGCCCTACAGCGCCCACGAGAGCTGGTGGACGGCCAAGAGCGTCGACGGCGAAGGGGGCAATTTCGCCACGCTCCACGTGGACGGCAAGACCGCCACCGTCACGGCCTACGACGGCTCCGGGGAGACGGTGCTCGACACCGTGACCCTCACGAAGCCTTGAGCCACAGACGGCTGGCGCGTGCGCCCCAAGTGGCGGGCGCCCCCGCTCAGGCGACGCGCTGGTCGCCTGGGGCGTCCGCGGCCCGTGAGGCTTCCGCCTCGAGCTCGGCCAGGGCGCCCGCACCGAAGCGCGCGTCGATGGCCGCGCGCATGACGGCGTTGTAGCCGGCGGCCCGCTGGACGTCGCGCTCCGTAGGCAGAAAGCCCCCTACCGAGTCCACCTCGACCCCGAGCCGCGTGCGCACCAGCTCGGCGAAGCGTGCGCGCCACGCCGTGGGGGGGCCGCACACCCGCAGGGCGAGGATCCCCTGGGCGAGGTCGTGCTCCGCCTCGTCGAGGCCGAACGCTCGGTCCACCGTGCGACGGAAGGGGTGCGCCTCCCCGCCCGCCGAAAACCACTGAGTCCACGTGAGTTGGCTGGCCATGTCCGTAAAGGACACCCCTGGATCCACGGCCGCAATACGGAACACTTGTTGCGCAACAGGTGTCTACACGGCACAGACAGGGGCTCCGGGGGCATCCGGGCGCGGCTCACACGGAGGGGGCCCCCCAGGGGGCAAGAGCGCCCTTTCGACCGAGGGTGCCCGCCGATCGGGAGAGCGCGCGGCGCTCACACCGATCCGCAGGGCCCGAGGGTGGCGGAGCGGCGCGAGAGGTGGTTGAACCCAGCGGGGGGCTGTCGTAGGAAGGCCGGGCACCTCCCGCCGCGCCCCGCGCGGCGGGCGCGCCCCCGGGAGCAACCCATGCGAGGGACGAACGACTGGCTCACCGAGGCCCACCGGGTCGCCCAGGGCATCCGGCGACGCGTGCTGCGCTACGTCATCGACGAGAACGGCGGCTACCTGAGCCAGGCCTGCTCGTCGGCGGAGATGCTGGCGACCCTCTACACCCACGTACTGCGCCTGGGCCCCAGCCTCGGCCCCCCCGTCCCCGAGCCCTTCCGCGGGGTCCCGGGACCCGGTGGGGCGGGGAGCCCCAGCGGCGCGCTCTACAACGGCCCACGCGCTCCCCACCTGGACCGGTTCTTTTTCTCCCCGGTGCACTACGCCCTGGTCCTCTACGCGACCCTCATCGAGACGGGCCGCATGGCGCCCGAGGGCCTGGCCCAGTTCAACCGCGACGGCTCCACGGTGGAGATGATCGGCGCCGAGCACTCGCCCGGCCACGAGGTCACCGGGGGCTCCCTCGCCCAGACCTTCTCCGTGGCGCTCGGCGTGGCGCTGGCGCGCAGGCTCCGCGGCGACACGGGCCGGGTGTGGGTCTTCCTGTCCGACGGGGAGCTCCAGGAAGGGCAGACCTGGGAGACCCTCTCCGCCGCGCGCTTCCACGGGCTCGGCAACCTCTCGGTGCTCATCGACGCCAACGGCTGCCAGTGCGACGGCGAGATGGAGGAGGTGGGGCTCGTGGAGCCCATGGCCGAGCGCCTGCGCGCCTTCGGGGCGCACGTCCACGAGATCGACGGCCACGACCCCCAGGCCATCGCCCGCGCCGCGGCCGACACGGCCCCCGACCGCCCCACCGTCCTCATCGGCCGCTCCAACCCCTCCTGCGGGATCGACCTCCTCCAGCAGCGCAAGCCGCGCTTCCACTATGTGCGCTTCAAGAGCGAGGAGGAGCGCGAGGCGTACCGCGCGGCGCTGGCAGAGATGGACCGCGCCGCGAACGAGCAGGAGACACGATGACCTCGACCCGCACCCGCCCCGCCCCGCCTCGGCTGCCCGAGCCATTCCCCATCGTCCAGCGCCCCCACGCGGCCAACATGGTGCGCTTCGGGGCCGCTCACCCGGAGGTCTTGGTGCTCTCGGCCGACCTCACGTCCTCGTGCGAGGCCAACGACTTCCGAGACGCTCTGCCCGATCAGTTCTTCTCCATGGGCATGGCCGAGGCCAACATGATGGGCGCCGCAGCGGGGCTCGCGCGCGAGGGCTACCGCCCCCACGTCCACACCTTCGCCGTCTTCGTGACCCGCCGCCCCTTCGACCAGGTAGCGATGTCCATCGCCTACCCCAACCTCCCCGTGCGGCTGCTGGGGTTTCTGCCCGGGGTCACGACGCCCGGCGGCGTCACGCACCAGGCCATCGACGACGTGGCCCTCATGCGGGCTCTCCCCAACATGACCATCCTCACGACGGGAGACGCCACCGAGGTCGAGTCCATCCTCGACGTGGCCCACGCCGTGGACGGGCCCGTGTACCTGCGGATGCTCCGCGGGCGCGTGCCGCGCCTGTTCCCCGCCGACCAGCCCATGCGGCTGGGCCAGGCCCGGCTCCTCACGGACGCGGGCGACGACGTCACCCTGGTGACGACGGGCATCGAGACGGAGCAGGCCCTGCGCCTCACGCCCCACCTCCTCCGCGCGGGAGTCGCCCTGCGCCACCTCCACGTGAGCACTCTCAAGCCCTTCGACGACCCCGCCGTCCTGGACGCCGTGACCACGGCTCGCACGGGCGTCGTCACCGCCGAGAACCACAGCGTCATCGGCGGCCTGGGGAGCGCCGTGGCCGAGGTCATGGCCGAGCACGGCGCCCGGGGCCGCCTGGTCCGCGTGGGGATGCCCGACGCCTACGGCCACGGCGCCAGCCGCGAGTACCTCTTGCGCGAGTACGGGCTGGACGCGGCCGGCATGGGTCGCGCCGTGCAGCGGCTGCTGGGCGCCCCCCTCGACCTCCCCTACGACGCCCTCAGCGCGGGCGCCGAGCCCGCGGTCGTCGCGGCCGCGAACGCCGCCAACGCCGAGGATCTCTAGCCGTGCGCGGCCCCACGACTCTCCCCACATCGGGCGCCCGCTTCCAGGTCACGTACCGGCTCACGCCACCGAGCGGCCGCGAGGAAGACGCCCGCGTCCTGGCCCGGGCCCTGTGCGTGGAGCAGACCGTGGAGTTCCCCGCCGACCTCCTGCCGCCGGGGCCCATCCCGGAGGAGGTCGTGGCGCGCCTCGTGGCCCTCCAGCCCGCCGCACCTCTCGCGCCGGCGCCCGGGGACACCTCCGCGCCCGCGCCCCCCGCCTTCGACGCCACGCTGGACTTCGCCGTGGAGACCGCTGGGACCGAGCTCACGCAGCTCCTCAACGTCCTGTTCGGCAACGCGAGCCTCCTGCCGGGTGTGCGCCTCCAGGGGCTCGCCCTCCCGCCCGCGCTGCTCGCCCCCTACCCTGGCCCGCGCTTCGGTCGCGCCGGGCTCCGCGCTCTCCTGGGCGTCCCCGAGCGCCCCCTGGTGGCGACGGCCTTGAAGCCCATGGGGCTGGACGTCCCCGCCCTGGCCCAGCTCGCCTATGAGCTCGCCCTGGGGGGCGTGGACATCCTCAAGGACGATCACGGCCTCGCGGACCAGCCCTTCGCGCCCTTCGCGGCCCGCGTGGAGGCCTGCGCCGCCGCGGTGGCCCGCGCCAACGCCGAGACGGGTGGCCACACGCTCTACGCCCCCAACGTCTCCGCACCCGCGGACGCCGTCCTCGCCCGGGCCCGCTTCGCCAAGGAGGCCGGCGCGGGCGCCCTCATGGCCGCCGCGGGGCTCGTGGGCTTCGACGCCCTGCGCGCCCTCGCCGCGGACGACTCCCTCGCCCTGCCCCTGCTGGGGCACCCGGCCTGGCTCGGGAGCCACGCGCTGTCCCCCGCGCGGGGCGTGAGCCACGGCGTCCTGTTCGGGGCCCTGCACCGCCTCGCGGGCGCCGACGCCGTCATCTTCCCCAACTTCGGCGGGCGCTTCTCCTTCCCTCCCGCCGCCTGCGCCGAGATCCGCGACGCCACGGCGGCCCCCCTAAGTTCCCTCGCCCCCATCTTCCCCGCCCCAGCTGGCGGGATGACCCTCGCCCGCGTCCCTGAGATGCTCTCCTTCTACGGGCCCGACGTCTTGCTCCTCATCGGCGGCGACCTCCACCGCCACCCAGACGGCCTGGTGGCCGCCTGCCGAGCCTTGGTGGAGGCCGCCCAGCGCGCCATGCCGTGACGCCCAAGGGGGTGGTCGTCGGGGGGGCGGCGTGGGGTCAGTCCGTGCGCCCCGCGGCGAGGGCGGCCTCGTGGTAGAGGCGCAGAGCGGCGGTGACGGTGGCCAGGTGACCGCGCTCGGCCTGGACCATGGCGTTGAGGGCTCCGCGCGTGCTCGGATCGTTCGTGTGCTCCAAGAGCTGGCTGTAGCGGTCTAGGGCGGTCGCTTCGAGGGCCAGCGCGAGCTCTAGGACGGCGTCCGTCCCCTGAGCCGCGGCCCAGCGCAGAGACTCCCGCAGGGGGAGCTCCGGCCCCACCGGCCCCCCGGGCCCCTCGGCTTGGGCGTCCGGCACGGCTTCCACGTCGGGCTCTCGCCCCACGATGCGCCGGTAGAAGTCTTGGGCCAGGGCCTCGTGCCCGGCCTCCTCCTGGGCGAGCGCCCGAAAGGTCGCTCTCGCGTCGGGCTCCACGAGCTCCGCGGCGTCCTCATAGAAGCGGTGGGCAGCTCGCTCCAGGTGCCAGATCTGGGCGAGGATCTCCTCGGCGGTCGTGGCGGGCCCGAACCACGCCCAGTCGGCGCTGAGGGTCCCCTCCACGACCTGCCCCTGCCACGCGGCGATCCCGCCAGCGATGTGCACGGCGTGGCGGAAGCCCGCCGCCAAGAGGATGGCCACGGCCGCCACGCTGCGCGCGCCCACGTGGCAGTAGACGAACAGGGGCCAGTTGGGGTCCAGCTCGTGGAGGCGCCCCCGGAGCGTGGTGAGGGGGATGGAACGGGCGCCGGGGATGTGGCCCTCCTGGAACTCGGCGGGCTGGCGCACGTCCACGAGCTGCGCGGTGGCCCCTTGGGGCCCCTCCAGGTGCTCGCGGAGCTGCGCGGCGGACCACGTGGGCACGGGCTCGGGGTGCCAGTGTCGCATGAAAGCTCCTCCGGGCGTGGGGACCGTCTGTGCGTACTGTAGAGGAAGTCTTCGCCAACCCCTTGCTCTAGGGCACTTATTTCCTGTTACCCAGCGCCGTCAAGAGGCCGCGTGACGCACCCGCACCCGCACCCGCCCCCGCACCCGCACCCGCACCCGCGACCGCAGCCGCTTCCGCTTCCGCTCCCGCGACCGCAACCGCGACCGCACCCGCACCCGCAACCGCTTCCGCTCCCGCACCCGCAACCGCTCCCGCGACCGCAGCCGCATCCGCTTCCGCTCCCGCACCCGCAACCGCTCCCGCGACCGCACCCGCACCCGCGACCACATCCGCATCCGCGACCGCATCCGCATCCGCTTCCGCCGCCGCGCCCGCGCCCGCAACCGCAACCGCAACCGCTCGCGCGACCGCGACCGGGACCGAAGCCCCGGTCGCGGCGTGGGCCTCAGCGTGTGAGCTGGACCAGCGTCCTGACGACCTTGTCCAGCCTCGCCCTGGCGTCCTCGCCGAGCGGCGCGTGGTACCCGAGCGCCTCACCGGCGTCGAGGCAGGCCACGACCTCCAGGGCCGAACCCAGCGCGGTCCGGTAGCGCT
>CAYZID010000218.1:0-10553 GCA_964478315.1 uncultured Myxococcales bacterium | reverse complement strand
CCGCCCACACGCGGGATCCAAAGCCGAATCCCAGAGTAGGTGGCGGATCTGGGGCACGGCGCGCGCCTTGACCCGCTGTCAGCGTGTCCCCTAGCATGAGGGTGACGGGGGCAAACAGGGCGCGGCCAGGGGGCGGCCCGATGCTCCGGCCTGCTCGCGGACGAGAGGAGACGCCATGCGGATCACGCGAAGGGCTCGCACCGACGTACTCGGGAGGCGAGGGTTCACGTTGCTGGAGCTCATGGTGACGGTCGTGATCGTGGCCATCCTCACGGTGGTGGCGTTCGCATCCTACAAGAAGTTCCAGCGGAACGCGCGGCGCGGCGACGGCGTGTCCCTGATGAACGACATCCGCATGAAGCAGGAGACGTTCTTCAGCACGTACTCGCGCTACGTCTCCTCGACCACGGACGAGACCGAGTTCCAGGGCGTGCCGCTGACCGCCCAGAACTACGGGCTCTACGAGTGGGACGTGGACTGCCCGGACGCCTCCAGCCCGTGGTGCCAGATCGGCTTCAAGCCCAAGGGGGTGGAGACGCTGGGGGGGCACCCGCTGCTGTACTTCCAGCTCCAGACGATCGCTTGGGCGCCGGGCGTCGCCGCCCCGTCGTTCATCAACGACACCAGCACGCACTGGTGGTCGGTGCAGGCTCGCGGGCTGCCGGAGGGCAACAACTTCGACCTGTGCACCCTGTTGCGCATCTCCAGCGACTCGCGGGAGCTCGCGAGCTTCGGGCAGTGGGAGGAGTGCCAGTAGGCGGGCGGGCTTCCGGCGCGGGACCGCTCATGGAGACGGGCGGAGGGCGGCGGTTGGCTCGTGGAGGCGCGGGGCCACGCGAATTTCCGGTTGACGTCCGGGACGGCGGGTTGTACTACGCCGCCCCACACGACGCTGCGGCTGCGTAGCTCAGTTGGTTAGAGCGAACGACTCATAATCGTTAGGTCGACAGTTCAAGTCTGTCCGCAGCCACTGGAGCCCCCGACGGCCTCCCGAGGAGGGAGGTCGCCGGGGGCTCTCTGTTTCTGGCGGCGTTGCGTCGCGCGGTCGGGGTCTCCGCTGGCCCTTCGACGGTGGGGGGCTGTGATTGACACCCGAGCGCGCCCCGTTACACTGGCCCACGGTTTGGCTCGCCGCACCCGGAGGTTCTCTTGATGACCCGATCGCTGCTGCCGTCTGTCGTGTTCGGCCTCGCGTTGCTAGGCGCTGCTCCGGTCGGGCACGCGCAGCCCGCGCCGGGGCTGGAGCCGTCGCTCGTCGTGCTCGAGCTCTACGTGGAGGGCAGCGACTACCCCAAGACCGCCGAGTACGTGGAGCGGGTGAGCGAGGAGATCGGCAAGACCGGCCGGTTCTCCTTGCTGGAGCGGGCGGACGCCGAGCGACAGATCTCGGGGAAGATGACGACCTCCTCGCGCCGCGTCACGGACGAGAAGCTCAAAGAGATCGAGAAGATGATGAAGGAGGGGGACAAGCTCCTCTACGAGGATCCCCGCCGGGCCATCGAGATCCTCGCGGAGGCCAAGAGCCGCCTCAAGACCATCATGGAGTCGCTGAGCCTCAACCAGAAGATCCGCCACGACTTCTTCCGCACCCAGATGATGCTGGCGCGCTCCCACTACGACAACCAGAACCCCGAGAAGGCGCGCCACATCTTGGAGGAGATCATCCGCGTCTTCGGAGACGAGGCTCAGGTCACCGAGGCCGACTATCACCCGGCCATCGTGCGCATGTACCGCGAGGCCTACCGGAAGATGTCCAACATCCCCAAGGGGAGCGTCCACGTCACCACGCTGCCCCCGGGCGCCGAGGTCCTCATCCACGGCAAGCCCCGCAAGAAGCCCACGCCGGCCACGTACGGCGGCCTGTATCCGGGCAGCGTGGCCGTGCAGGCGCGCAAGAACGGGCGCGAGTCCATGGTCCACAAGGTGCAGATCGAGGCGGGCCAGACCAAGGAGATCCGCATCGACATCGACTACGAGACGAGCCTGTCCTTCAACGACACGCGGTTCGGCTTCACCTTCGCGGATGAGGACACCATGACTCGGCGCCTCCCGGACTTCGCCGCCCGGGTGGGCAAGATGCTCAACGTGGACTACGTCCTCGTGAGCGGCCTGGTGGACAAGGACGGGCGCACCTACCTCAAGGGCTTCCTCGTGAACGTCGCCAAGGGGACCGTGGAGCGGGTGGAGACTCTCTACACGAAGCCGAACGTCGTCTCCAAGAACCGCGTCCGTCAGCTCGCCTTGGCGGTGAGCGACGCGGGCTACAAGATCCAGAAGATTTACAAGCCCTGGTACACGAACTGGATCGGCTGGACGGCCGCGGGCGTGGGCGTCGTGGGACTCGCGCTGGGCGGCGTGTTCTTGGCGGACTACAACGCCAAGATGGACGAGGTGAACTGCACGGACCCGCCGCCCGTCTGCAAACCCTTCGTGGAGCGCACGGTGCTGGCGAGCGACGCCAAGAACTCGCGCACCCTCTCGGGGGTCATGTTCACCGTGGGCGGCCTGGGGGTCGTGGGCAGTGTGCTCGCGTTCTTGCTCATCCACGAGGAGGACGAGGAGGCGGGCGCCAACGGGCCCGTGGCCCAGGGCCTCCATCTCCAGCACGTCGCTCCCATCATCCTCCGCGACGGCTCGGCCGGCCTGGGCGCGGCGTTCACGTTCTGAGGGCTCCGGCCGCTCTGCGGGCTTTCATGTGGTTGTGCCCTCCACCCGTTGGCGAAACGCCGCCAGGAGCGGGGCATTGGCAGGGGGGAGGGGAAGTTCCAGCAGCTCCCTGGCGCTCACGAGTCGCAGCTCGGACGCCGCCAGGGGGCGCGGTGGGGGGCTCGCGGGGGCCAGGACGGCCCAGAACGCCGTGAGTTCGACCTCCCGGGCGGGCGGACCCTCGTAGCGCCACCGGCAGGTGGCCACCTCGTCGCGTACCTCCGCCCGGACGCCCAGCTCCTCGCGGAGCTCTCGGACGAGGGCCTGCCGGGGCTCCTCCCCGGCCTCCACCTTGCCCCCCGGGAGCTCCCACCAGCCCGCCAGGTGCACACCGGCAGGGCGCCGGGTGACCACGTAACGCGGGGGCTCGGCGGGCGAGGGGCGCGCGGCGAGGAAGGCCACCGCGACCCGGACGGAGGCGCGCGTCGCGCCGTCGGCGCCCGCGTCCGGATGGTCAGGAGGTCGCATCCCGGGTAGCCTGGGCGCGTGACGTTGGGATCGCAAGGGCGAGAGGGGGTCCGCACGCTGGAGCGGGCCGAGCGGGCGCGCCGCGAGGGCGACCTGGCCGCCGCCGCGGATCTGTACGCCCGGGCCGCCGCCCTCCTGGACGACCGCGCCGTGGAGCGCCTCCGGCTCCACGCCCTCATCCGCGGAGCGCTGTGCGAGCAGCTCTTGGGGCGCGCGGCGCGGGCCGAGGAGGCGCTCCACGCCGCCGCCGCGCTGGCCCGACGCCGTGGGGACCAGCGCCGCCTGGCGGCCGTGTTGGGCCAGCTCGGGCTGGTCGCCGCCGACCGGGGTGCGCCGGGCGAGGCGGCCGGCTTCCACCACGAGGCGCTGGAACTGGCCCGAGCCCTGGGGGACGACTCCGCCGTGGCCACGCACGCCGGGAACCTGGGCTTGTTGGCCTCGGCCCGAGGGGCCTTGGGGGAGGCCCGGGGCTGGCTCCGGGAAGCGCTCGCCCGGTTCATGGCCCTGGGGGACGCCGATGGAGCCGCCAACGCCTTGAACTCGCTCGGGGAAGTGGAGCGGGCCCGAGGAGAGACCGGCGCCGCCGTGGAGGCCTTCCAGGAGGCGCTGCGCCTGTGGAAGAGGGCTGGCTCGACCGTGGGCCAGGGGCTCGCGCTCTCCAACCTGGGAAACGTCGCCCGGGTGGAGGGGCGCATCGCCGACGCTCATGCGGCCTTCGCGCAGGCCTTGGAGCTGGCCCGCGAGGGGGGAGACGCCCGGGGGGAGGCGCGGGCTCGCACGAACCTGGGCAACGTCGCCGCCGCCCAGGGGCGCCGGGGGGAGGCGCGGGAGCACTACGAGGCCTCGGCGACCATCCACGCGCGGCTGGGTTTGGTGGCGGGGGTGGCGGTGGATCGGGCGAACCTGGGCAACCTCGCCGCGGAGGAGGGGCGGCTGCGCGAGGCGCGGGCGCTGTTCGAGGCGGCCCGAGCGGGCTTTCAGGAGGCCGGGCACGCCCGCTCGGAGCTGGACACCCGCTGCCTCGTCGCCCAGCTCGACGCGCGTCTGGGGCGGCTCGACGAGGCGGAGGTGCTCTTCCGCGCCGCGCTGAAGGACGCCTCTCGGCTGGGGCACACGGACGCCCAGGAGCGGGTCGCCGTGAACCTCGCCGCCTTGCGCTTCACCCGGGGAGAGGTCGCCGCGGGGACGGAGGCGCTGGTCGGCGCCCTGGACCGGTTCGAGGCGCGGGCGCGTCCAGCGGAGGCGCTGACGACCGCCCTGGCGGCGGTGCAGGCCCTGGTCGCGGCCGGGCAGATCCCAGCGGCGCGGAGGCGCTTGGAGCACGCGCGGGAGCTGGCGGAGACCCAAGGCCTCGCGCGCATGGGGCCGCTGCTCCGGGCCCTGGCGCGGTGGGTGGACTTCGCCGAGGAGCCCGGCGAGAGCGGGGCCCGTGCGCTCCTCGCGGCGGCGGCGGAGCTCGCGGAGCTGGGGTACCGCGTGGAGGCGCTGGAGCACCGGCTCGCCGCGGCGGAGTGGTTCGCGGCCCAGGGCGAGTGGCCCGCGTGGGCGGCTGGGGTCGTGGAGGAGGCCCAGGAGCTGGGGGCGGCGGGGTTGAGCTTGGAGGCCCGGTCCATCGCGGGCTTGGCCGCGGGGGCGGTGGCTTGCGCGGCGGTGTTGCGCGAGCTGGAAGGGATGGAGGGACAGGCGCGCGGTTTGGGCCTCCGGCTCCTCGCTCTGCGGATCGCGCGGAGGCGTGGCCTCGTGGCGGCGCGCGCCGGGGACGAGGAGAGGGCGAGATGGGCGCTGGCCGCCTGCCGCGCGGCGCGCGAAGAGGCGCTGGCGCTGGGAGCCGTGTGGGAGGCCGGGCGGCTCGCCCGGGCCATTGAGGCGCTGGAGGCTATCCGCGCGAAGCCGCGCGGATAGCCTCCGAAGCGGTGCCGGCCGTGTCAGGCGCCGGTGTGGTCCAAGAAGAAGCGCTCCAGCGTCTCCCCGCGCGCGGCCATCTCATCCAGCGCCTCGCGGTCGAGCGTGGCCTGGGTCTTGCCGTGGTCGATGAGGACGACGCGCGTGGCGATGCGCTCCAGGGAGTCCAGGAGGTGCGAGACGATGAGGACGGCGGCCCCCTGGGCCCGGCGCTCTGCGATGACCTCCTTGACCTCGGCCACGGCGCGCGGATCGAGCCCCGTGAGGGCCTCGTCGAGCACGAGGAGGGGTGGCTCGTCCAGCAGCGCCGCGGCGACGGCGAGCTTCCGCGCCATGCCGTCGGAGTACTCGCGGGTGAGGCGGTGCTGGGCGTCGGTGAGGTGGAATCGCGCGAGGAGCGCGTCCATGCGGGGCTCCGCCTGGGCGGCAGGGACCCCCCGGGCCGAGGCCACGAACTCCAGGACCTCGCGGCCGGTGAGGAAGGGGAAGAGGCTCACGCGCTGGGGCACGTAGCCCGTGCGGCGCAGGGCCTCGATGGGGGCGTGCCCCACGTCCACGCCGGCGACCTGGACCGTGCCGGCGTCGGCCACGAGCTGCCCGGTGGCCACCTTGACGGTCGTGGACTTTCCCGCGCCGTTGGGGCCGATGAGGCCCACGAGCTCACCCGGGGCCACGTCGAGGTCCAGACCCGAGACGGCCTCTACGCGGCGGAAGCGCTTGACGAGGCCCCGGATGCGGAGGGTGGGGGTCATGGTGTGTGGTCTCCGAGCCAGAGGACGAGGCCCAACGCGCCCAGGACGAGGGCGCGCCAGGCCAGGGCGGCGCCCAACGCGCGCCCGGCGGGGGCGCGGGCCGCGACGAGGTCGGCCCCCACCACGAGGACGAGCACGGCGCCCGCGCCTAGGGTCAGCGCCCAGGCGCCGGCCGCGGCGCCCGCCGCCCACCAGGCGGAGGCCGCCGTGAGGCCCAGGGCCCAGGCGGGGTAGAGGGCCGCGGCCGCGAGCCGGCCCACGCGGGCGGGGCCACGGGGTTGGGGCAGGGTGGCCGAGAGCCAGGGGGCGGCCAGCTCTCCCCGGACGCGGAAGGCGCTCACGAGGAGCGTACCCACCACGAGCGTGAGGGCGGCGACGTGGGCCAGGGCGGCCCCGAGCGGCGAGGTGGCCTGGTCGGCCAAGGAGGTCCCCAGGCGGAGGAGGGCGAACGCGTACACCCACAGGAGCATGCGGTCCAGGCGGTAGCGGCGCCGGAGCTGTCGGAGATCGCGGAGGAAGGTGCTCCGGGCGGCGGCGGGGAGCCAGCGCGCGAGCCCCTCTCCGGGCGTGCGCGCGGGGACCCCCTCCTCGGCCGTCGCCACGGGGGCCTCGGCCTCCACGAAGCGCGCGAGGATGAGGGGCAGCGCGGCCTGGCCGAGGTGCATGGCGCGGCGGACGCCCAAGAAGGCGAGCGTGAGGGTCCACACGACCGGGGCCCAGGCGAGGGCGGGGCTGCCGCCTGCCGCGTGGACCAGCCCGCGGTAGAGGAACAGGTCGTTGAACATGCCGACCCCCAAGACCACGGCCAGGGCTCCCGCGGGGGAGTAGAGCAGGAGCGCCTCCTCGGTGACCACCACGCCGCCCGAGAGGAGGGCTTTGAGGCCCGAGGCGCCGCGGTCCAGGGAGCGGCCCGCCAAGAGGTGGAGCCAGGTTCCTACGGGGACGGCGAGGGCCAGCGACAGGACGGGCAGGGCGCCCGCGTAGACGGCGACCGCGGTGGGGGCTCCGGCCAGCGCGAGGCCCCAGGCGTAAGCCAGCCCTGGCCCCACGAGGGGCGTGTGGAGGAGGGCGGCGCGGACGAGGGACTCGGCGACGCGGGCGCCTCCGGGCACGGGGAGGCGGCTCAGGGCGGCCCGATCGGCGCCGCGAAAGAGCAGGTCGAAGGTCGCATAGCAGGCGACCAGCGCGGGGAGGAGCGAGAGCCAGAAGGCGCGCTGCCGGATGGCGTTGTGGACGTGGGAGAGGTCGGCGGCCGCCACGTCCCCCCGGGCCACGGTCACCATGCCCACGGCCACGGCTCCGGCCGCGCCGATCCCCAGCCCCAGCTCCACCGCGCGGGCCAGACCTCCCTGGGCGCCGAAGCGGCGGGCGGCGGCTCGGCGGCGCCAGGTGAGGAGTTGGGTGGTACGCATGGGGGGCGCCTCGTGCGGACAGGTGGGGAGCGGACGGGGGAGGAGCGGGGAGGGCGGCCCGGAGCCTACGCGGTGCCCCCGCGTCGCGGCAAGGGAGCGTTGCGCGGGGCGCCCGAGGGGGCCAGACTGCGCTGGCGGCGGGGCCAGCGTGGAGGCTCCGGGCCGCTGCGCGGGCGGGACCGGCGGGAGAGGAGGGCGGGCGATGATCCGAGCGCTGGGTGAGGGCCTCTCGCGGTGGTCGCAGCGGTGGGTGCCGGACCCCTTCGTGTTGGCGTTGCTCCTGACGCTGGTCACGCTCGCGTTGGCGGTGGCCGTGACGGGCGAGGGGCCTCTGGAGGCCGTGGGGCAGTGGGGCGGGCGGCTCGCGGGGGGCGAGGTGCTTCCGGGAGAGCGCGGGTTCTGGAAGCTCCTGCGCTTCGGGATGCAGATGGTGCTCATCCTGGTCACGGGGCACGCCCTGGCCAGCGCGCCCGTCGTGGGGCGGCTCATTCGGCGCGTGGCGGGGCTCCCGGCTACGGCGCGCGGGGCCGTGGCCCTCACCGCGCTCGTGGCCATGACCGCGGGGCTCGTGAACTGGGGGCTCGGCCTCATCGTCGGGGCGCTCATGGCCCGGGAGGTGGGGCGCGCGGCGCGCGGGCGGGGGCTGCGGGTCCACTACCCCCTGCTCGGGGCGGCGGGCTACACGGGGCTCATGGTCTGGCACGGTGGGCTCAGCGGGTCGGCCCCCCTCAAGGTGACGGTGGCCTCCGAGGTCCAGTCGCTGCTGGGGGACGTGGGGCTGGACCCGGTGCCCCTCACCCACACGATCTTCAGCCCCATGAACCTCGCCCTCACGGCGGCCCTGCTCGTGGCCGTCCCCTTGCTCCTGGGGGCCATGCTTCCCGAGGGTGAGGACGTCGTGGAGTTCGATCCGGCCGTCCACGGCGGGGAGGCCGCGGCCGGAGGGGGCTCGGGCGCGGCTGGGGACCGCGCCGCGCCGCGCGCGGAGGGCGCGGCCACGCCCGCGGAGCGGCTGGAGCGTTCTCGCCTGCTCGCGTGGGTTGCCGCCGCCCTGGCGCTCGCCTACCTGGGGCTGTACCTGGGCCGCGTGGGCTTGGGGCGCCTCGACCTCAACACCATGAACCTGGCCTTCTTGGCCCTGGGCCTGCTCGCCCACGGGAGCCCCCGGGCCTACGCGGACGCCGTGGCGGAGGGCGTGCGCGGGGCGAGCGGGATCATCCTCCAGTTCCCCTTCTACGCCGGGATCATGGGGCTCATGGCGCTGTCCGGGCTCGCCGAGGTCTTCGTCCACGGCGTGGTCGACGTGGCCGGGCCCCACTCGTTCGGGCCGCTCACCTTCGCCAGCGCCGGGGTGGTGAACCTGTTCGTGCCCTCGGGCGGAGGGCAGTGGGCGGTCCAGGGGCCGGTGGTCGTGCAGGCCGCGCACGCGCTGGGCGTGGAGCCGGGGAAGGCCATCATGGCGTTCGCGTATGGCGACGAGTGGACGAACATGCTGCAACCCTTCTGGGCCCTGCCGCTGCTCGCCGTCACGGGGCTCCGGGCCAGCCAGCTCATCGGCTACACGGCGGCCTTGATGTTGCTCGTGGCGCCTCTGTACCTTGGGGCGCTGCTGGTGTTCTGAGGGGCGGTCCGCTAGGAGGAGAGGATGAATTGCTCATGCCCGTTGGGGCGTTCCGTGGGCAGGCGGGGCGCACGCAGATCCGGTGCGCCTCCCGGGCGGTCGGCCGTGGGGGTGGCTCTCGCGCTGGTCTTGTTTGTAGGCTTGGGTGGGGGCTTGGGCGGGGGATGCGCGGCGGAGCCCCAGGCCATGCAGTCCGATGGGGGCGGGGGCGCCGACATCCACCCGCCCGACGGAGGGCTGGAACTCCCGGGGCCAAGCCCGGACGGCGGCGCGGCGGACGCCTTGCCCGACGAGGGGGCGGACCTGGATATCGCGGTGGACATGCGAGTGGACACGGAAGTGGACACGGAAGTGGACACGGCGGTGGACACGGCGGCGGACACGGCGGCGGACACGGTGGCGGACACCAGCGAAGCCGACGCGGGGCCCCTGCCGGACGGGCTCGCCGGGGAGATCTGCCCGGAGCCGCCTGAGGGGCTCCCCGACGTGACGCCCGAGGGGGCGGGCCGGTGGTGGGTCTTGGGGCCCGTGGGGGCGAGCGGGGCGACCCCGCTCCTCCCGCGGCTCATCCGCGTCTACCTCCCGGCGGCTTACGAGACGCAGCCGGATGCGCGCTTCCCGGTGCTCTACATGCACGACGGGCAGAACCTGTTCCAGGACGCCGACGCCGCCTTCGGGGTGGAGTGGCGGGTGGACGAGACGCTGGACGCCCTCACGGCGGCGGGGGAGGTGGAGCCGCACATCGTGGTGGGCGTGGACAACACGGCCGAGCGCATGGACGACTACACGCCGTCGTTCGACGCCAGCGTGGGCGCGGGCGGAAAGGGTGACGCCTACGCGGACTTCCTGGCCGACGTGGTCAAGCCCCTCATCGATCTGCACTTTCGCACGCGGTGCGGGCGGGCGAACACGGCGGTGGCGGGGTCCAGCCTGGGGGGGCTCATCTCGCTGCACATCGCCATGCGGCGCCCGGAGACCTTCGGGGTCGTGGGGTGCGTCTCGCCGTCGCTGTGGTGGGACAAGGGGGCGGAGGGGGCGGCGTGGGCGGCCTTCCAGGGGCCCATGCCTGCGCGCATTTGGTTCGACGCGGGCAGCGCCGAGGGGGGCGAGGAGGTGGCGTCGGGGGGAGAGATGATCGCGGGCATCCGGAGCGCGCGGGCGGCGGCCTTGGCGCACGGGCTGACCTTGGGGGACAGCTTGGGCTACCTCGAAGATCCCGGGGCGCTCCACGACGAGGCGGCGTGGGCGGCGCGGCTGGACTCGATCCTGCGCTTCCTGTTGGCGCCGGTGCGGCCGGCGGAGAGCCCCGTCACGGCGGCCCGCCTCGCGGTCTTTGGACCCTACCTCCTGGCGGACGGGGAGCCCGCCCAGGCGTCTGTCGCCGTGGAGGTGACCCGGGCGGGCGTGCGCCAGACGCTGCTGCCCGGCGAGGTCGCGTTGGCGTCCTTGGATCCGAGCGTGGTGACCGTGACGGGGGAGGGCGTGGTGACCGCGGTGTCGGCGGGGGTGAGCCGGGTGGAGGCGGACCTCGGGGACTTCCATCCGGGCGCGCGGGTGGTGGTGGGGGACGCGGGGCACGCGGCGGTGACCTTCTTGGTGGACGTGCCGCCGGGGACGGACGCGGTGGCGGTGGTGGGTGGGGCTGCGGCGTTGGGGGCCGCTCAACGCCTGTTGGAACTATCATTGGATTAT
>CAYZID010000217.1:0-10572 GCA_964478315.1 uncultured Myxococcales bacterium | reverse complement strand
TTGCCCAAACGCGGCCTCCTGCGCCTCGGTCCGCAGAGCAGGTGGCGGATCTGGGCTCCCTCATGCTAGGAGCATGATTCCCAGCCCCCTCCCGTCGCGGATCGCGGCGATCGCGGCCGCCCCCGCTCGCGCCCGCTCGGCCCGGGTTCTGCACCATGCTTCGAGCCTCCCGTGTCATCCGCGCTCCCCGTAGCTCACGCGCAGGTCCAACGCGACGACACCCGGCGACCATCCCGTCGCACGGACGGGGCCCCAAGCCCCACCACCCGCCGCCACCGCGCACGCGACGGCGGCGAGGCGCGCCGCTCCCTCGGGCTGAGGGGGCGCGCCTGCGCGGAGGCCCACGAGACGCAAGAGACGTTCTCGACCGAGACTACAGGGCGTCCTTGCAGTACCCTGGCATCCACTTGCCGCCCTCCTCATGAGGCGGCACCCACTGGCGCCCGGCGTTGCACTTGCCCTCCTTGGCGGGGGCCCAGCTGGGACAGCCAGCAAAGAGGCCGACGAAGAAGAGCAACAGCAGCAGGACGAGGACGTTCCGTGTGGCGCGCGTCATGGTCGCAGCCTCCTTGTGAGCCGGTCACGGCGAACGGCGCTACAACTAGTCGGAGGACGATGGACTGTCAATCGCCGCGAGGTTCGCGCCACGAGGCGTGGGAGCCCGCGCTGGACGAGCGCGCGCTCCCCACGACCCGCGCGCGGGGATCGGTCCCGCCAGCGACGGAGGCGCGCTCCCGGCCTCACCGGGGGCTCGCCTTGGGGACGCTGCCGCTCTTGGTTGGTGGGCTGCTGCTCGTGCTCGTGACCGCCGGAGAGATGCCGGCGAGCGCGGCCGTGGTGGTGGACGAGGACGTGCAGACGATGGCGGCGCGCGCCGACGTCGTGGCCCGCGTGGTGGTGAAGGAGTCGTTTCAGGCGCCGCGCGGGGGCGGTCGTCTGGCCGTGTGGACCCGCGTCGTGGTGCAAGAAGGCCTCAAGGGGGTCACCCCGGGCGCGTCTCTGTGGGTCGTCCAGCCTGGCGGGGCCGCGGGCGGGGCGGTGACGGTCGTGCCGGGCACCTTGCGGCTGGGCCCGGGCCAAGAGGTCGTCCTGTTCGCGGACCGGCTGCCCGGCGCGCCCCCCGACGTGGTGGTCCTCTACGCCCTGGGCCGGGGGATCTTCCGCGTGGAGCGAGGTCCGGGCGAACCGCGGGTCACCGAGCTCGTGGCGCCGGGGACCCGCGTCTCCGTACGCCCTTCGGCTGGTCCTACGCCCGGGAGCTCCCGCGCCCTCCCGCGCGCCCAGCCCCGCTGGTCCAGCAGCCTCTCCGCCTTCGAAGACGCCGTGCGCCTGGGCGCCGCAGGACCCGCGCGCCCCCGCTGAGCCATCCGCCGCACCACCGAACCCGGGGGGCGCCACGGACCACGCCAACGGCGAGCGCCGCGCCCCCTACCGAGTCTTGGCCTTGGCCTCAGCCTTGGCCTTGCCCTTGGCCTTGGCCTTGCCCTTGGCCTTGCCCTTGGCCTTGCCCTTGGCCTTGCCCTTGGCCTCCGCCCGCACGCACCGTCGGAGCTGCCGAAGGATGGGCTCGGCCAAGAACCAGCGCGCCCCCGCGGTGGTGAGGTGCATCCCGTCGCGCTGCAGCGCGGGCACGTCGCCCTCGCGGTGGGGGACGTGAACGCGCGCCTTGGGGGTGCCGGTCTTCTTGTCCAGCGTGAGGGCGAGCCCATCGAGGTAGACGACGTCTCCGTCGAACGCCTTGATACGCTTGAGGATGATGCCGCGAAGATAGCGCATGCGCTTGTTGTACTTCTCGGTGGGGTGGCCGGTGGGACCCAACCAGATGATGGGCCGAGCGTGGTCGGGGCCCGCTCCCGCCTCCAGGATGGCGTCCACGCGCGCGGCGTAGCGCTTGGCGTACTCGGGCGTGAACAGCTTGGCCCACCGGAGGGCGCCCGGCTTGGCGGCCCCCTTGGGCTTGCGTCCCCCGCGGTAGTAGGAGAGGGCCTGGCCGTCGTTGGTCCCCAACGAGACGATGAGCACGTCCGGGTGCCGGCGCTCCATGAGCCCCGGCAGCACGGCGGGCCAGTCGTGGAAGTCGGGGCGCGCGAGCCCCGACGAGGCCTTGCCCCAGAAGTGGAAGGTCGCGCCCATGCGCTCGATCTCGGCCTTGAGGATGGGCGCCAGGATGGACCCCATCGTGGAGCTCCCGATGGCGTACACGCGAAGCGCCTTCCCTGGCTTGACCGCGGGGCAACGGAGGCTCCGCGCCCGCTTGGCCGAAGCCGGCGGCGCCCCGCTCGCCACGAGCCCCAAGGCCCCCAGCGACAGCGCGAGGGCGGCGGCCGCCCGCGCCCAGAGGAGAGGACGACCGCGGTGGCGCCCGCGGTGGTGGGGAGCGTGGGGGGTCAACATAGCGTTCCTTCCATTCCCAATCAGGTCCCAATCGGGCCATCTGTAGCCCGCCCCGAGCGGCAGCCTCGGGGTCGGTCCCAAGCGACCCGACCCAAGCCACTCGCGCGTCCAGTAGCACGAACCCACGCGGGAGCCACGCTCCGCGCGGCACGGCTCGGCAACCACCGCCGGGCCTCCGCCATTCCCCGCGACGCCCATCCACAGAGCGCACGAACCGCATCCACCACCGCGACCACGAGCGGAGGGAGGAGCATTCCGGGGGAGGGAATCGAACCCCCACGAGCAGCACCAAAAACTGCTGTCCTGCCGTTAGACGACCCCGGAGCTGGGCCCATGATACATAAACCAGCCCGGGGCCCAAGCCCCGATTGGTCTACCCGCGTGAGGTGCCCCCGGGGACGAGGCGCCCGGGGGTCCAGCGAGGACCTCAGTACGAACGCAGGGCGGTGTCGGGGCTGGCGTGGAAGTCACCGGCCTCGCTCGTCGTCACGGCCCCCACGATCGTGCTACTCGTGGCCGTCACGTCGCTGGCGCCCGTGATCTGGATGGCCCCGGCCGCCCCCTGGACCAGGCAACCCTGGAGGACGATGTCCCCCGCTCCGCTGGCCTGGAGCGCCACGGACTGCTGGGAGATGATCTGGCTGTTCACGAGGGTGATCGTGCAGGCGTCCCGGGCGATGATCGCCGGCCCGAGCGTGTTGATGTAGGCGTTCTCCAGGTGGATCTCATCCGTCCCCGAGCAGTCGATGGGCTCGGTCAGCACGTACCCCGCTGGGACGACGACGGCGGGGGCCTGCGCGACCGGCGGCCCGTCCGTGTGGATGACCAGGGCCGGGCCGCCGAAGCACGCGGCCGCGAAGCTCGACAGGGACACGGTGAGGACGGCGTAAACGAGCTGCGTTCGGAGACCCATGGGAACCTCGCAAGAGAGAGCCCCGCCATGGCCCGGCGGGGAGTTGGTGAGACAGGCAGGGCCACGAGCCCGCCACCACGCCGTCAAGGCCGCGCGGCCGGCGGGTGTTGGCGTGCCGAGCCTGAGACCTACGGTCTCACGACGCGGCGCGACCGTCCATCGGGTTGGGTGCGGTGGACAAAGCGAGCGCGAGGGGGCTCCGCGCTCGCCGCGCCTCCCGTGAAACCCCGCGGGGAATGGCCCGGGGAGCGAGTCACCTTGTTTCGATTGATGGCGCCCACGTCACGCCAGACGGATGGGGCCGTTTCTTGCGGGCTGGCACGACGGCGGGGAGGATGAAGGCCTAGAAGCATGATTCACAACGTCTCCCGTCCCCAGGCTTGCTCTCGTGATTGCAGGCGGTCCCCCTCGTCGGTCACGTGCCACCAGCACGCTCCCTCCTCGCGAAACCACCTGCAATCACGACGCGGCGCCTGGCTCGGTCCGCCCTTGTGAATCGAGCTTCTAGCCCCCTTGAAATACAGGCATCGAGGCTCCGTCTCAGGGAACACGTCCGCGGTCGCCGCCACCTGCATCCCCAACCAGCTCCTCCCCCACGCTCTCACCGGATCGGCTCATGCTCGTCGCGCTCACCACCGCCCTCTCGACCTTGGCCCTCGTGGGCGGTGGGCCGCCCGGTGAACCGCCGCACGCGACGCGGGCGCAGCCCCCCGGCGGCGGCGCATGGGGCACTCCCACCGAGAGCCCCAGGGGCGGGGACGAGAGCGGCGCTGACGGGGCGACATGCACACCGACGGCGCTCATGGCGGACGCCGAGCCCGCACGCCCGCGGGGAGACGGGCCCGCACGCCCCCGAGCATCCCAAGCCGACCCCGCGCGAGCCGCGACGCCCGCGGCGACGACGGCGACGTCGACCCGTGGAGACGCCATCGCGTCCCTGGAGCGGGCCGTGGAGGCCCTCGCGCGCAGGGAGGACCGCGACGCCCCGCGCACGGCGGAGGGCGCCGCCCGCGACGCCCTGGGCGCGGCCCCGTCCCCGGAGATCCACGCGGCCGCCACCCACCTCCTCGCCGTGGCTCTCTCGCGCCAGGGGCGCGCCGAGGAGGCCCTCGCGGTCTGGGACGAGCTCCTCGCGGCGCCCGCCTGGCCGCTCCGCGACGAGCTCCACTGGGGGCGCGCCCAGGCGCTCCACGAGCTGGGGCGCTTCGAAGGGGAGGCAGACGAGCTGGAGCTGGTCGTGGACGACCCGCGCTCCCCCCGCCGGACCCAGGCCGCGCTGCGAGCCGCCCAGGCCCTGGAGCGCCACGGCGACGAGGCCCGGGCGCGCGACGCCTATCTGCGCTTCGCCCGCACTTGGCCCGCCGACCCGGGGGCCCCCGCGGCGCGCCGCGCCGCAGCGCGCCTGGACGGCATCGAGCGGCCCGCCCCGGCCGCGCCCAGCACCGCGGCGGCGTCCGCGCCCCCGCGTGACCCCCTGGAGGCGGCCCGCTCGTTGGCGGCGGAGCGCCGGTACGAGGCGGCCGTGGAGAAGCTGGAGCCCGCCCTGGAGGAGCTCCGGGGCGAGGGCCCCCGCGCGCGGCTCCGGGAGGTGCTGTCGCTCCTCGCGTCGTGCTACGTGGAGATCCGCCGTGAGGCCGACGCCGTCGCCCTGTACGACGAGCTCCGGCGCCTGGGGGGCCGGCGCCCGCCGGCGGCCAAGATGGCGCGCATCTACGCCCTCGCTGGCGCGTGGGACCGCGCCGAGCAGGCGGTGGAGGAGTCCCTGCCGGGCGCAGGAAAATCGGCGCTCTGGCGCGCCCTGGGCGACCTCCGCCTGGAGTTCGGCCACTATCGGGCAGCCTACACGGCGTACCTGCGGGCCCTCCGCGGCCACTCCTACCTCCGCGCGGTGCTCGCACCCGAGCTGGCCTGGAGCCTCTTTGGGATGGGGCGCCCCGAGCGCGCCGTGGGCTACTTCCGGGCGCGGCGCGCACGCTCCCAGCGGGCCCGCGACTCCAACGCCTATTGGGCGGCGCGGGCGCTCCAACGAGCGGGGCGCCTCAACGCGGCGCGGGGAGCCTTCGAGGAGCTCGCCACCGCGCGACCTTACGGCTACTACGGCATCCTCGCGCACAGTCGCCTCATGGAGCTCCGCGGGGAGGAGCCGCCGCCCGCTCCCGGCTCCCGAGGCTCGTGCGTGGACCCGCGAGACGAGCGGGTCGCCCCGTACTTCGCCCGCGCCGGGGCCCCGGGCCTGGCCGCGCCCACGGTGGCCTGGACGACGGCCTCCCTGGAGGGCGCCTTCCAGGAGGACGCGCGGCCGCCCAGCTACCGCGCCCAGCGCGCCGCCGTGGGCGAGCTCGTGGCGCGGTGGGGGGAGCTGTCGCCCGAGACGCGACGCGCCCAAGCCTACACGCTCATCGGCGAGCGCCAGCGGGCCATCGACGAGCTGCTCGTCCTGCTCGCCGACCTCCGCGCCGCGCGCAAGGCCGGGAGCTACGCCCTGCTCAAGCGGGGACGCGCGGCGCTCCTGGACAACCGCGCGCGCCCCTTGGGTCCCGGGGGCTCGCGGCTGCTCACCGGGGGGCGCTACGACCGCAAGCGGGCGCGGCTCGTGGCGCGCAACCGTCGGGCGTTGCGCCGCGACGTGGAGCGCGCGGCGGCCGCCCTCGGGGCTCCCTACGCCCGTCGGCGGCTCGCCATCCGCGCCGGCGGTGGGGACCTGCCCGTGACCGGTCCCCTGCCCCCCATGGCCTACGAGGCCTTCCCGCTGGCCTTCCCGGGGGCGGTGCGGGAGACGTCGCGGCGCGAGGGGGTCCCGCCCTACTTCCTCTACGGCATCATGTCGGTGGAGAGCGGCTTTCACCCCTACTCGGTGAGCGTGGCGGACGCCTACGGGCTGCTCCAGGTCATCCCCAAGACCGGACGGCGGCTCGCCGAGGAGCTGGGCGACGACGCCTTCACCCCTGAACTCCTCCTGGAACCCACCCAGGCGATCCGCTACGGAGGGCACTACCTGGGCCGCCTCTTGGACAAGTTCCGGGGCCAGGAGCTCCTGGCGGCCGCCGCCTACAACGCGGGCCCACACCGCGTGGACACCTGGCTGCGCGCCAACCCCAACCGCCCCATGGACGTCTTCATCGAGCAGATCCCCTACCGCCAAGCCAGGGGCTACGCCCGCTCGGTGCTGGAGTACGTGGCCAAGTACCGGCGGGTTCACCACGGCGAGGCCCACATCTACGTGTCCAACGCCCTGGACCCCCGCGCCCTCCTCCAGCCCAACTACTGAGCCCCCGAGGCCGCGCGAAGGCGGCCTCTGTTCGCCGGGCTACGCCTCCACGCCTGCCGCGAGGGTCTGGACGAACTCGGCGGCGAGGTTGCCCGCCACGGCGCGGCGGTATGCCTCGGTAGAGCGCACGTCGTCGATGGGCTGGACCTCCGAGCGGGCCGCCTCGGCCGCGGCGCGCGCCACGTCCTGCGAGGGCCGCTGCCCAAAGAGAGCGGCCTCCACGCCGGACGCCCGGAGCACGGTGGGCGCCACGGAGCCGTAGGCCACGCGCACGTCCGCCACGCGGCCGTCTTCCAGCGTGGCCCAGGCGGCCATGACCACCTTGGAGATGGCCTGGGCGCGGCGGGTGCCCACCTTGCGGTACAGGTGCACGCCGCCCGGGCGCCGGGGCACGCGCAGGGCCCGGATGAGCTCGCCGGGCCGGAGCGCGAGCTCCTTGTAGCCCGTGTGGAAGGCCTCGTAGGGGACCTCCCGAGTGCCTTGGGCGCCCACGATCTCCACGGTCGCGCCGTAGGCCATCAACACCGGTGGCGAGTCCGCGGCCGGAGAGGCGTTGGCGACGTTGCCGCCCAGGGTGCCGCGGTTCTGGATGGCCAGGGCGCCCGTGAGCCGGGCCGCCTGGGCCAGCATGGGCAGCTCGGCGAGGATCACGGGGTGGCGCCGGATCTCCCGGTAGGTCGTCAGGGCACCCAAGACGACCTCGTCCTCGCGGACATCCACGCCGCGCAAGGCGTCCAGGCCGCTGAGGTCCAGGAAGTCCGTGGGCGGGAGCGCGCCCGACTCGACGAGCACCATCAGATCCGTCCCACCCGCCAGGGGCCGAAGGTCCGCGCCGCGCTCGGCCAGGAGCGCCAGGGCGTGATCCAGGTCCCGCGGGCGCAGGACGTCGTACGACGGGATGTGACCCCTCACGCGGCACCTCCTGGCTGGCTGGCCTGGGCCCGATCCTGCTGCCCCGCCTCGCCGCGTTGGCGGGCGGCGTCTTGGACGGCGGTGACGATGCGCGCGTAGCCCGTGCATCGGCACAGGTTCCCGGCGAGCCCCTCTCGGATCTCCGCCTCGCTGGGCGAGGGGCGGGCCTCCAAGAGGGTCTCGGCGGCGACGACCATGCCCGGCGTGCAGATCCCGCACTGGGCCCCGTTGTGTTCCACGAAGGCCTGCTGGAGCGCCTGGGTCTCGGGACGGGCCACGAGCCCCTCGATGGTCTCCACGGCGTGGCCGGCCACTTGGATCATGGGGACCAGGCAGGCGTTCACGAGGATTCCATCCAGCCGCACGGCACAGGCGCCGCACTCTCCCTCCCCGCACCCCTCCTTGGTGCCCGTGAGGCCTAGGTCCTCGCGGAGGACGTCCAGGAGGCGGGCCATGGGCCACGTCTCCACGTCCACGGCGCGGCCGTTCACCTGAAACGCCACGCGGATCTTGTCCACCTCACGCATCGCCCGCCCCCTCCTCTTGTCGCGCCACCTCCAGCGACCGTGCGCCGTCGACCTCCGACCCGCGCTCGGCCATGACCGCCTCCCAGATCCGCTCGGGCGTGGCCGGCGTCTCGTCCAGGTCCACGCCCAGCGCGTGGCTGATGGCGTTCAGGACGGCCGGCGCCGGGCCGTCCATGGGCAACTCGCCCACCCCCTTGGCGCCGCTGGGGCCACCCTCGTAGGGCACCTCCAGGAACACGACGTCCAGCGCCGGCACGTCCAGCGCCGTGGGGATGATGTAGTTGGTGAGGCGGTCATTCGCCACGGCCCCGTCACGCCAGACCACGTCTTCGGTGAGGGCGTACCCCAACCCCTGCACGACGCCCCCCTCGATCTGGCCGGCGGCGAGCTCCGGGTGCACGACCGTGCCGATGTCCTGCACGGCGGTGAAGCGCTCCACCCGGGCCTCCCAGGTCACCGTGTCCACGGCCACCTCGGCGACGTAGGCCGCCCAAGCGTAGGCCGCGTAGGCGGCTCCCTGGTAGGTCTCCTCGTCCCAGACGACACCCGGCGGCGGCTGGTACTGGGCGGACTCTCTGAGCACCCCGTGGGCCTCGGTCCAGCGCGCGCACGCCTCGGCCCACTGCGCCGGGGTCCAGCCGTCTTCGGGCAGGAGCCCGTCGTCCACCAGACGCCGTGCGATGCGCCCCGTGGCCCGCTCCACGAGCTTGCCCACGACCATGGTCGTCCGCGAGGCCACGGTGGGGCCGCTGTCGGGTACCCGGGCGGTGTCGGGCTGGGCGACGGACACCCATTCGTACGGGATCCCCGCGGCCTCCGCGGCGATCTGACTGAAGATGGTCGTCGCGCCCTGGCCGATCTCCGTGCTGGCAGCCAGGACCTCGACGCGCCCGTCGGGGTGGGCCTGGACGTCGGCGATGGAGGCGAGGCGTACCTCCCCGGAGCCCGTGAAGCCCGCCCCGTGCAGGAAGGTGGCGAGGCCGATCCCCCGACGCACGCGCGCCCCCGGGCGCCCCTGCCGGCGGGCCTCCTCGTCGGCCCGGTGCTCGGCGTCCAGGGCGGCGCGCTTGGCGGCCCAATCCGTGCGCGCCAGGGCCTCGTCCAGCACGCGCTCGGCGGCCACGCCCGAGGCGAGGAGCTGGCGCGTGGAGGTCTCGTCGCCGTCGTGGAGGAGGTTCCGCCGCCGCAGCTCGGCGGGATCCAAGCCCAACCGCTCGGCGGCGTGATCCAGGTGGCGCTCCAGGGCGAAGATGGACTGGGGCGCACCGAAGCCCCGGAAGGCGCCCTGGGGCGGCTTGCTCGTCGCCACGCCTCGGCCCCGGACCCGCGTGTTGGGGCAGCGATAGGGCCCCGCGGCGTGGATGACGCCCCGGGACAGCACCACCGGCGTGAGCGTCATGTAGGCGCCGCCGTCCAGGACGAAGTCCATGTCCAGCCCCACCATCGTGCCGTCGGCCTTGAAGCCGGCCCGCACGTGCGTGCGCGAGGGGTGGCGCTTGGTGGTGGCGGCGAGGTCCTCGGCCCGGTCATAGACCATCTTCACGGGGGCCCCGCCGGCCTTCCACGACAGGAGCCCGGCGTGGGCCGCGAGCAGCGAGGGGTACTCCTCCTTGCCCCCAAACCCCCCGCCCGTGGTCGTCTGGACCACGCGCACCTGGTCGCCCCGGACACCGAAGACCGGCGGCAGGGCCTTGTGGACGTAGTAGGGGCACTGCATGGACCCCCACACGGTGACCCCCTCCGGGCTCGCCTCCGCGATGACCCCCTGGGGCTCCAGGTAGAGCTGCTCCTGGGCGGCCGTGCGGTAGGTGCCCTCGACGATGAGGTCCGCCTCCTTCCAGGCCGCGTCGAGGTCGCCCTTGTGGATGAGGTAGGTCTTGAAGACGTTGTCCTCCCCCCAGACGACGATGTCCCCCCGCAGGGCCTCCTCGATGGAGTCCACGGCGGGGAGGGGCTCCACCTCCAGCCGGACCCGGGCGCGCGCCTGCTCGACGATCCCGCGATCGGGGTGCGCCAACAGGACCACCGGCTCGCCCGGGTGTCGGATCTCGCCGTCCGCGAGGAGCGGCTGATCGCGATCCAGGAGCACGGCGACGTTCTCGCCGGGGACATCCGCGGCGGTGACCACGGTGATCTCCTCCCAGGGGACCCCGTCCTCGTACTGGATCCCCACCAGCCGCCCGCGCTGTACGGCGCTCCGCACGGTGACGCCGTGGAGCATCCCCTCGCGCCGCAGGTCGTCCACGTACAGGGCCTCACCCCGCACCTTGGCCGGCCCCTCCTTTCGCGGGACCCTCGTCCCCACCACGGTTCGTGCCACGCGCTCCTCCTGGTGCCTCCGCGCCGCGCCTCCGCTCGCGTCCGGGGCCCTCGCCCCGACCCACGCCCTGGGGCGCGCCGCGCCCAGCCCACGGGGGCCCGCCGTCGCCGACCCCGCATCACCGCCCCCGGGCGGCGCCTCAACCTCCCGCACCCCCGGGGCGGTGTCAACGAGTCGAGGTGCTCCCCCGATCCGCCACCTGCTCTGAGGACCGAGGCGCAGGAGGCCGCGTTTGGGC
>CAYZID010000216.1:0-10611 GCA_964478315.1 uncultured Myxococcales bacterium | reverse complement strand
GCAGCTCGACGCCGCCCACACGCGGGATCCAAAGCCGAATCCCAGAGTAGGTGGCAGATCTGGGACCGGGCCTCGCGCTCCTGGAGGCGGCGGGTGAGGTCGTGGAGGCGCCCGCCTATCCCGGTGCCAAGCCCAGCCTCCTTCTCAGTAACCACGTGGAGGACGCGGGCTGGCTCGCCGGCCTCATCCGGGCCACCGCCGATGCCCTGCCGGCCCCCAAGCCCCGGCGCTCACGCGCCAAGAAGGCTGGCCGCGGGGCGCGCTGAGCACCCCTCGCCGCCCCCCAAATGAGGCCGCTCGGATGCTCAGCGGGCGGCCTGCTCCAGCCAGGACTTCATGGTGCGGCTGTCCACCAGGCCGGGCTGCTCGCGGACGACCTGGCCGCCGGAGTAGACCATGAAGTGGGGGATGCCGCTGATGCGGAAGCGCATGGCGAGGTTGCCCAGCGCCACCGTGTCGATCTTCGCCGCCAGCGCGCGCCCGGCCATATCCTTGGCCGTGGTCTTCACGTGAGGGGCCGCCATGCGGCAGGGGGCGCACCAGGCCGCCCAGAAGTCCAGGAGGACGGGGACCTGGGCGTCTCGGACGAGCTCGTCGAAGTCTTCCTCGCTCTGGACGTCGATGGGGAAGTCCACGGGGCCCATGGCCTGCTTACACTTGCCGCACGAGAAGGGTTGGTGCAGTCGACTGGCGGGCACGCGGTTCTTGGTCTGGCAGTGGGGGCAGGGGATGATCACGCGCTGTCCTCCTGACGCGGTGTGGGTTCGAGGGACGGAGCGTCGGCCGCGCGCCAGGTGGGGCGCGGCATCGCGCCGCCACAGATAAGCACGGGTGGAGGCGTCGTACAGATGCCTCAGCGGGGGCGCACGTCACCGCGGACCCTGACGCGCGATGGCCGCCCAGCGCGCGGGGCGCTGGGCGGCCGTGGTTCGCTCCGGGCAGGGGCAGGCGGCTACTTGTGCCGACCGCGCTTGCCCTTCTTGCCCTTCTTGCCCTTCTTGCCGTGCGCGCGGGCGTACTCGGCGCGCATGCTCGCCGCCTTCTCTCGGATGAAGGTCAGGTCCTGTTGCATGGCGGACCAGCCGTACCACAGGGAGTAGTCGGGGTTCATGTGGAAGCCGCCCTGGAAGACGCGCATGCGGTGCTTCAAGAACATGACGAACAGGCGCTGCTCGATCTCCGTGGGGGCGTCGTGGAAGGTAAGGAGGTCCGGGTAGTTGGAGGCGTAGTTCGCAGGCTTGGCGAGGACGCCGTCGCGGTACAGGCCCACGACCTCGTCGATGGCCTGGGCCATGAGGCGGTCGGCCTGGCGGATGAGCTCGTCGGTCTTCTCCAGCTCAGCCTGGGCGAAGCTGCCGGCGTGGCACTGGGTGCAGGCGGAGAGCATCTTCTTGCGCTGGGCGTCGAACTCCTCCTGGGTGAGCGTGGCAACCTTGGCCGCCTTGACGACGTCCAGGCGCGCGGTGGGCTTGCCGTTGGGGTCGAGCACGCCCAGCGCCTTGAGGATCGTCACGCGGTCGGCGGCCCACTGCTTGCCCTCGGGCGTAGAGGCGTCGGGCATGGGCAGACGCACGGCCAGGAAGCCCCAGCCGGTCCCCACGGCGTGGTCGCCGCCCTGCATGTGGCAGGTCTGGCAGGTGGGGGCCGCGGCAGTGGGAGGCAGGGCGCCTTCGACCTTCAACTGGTGCCGGACGCCGTGCTTGGAGCCCGAGTACATCTCCCACTGGGCGTGATCGAAGCCCATGTGGCACGTGCGGCAGGCCTGGGGCGAGCGGGCCTCCTTGACGCTGAAGGTGTGGCGGGTGTGGCAGGAGTCGCACGAGTTGAAGCCGTGGGTGATCCCCTTCTTCTTGAGCTCGGCGATGTCCTTGGCGGTCTTGAGGCCCACCTTGTGGCAGGCGCCGCAGCCCTTCATGCCCTCGGTGAGCTGGCGGGCCTGCATGTGGATCGTCGGCATGGCGTTCATGGACGCCCAGCCGAAGGCGTGCTTGCCCTTCTTGTACTGCTCCAGGCGTTCTGCGTGGCACTCCGCGCACTTGTCGGCCGTGGGCATCTCCGCCTTGCCCGCGTCGCCGGCGCTCTTGTGGGCGTCGCCGTGGCAGTCGGCGCAGCTCACGCCCTCGCCCGAGTGCTTGGATAGCTTCCAGTCGCCGACCACGCCCGGTGTGACCTTGGTGTGGCACTGGACGCAGGCGTCCGTGCCTTTAGCCCCCGCGTGGGCGACGGGGGCCGTCACCCACATCCCAACGACCAGCGCCGCGCCGGCCGTCATGACCTCGAACGTCCTCTTCATGGTGCCTCCTGTGACCGCTGCTCTCCGAGTGGAGCACGGACCGCCCCCCCGGGCGATCGTGTCCCCATGTCTACGCGTGTTATCGCGCGAACACAAGCGCACTGTGAACCAATGTTCACGCGAAACAAGTGCCTATGAGAGGAGGTTATCGAGACCTCCAGTCGCACGGCTTCGCCGGCGGGAGGTGTTCGCAGGTTCCATTCGTAGGGTCGCAGAGGTCCAGCGTGCACGGGTCCTGGTCGTCGCAGTCCAGCGCGACGTTCTCACACAGCCCTTGGCTGTTGCAGCCATCCGTCGTGCACGCGTTGTCGTCGTCGCAGTCCTTGGGGACGCCCACGCACGCCACGGCGCCCTTGGGGGCGGGCGGGAGCGCGTTGACGCACTTGTCGTTCACCGTGCACGGGTCGCCGTCGTCGCACTTGGGGCCCGCTTGGGGCGTGGACTTGCACAGGCCGGTCTCCGCATCGCACGAGTCGCTCGTGCAGGGGTCCTGATCGTCGCAGAGCTGAGGCGTCCCTACACACTGCCCCTGGGCGTCACAGACGTCTCCGTGGGTGCAGGCGTTTCCGTCGCTGCACTGCTGGCCCTGGATGACCGTAGCGATGCACTGCCCCCCCTCACACGTGTTCGTCGTGCACACATTGTCGTCGTCACACTGGGCGTCCGTCGTGCAGGCGCAGCTCCCGGCGTCGTGGGTGCACACGCCCGCGGTGTTGCAGGTGTCTACGGTGCACTCCACGCTGTCGTCGCACTGGGCGTCCTCGGTGCATTCACAGCTCGTCGCGTCGTTCACACACTCACCGGTGGCGCCGTCGCAGTAGTCCACCGAGCAGCTCTTGCCGTCGTCGCACGCCTTGGCGACCCCCGCGCACGCTCCGTCCGCTCCACAGACGTCATCGTCCGTGCAGACGTTGCCGTCGTCACAGGTCGCGCCGACGGCGATCGTGTTGATGCAGCTCCCATCCGCGCCGTTGCAGATGTCCTCGGTGCAGGGGTTGCCGTCGTCACAGTCCTTGGGGGCGCCCACGCATACCCCGCCGGCGGCACAGACGTCATTGTCGGTGCAGGGGTTGCCGTCGTCGCACGGCGCGTTCTCCACCACGGCGTTCACACAGACCCCGGCGTTCGCGTCGCACGTGTCCCCCGTGCAGGGGTTGCCGTCGTCGCAGTCACCGTCTTCGCTGCAGCTACAGGCGCTGAGGTCGTGCATGCACTGTCCCGTGGCGGGATCGCACGTGTCATCGGAGCAAGCCTGACCGTCGTCACACGCCTTGGACGTGCCCCCGCAAACCCCATCCGCGGCGCAGGCGTCGCCCTCGGTGCAGGGGTTTCCGTCGTCGCAGCTCAGCCCCTGCTGCACCGTGTGGGTGCACTCGCCGGTCACGCCGTCGCAGACGTCGGCCGTGCAAGCGTTGCCATCGTCGCAGCTCTTGGCCGTGCCGCCGCAAGTGGCGTCGGGCAGGCACGCGTCGTTCACCGTGCAGGGGTTGCCGTCATCGCAGGTCTGTCCCGCCTGCACCGTGTTGACGCACTCCCCTGTCACCCCATCGCAGGTGTCCACCGTGCAGGGGTTGCCGTCGTCGCAGGCGCCCGGTGCACATAGCCCCCCGCCGCCGCTGTCGCCTCCCGCGTCCGTCTCGACCGGCGGGGCCACCTGGATGTCCCCGCACGCCGCCAGGAACCCCGTCGCCGCCATCACCGCGAACCAACGTCTCATGCTCTCTCCTCCGCCCCTGGTGTCCGTCCAGGCCGCCCGCTTCGGTTGGGGTCGACGTCGTGCCTCCGAGTCGGCGGTGAGTGTAGTGCTGGGCGTTCGGTCAAGGCAATCCCTTGTGGCCCGCAAGTATCTGCCGGGCTCCGGCGACTAGGAGCTCTGCCGCCTCCTCCACGTCGCGCGCCGTCGTGGACCAGCCCACGCTCAGGCGCACGGCGCGGAGGCAGACCTCGGGCGAGAGGCCCATGGCCGTGAGCACCCGCGAGGGCGCGGGCGAGCCCGTCTCGCAGGCGCTCCCGCCGCTCACGCACACGCCGCGCTCGTCCAACCAGGCGGCCAGCTCCGCCGCCCGGGCGCCCGGAGGCAGGAGGAGCGACAGGGTGTTCGGGAGGCGTGGGGTCTCGGCCCCCGCCACCGCCGCCCCCGGGAGAGCCGCCAGCAGCCGCGCCTGGAGCGCATCCCGGAGCTCCACCTGACGCGCGGCCTCCGCCTCGCGATGCGCGCGCACCCAGCGCGCCGCCGCCCCGAACCCGGCGATGGCCGGCACGAACTCCGTGCCTCCTCGACGTCCGCCCTCCTGGCCGCCCCCGTCCAGCAGCGGCGGCAGGGCGCTCGGGTCGCGAACGACGAGGGCGCCGACGCCCTTGGGGCCTCCCATCTTGTGCGCCGCCAGGACCAAGTACGGCGGCAGGCTCGGCAGGTGCGCCCGCACATCCAGGCGCCCCGCGAGCTGCGTGGCGTCCACCAGCAGGGGCACCTCGCGCGCGTCCAGGCGTCGGGTGAGGGACCCCACGGGCTCCAGGACGCCCGTCTCGTTGTTCGCCGCCATGACGGCGACCAGGGCCGGCGGGGGGCCGGCGTCCACGTGCGCCACGAGCGCGTCGGCGTCCACGAGCCCGGCGCGGTCCACGGGGAAGACCTCCACGCGCCGGTCGGGCCGTTGGCCGAGCGCGGCGAGGACCGCGGGGTGCTCCACCGCGCTGCGCACGACCCGCCCCGGACCGGCGGCCTCGACGGCGTGGTGGATGGCCTCCGTGGCTCCGCTCACGAACACGACGTGGTCCGCCTCGTCCGGGCCGAGCCCCAGCAGCGCGGCGACCTCGGCGCGGGCCTCCTCGACGACCGCGCGCGCCCGGCGTCCGACCGCGTGGGCCGAGGACGGGTTCCCCCAGCCGTCGGTGAGCGCGGCGAGGACCGCCTCGCGCGCGTCGGGGAGCACCGGGGTCGTGGCGTTGTGGTCCAGATAGATCATCGGCGTGTCTTTCCGTGCGTCGAGGCTGGAGTCGGGGCGGGCCGGAGCTCGGGAAGGAGGGGCGTCAGAAGATCACGAGGGGCACGCCGCGCGTGCTCTCGCGGTCGCCGATCTCCAGCGCCGCGCTGCGGTCGCTGTGCGCCTGGACGAGCGGTCGCCACCGTCCCCCGTCACGTCCTTCGACGAGCAGCGTGCCGTCGGCGATCTTGGTGTTCAGGCAGTGGGCCACGCGCCCGTCGGGGTCGTGGTAGTTCACGCCCGCGAAGCGCTCGGTGGGGGCGTGGAAGCGGGCCGTGACCCGCCGGTCTCCGCGCTGGCCGCGGACCTCCCACTGGAGGCCGTCGAAGCGCGAGCGCGTGCGCACGAGGTCCAGCCATCCGTTGAGGGTGATGCGCTCGCCGGGCAGCCGGACGTGTACGATGGTCAGCAGCGGCGAGGTGAGCGGGCCGAACTTCACCTTGGAGCTCACGCCTTCGAAGACGACACCCGGGAGCGGATCCCCCTGGTCGTCCACCCAGGCGTTGCCGTGCGCCCACGCCCACGTCTCGGCCTGCTGGGTGCCCCAGTTGTGGCCCAGCATCCCGGGCGCCTCGTGGAACTCGGTGGGGACCCCGTCGACCGTGACCGTGCCCGTCACCCGCGTGTCCACGACCGGGGACGTGGCCTTGGTCTTGGGTAGCCGCCCCTCATACATCCACTGCGCGGGCATGTGTCGCAGCCCCTCGGGGCGGGTGGGGAAGGTCAGGTCCCAGCTCACCCGCGCCCCGGACGTGGCGTCCTCCACGGCGCCCTGAGTGGCGCCCCAACTCCAGCGCACGCCGGGCGTCTCCACGAAGAAGGCGCCGCCCTCGGTTCGCGCCTCCCGAGCGGGCCACGTTTGCTTGACCGCTACGATCGACGGCGGCCCCTCTCCCGCTGCCCCGCCGCCCAGGTCGAAGGCGATGGCCCACGCCTCCACCAGGTCGGCCCGGCGGCCGAAGGTCTGCCGCAGGAAGGTGAGCTTGAGCCACAGGGCGCGGCCACCGGGGAGGTTCGCCTTGAGGAAGGTGCTCTCTACGTGCGGTCCGTCGCCGTCACCCTGGAACCGGATGATGGCGTCGCGCTCGGCGGGGGTCGCGACGGGGCTGTGCATGGTGTGGGCTCCGGTGCGGGCCCCGCGTGGCCCCCCAGAGGGGCCCGCTGAGGCGAATGACGGGGGGAGGGCCCCTCCTTACCGCCTCCGGCCGGCGCCCAGCAAGAGCAGGCCCAGTCCCAGGAGCCAACCCAGGGGGGGGGCCGCGCGCCCGCCGCCAGCGCCCGCCGTGCAGCCGCTCGGCGCGGGCGTCACCGCGTCCACGCCCGCCCCGTCGACGCTCGGCCCGGCGTCCGCTCCGGCGAGGTCCGTCGCGCTGGCGTCCTCCGCCGGCCCGCCCAGGTCTTCTTCGGCCTCGGGCGTGGGCTCCGAGGCTTGCTCGGGCGCGGGCTCGGGGCCCGCCTCGGGGCCCGCCTCGGGCTCGGGCTCGCCGGCCCCCGGGATCTCGCCGTCGGGGAAGCAGACCCCCGTCTCCTTGCCCTCGGAGTAGACGAAGCAGCTCTCCCCGTCGGGGCACGCCAGGGGGTCGGCCACCTCGCACACGGTGGCGCAGACCTTCTTGTCTCCCAGCGGCGTGGGGGCGCAGATCCACCCTTCTCCGCACACGGCGCTCACGGCGCAGCCCCCGGGGCCCTGGCCCGGCGGGTAGATCTGCCCGTCGGCTGGGAGGCAGGCGCCGAACTGCGGGTGGTTGCTGAAGGCCACGCACTCGAAGCCGTCCGGGCACTCGGGTTCGGCCGTCTTGCAGTACTGGGCGCAGACCTTGTTGTCCTGGAAGGGCTGGCAGTACAGGTCGCCCACGCAGGTGGCGTCCTGCTCACACGCCTGACCCAGCACGGCGATGCCCGTCTGGTTGAACGTGGGGCTCGCGCACAGCCCTCCGTCGCACGTGAAGGCCCCCGCGTAGAACTCGTCGCCGCTCGCGTCGTTGGAAAGGATCTTGGGGCACTGGCCGTCGTCCTCGCAGGTCCACAGCCCGTCGGCCGGGTAGAGGAAGCAGACCGCGTCGATGTCGTCCTGCTCCAGCGAGCGGCTGGCGTTGTCCGGGGCCACGTTGGGCGCCATGGTCGGCTGGTTCCAGGGGTCCGCGAAGGGGCCGAGGTTGTGTTGGAGCCCGAACATGTGGCCGATCTCGTGGACGGCGACCGACTCCAGGTCGCTGCCGTAGCCTCCGTTGGTCCACTTCACTTGGAGGCCGTTGAAGGCGATGTCCGCCTCGGTGATGAACCCATCGGCGTCGGTGATGGGCGTGGTCACACCCAGCACCCACGCGCCCAGGTCCCAGCTCTCGTCCTCGATCCAGACGAGCTCGTTCTTCCCGTCTGGGGGCGCCAAGAGGATCACCTTTTTGGGGTTGGGCGCGTCCCCGAGGTGCTCGAAGGTGAGGTTGGAGCAGCTCACCGCCGTCCAGCTCGCGAACCCCGCCTGGACGGCGGCCGCCGACTGCTCGGGCGTGAGGTCGTCGGACCCGGCTGCCTGGAGGTAGTAGGTCACGAGGGGCTCGGCCCAGCGCACGGCCTGGCCGTTGAAGTTCACCCGCACGCTGAACGCCCGGGCGGCCGGCGCGGGCGCCGCGGCGCTCGCCGCGCAGAGGAGGGTGGCGGTGACGAGGAAGACCGATCGGGGGCGTGGCGCGTTCATCGGCGGGAGCCTAGCAGCGGCCGCCCACCGTTCCTAACCTCGAACGGTTCGCTCTTCGAAACTCGCCGCGCTGGCGTCATCCCTCTCGCCCCTTCGTGCTCGTCACGACGCTCCGAGCCTACTGCACCCCCCCGTCCTCCCAACCCGGGGGTAGGTCTGGTGTGAAATCGCACACACGATGTTCCAAAACACCCAGCCGGCCGTTCTCGTCCCCAACGATCTCGCGCCTTTCGTCCTGGATCGTGCTGTGCATGCCTCATCCGAGTCCCGTTCCCGCGGGTCATCTGTTTGTCAGGGCCCGCGCCCGTCCAAGAGAGGTTAAGACACTCCTTTGGGGTCTTCGGGGATTCGAGGCCGGGTGCGGACCCAACCTTCCGGCGCGTCGGTGCGCCTGCCAGGTGTCTGCAGGGCGGTCAGCGGGCATGGCGCCAACTGAAGCGCAGCGGTGGTGTGAAGGCTGTGGGCGGCGTGGGCGGCGGTGCTGGTTCGATGGGGTAGCCCTTGGCGCTCGACGTCCCGTGGGCCACGCAGGTCTCTGAGATCCCCGGCGCTCGGGTGGAGCCCATGGCGACCTGTCCCACCGGCGCGCCCCCGACGACGCGCCACCAGGTCCCGGCGTGGAGCAGCCCCACCCCGTAGCCGGCCACGCACGTGGCGCAGGCGCCCGCGGCGACGCCCACGGGCTCCTGGCAACGGGAGTCGCGGAAGTAGGTCGTCGCCGGGTATCGCACCTGTCCATCCGCCATGGTGATGTCGAAGAACAGGCCGCTCGCGGGCGCGTAGACGGTGACGAGGTCGTAGAGGGCCCGGCCCGTGCGGCTGTCGTCTCCGCCGCGTCGCACGAGGGCGCCCACCGGCACGCCCTCGGCGTCCACGACCCACAGCCCGCCGCCCGGCGCGGGCTCTGGGACGTCGACGTGCCCGCCGTCGAGTTCCATCGCGTCGGCCCCCGCGCCCGCGCTGCTCGCGGCGTCGCATCCCGCGGTGCTCACACCCCACACGGCCACGGCCAACACCGTCGCCACCGTGTGCGCCCGCGCCCTCACCGGCCCGCTCGGTTCCGCTGCCACATCATTCTCATCCTGCCTCCTCCGGCCTCATCCTGCCTCATCCTGCGCGGATGATAGCCGCTGGCGCGGGGGCGCACACCCCCTACCGGGCACCCCGTCGTGCGGCGCGTCACCCCGTGGTGCCCCACGGCCTCTCTGCAGGCTTGACGTGGGGCCACGGCCGTCCAGATTATCGCCCTCGCTGCCACCCCGTGCTCCTGGAGCCTGCCATGCGTACCGCCCGCCTCCCCTCTCTGACCGCCACCGCGGCGTCCGTGGTGGCGGTCGCGGTGATCTTCTCCGGGGCTGGCCGCGCTGCCCCCCCCACAAAGCCTTCCAAGCCGGCGAAGCCCGCGCGGCCCTCCAAGTCGGTACGGCCGGCCTCCGGGTTGTCGCCCGCCGAGGCTCGCGCGCGGGCGGGGAAGCTCTTGGACGAGGCGGCTCAGTGCGAGGTCCTGGTGGCCTCGCGCTGCCCCCCGCTCAAGGAGCTCGGTGGGCTGGGCGAGGCCGCCGTACCCCGCCTCATGGCGGCGTTGGGGGCCAAGGACAAGGGCCGCGTCGCGGCCGCGTTGGCCGCCCTGCGTGCGAGGGGGCACGAGGCCGCGGGCGTCTGGGCCCTCCAGCGGCTGGACGACCCGGACGCGCGGCTGCGGAGGGAGGCGATTCTCACGGTCGGCGCCCTCCACCCCGAGGGGGCGGTCGAGGCGCTGTCTCGGTTGCTGGTGAGCGGCGACGTGACCCTCCAGGCCCTGGCCGCGCATGCCCTGGGACAGACCCGCTCACCGGCCGCCGTGGAGCCCCTCGTGCGAGCTCTCGCGACCCCCGCTCCCCGGGTCCAGGCGAGCGCGTTGCGGGGGCTCGGGGCCGTGGGGGACGAGCGCGCGACCCTCGCCGTGGCGGCCGTCCTGGCCGACCCCAAGGCGCGTCGCTTGGCCCGCGTCGCGGCCTGCAACGCCTTGGGAGACATCGGAGATCGCCGGGCCGTGCCCATGCTCGTCCTCGCCCTGGGCCACCCCTCGCCCATCGTCGCGCGGGCCGCGGCGGTGTCGCTGGGTCGGCTGGGGGACGCCCGGGCGGCGGTGCCCTTGGGGTTGGCTCTCCGCAGGCCGCGCGTGGCGCTGGCCGCTGCGCGGGCGCTGGGGCGCCTCCGGGCGCGCGCCGGGGTGTCCCACGCGCTGCGGGCGCTCCGCAAGCGGCGCTTGTCGCCCGAGGTCATGAAGGCGCTGTTCTGGGCCGTTGGCGAGATGGGGGGGCGGGACGCCCTGTTCGGGCTCCTGCCCTTCCTCAAGGACAGCGACCCCAAGGTGGTCGTGTGGGCGGCCGCGGCGCTGGGGCGCACCCACAACGTCGAGGCGGGCGAGGCGCTCCTGGAGGCGCTCAAGCGGGACGAGCCCGAGGTGAAGGAGATGGCGGCCTGGGCGCTCCAGGAGATCTCCGGTCAGCCGCTGGGGCAGGACGTCGAGCGCTGGGAGCAATGGGTCCACGCCCCCGACCTTCCCCAACGCAGGTAGCGTGCGTGTGCGGATCGGGGCTGGGCCCCGATCCGCCACCTACTCTGGGATTCGGCTTTGGCTCCCGCGTGTGGGCGGC